>NZ_JBXUOS010000012.1:0-170940 GCF_057196725.1 Cellvibrio sp. ATLC23 | reverse complement strand
CGAACTTATACTGGACCCCGATAGCAACGAATAGTGCAAGCGTGGTAAAAGCTAAGATCTTAATGGGCTTTCGCCAATCGACATAATAATTCATGATTCCTTCTAACGTTGTGTTCAACCGCAGTTTGTAAGTAGCGCATTGCGATAAACTTTGCGCAGCAATTCGCTAAATGCGCTACTTACAAACTGTCGAGTGGAGGCGCGAAGCGCCGAAACGGTGTTGGAGCACCTTGTTATGCATTTTTTGAGGGCACCAAGTTATAGAAGTCGCGCGCCTCACAAATAATTACCGGAATAGAAACTAATAGCCCTGTGAATCCCATTGCTAAAACCAGTGGTACCCCGGAAATTCCAGAGCTTTTTGCCAATATTAGATATGCATACCCAGAAATAACTAATGCAGATAGAACGATTCCAGCGATAGCAATGAAATATGCAATACCGCCAAATACCTCAGGTACGATAAATGACCTTGATTTAAAAGAAATAATTAGCCTGTAAAGAACTAGTAGAGGTATAAAAGAACCAATTAACCCAAAGATAAATAAAACTATTGGCATTGCCCCAGGAACTAAGCTGAGTGGTTTAGCTAATATAAGCCCAGGTATAGCCAGCGCAGACTTACCAGCAACGGCAGCAGTTAATAGACAAAGAGCATATACAGTTTTTCTCATGGCAACTTTCCTTTTTTTGAATTTGCATAACGCCGTGCACAACGGCAGTTTGTAAGTTGTGCGTTGTGGAATACTTTTGCGAAGCAAAACCACATAAGCGCGACTTACAAACTGTCCAGCCGCGCAGCGGCGTGTTGCTGCGCCTTGTTAGCACTTTATTTTACGGCCTCTTGCTCTAGAAAGATGGGCAAACTTGAAAACCTTGAATTTAAAATTTCATTTTGACCAAGAAAATAGAGTTGGAATGCTTCTTCTACCGATTCCGGCTGTTCTAGAACATAGGCGGTAACCCATTGAACTTCTTTTACCTTTCCGAAGCCAAATATTGTTTTGACTTTCTTTGGCTGAACGATGCCTACAAGATATGCGAACTCTTCCGGACTTCCTATTACGGAAACCCAGAGATCAATGTTTGTTTCTGAATTTTTAACTGAGATTGTTGGCTCGCTACCGCCTTTGTTGTTTCCGACCTGCTCCTTCCAACGGAAGCCCCTAAATTCTTTCTTAAAGATTTCAAATGTAGCGCTTCCCTTCAGGTCATATTGGTCAAAACTATAGCCCGCCTGCTGAATATCATACGTGAATGAATCTGCCAAAGCTGATCCTGAAAAGAAGATGATAATGGTCAGTAGTATTTTCATATTGAGTGCTAACGTTAAGCACAACGGCAGTTTGTAAGTTGTGCGTTGTGGAATACTTTTGCGAAGCAAAACCACATAAGCGCGACTTACAAACTGTCCAGCCACGCAGTGGCGTGTTGCTGCGCCTTGTTATGCTTTGCCTTCTTCAGTGTATTTAAATTTAGCTCTTTTCCAAGGATGTTTTTCAGACTTTCTAAATACTTCATAACCCTTTGGTAAGCGAAAAAATTCTGAAATAAAAGGAAATTTCTCAAGTAGGCAGCCCATGCAGATTAGCATGTGGTTTTCAGGATCATCGGTTGTGTCGCACAGAACTTGCCAATAATCTTCACTGTCATGAATTATGGTGAGGATTGGACGCTCTCCATTCATAACGTACTTTGATGTAACTGCTAATGTATTTTCAGAGAATCCAAAATCCCACTCTCTAACATCAAATGAATGCTGGTGCATTGCATCTCCTATGCATAACGCCGCAATAAGCGGTGGTTTTTAAGTTGCACTTTTGCCATAAAATGGAGCGTAGCGGAATGGCAAAAATGCAACTTAAAGGCCATCCGTTTGATTGCTTTGTTAAGCGTTTTAAAGTGGCAATAGATTTAGTATAACTAAAGCAATTGGCCCAGAAAACAGACCCAATATGGCCCTCAGCCAAGTTTTAATATTTTTTGGCAATATTAGACCGAGAATAAAACTGAATATAGCAGTTGTAATATAGACAAAAAAGCTCATTACCCAAATAGCACCTGCTGCCCACCCAACTTCAGCTGTTTGTTCAACAATGCTTTCAATTAGAAAAAATATGTACACACAGATAAATGGCATTAATGAAGAGATAACCGTAACTATAACGGGTCTATTTTTAGGGGAATATCTGTAAATAAATGCAAGAAAAACTGGGAGACCAAGCTCGAAAATCATTGCGCCAAAAGATAACAGTGTTTCGTCTAAATCGATATCCATTCATGACCTGCTTAACGCCGAGTTCAGCGGCAGTTTTTAAGTTGTGGTTTTGTGGAATACTTTTGCGTAGCAAAACCACAAAGCCGCGACTTAAAAACTGTCCAGTGCAGCGAAGCGGAGCGATGCTGCAACGACTTGTTATGCTTTTCTTGTTGAAAATTTTTCACCGAAAATTGATTCATATTCGATTTCTGGTTCGCAGTTAAAAAGCAGTTCACGAAGCTCTTCATAATTAACTGCACTTTCCAATGGCTTAATTGAAATAAGAGTTATTTCACTCCCAACTGCGATGTAGCTTCCTTTGTTTGGAACAAATATTTCGGCTTCAACTTTTCCTAGACCAAGACTGTTAATGAAATCATAAAGATCATGTTCAGAGTTGATTATAGTTTTCTTACCATTTATAGAAATAGCATAGCTCGCAAATATTGCAGGGCCAAGGCCATTGTTATGAATACAAATTTCAATAGATTCATAATTTAATGCGTTATGAGATAACGATATTAACGGAGTTACGGAGTTACGGAGTTACGGATTTCCGTTGATGTTGTCTAGTTAAGATGCCCTGCCAGATGGATACAGCTAGTGCGCATAAAGCAATAACAGCAGATGAAATAGATATGGCTGTTTCCATAAGCATAATTTTCTCCGAAGTGGTATTGCATAACAGTTTATTCAATGGCCAAAGCCGTATATTTACAGGCAGATTAACTCTACCCTTTAAAAATTGCTAGATGCAGCAACATCTTAGCAATCAACATAAATAAAGTTGGAAATATACAGTTTAATCAATTCGGAGATATACGGCCTCCACTTTTTAATATCCGCTTTGGGCGCGCTTCTACCTTTAAAATGTGTTGCTGTTAGTAAACTCAGCCTGCGCCGCTAGCAGCAACCTACCTTGATTACGCCTTAGGTCAAAATGTACCTGCGGGGGTTGCTTCGTGAAGTACACCCTACAATACAATCACGTCATTGAAGCATAGGAGGACTAGATAACAAATTTTGCCGGGTAATGTAATTACTGCCCATTACATGCATAGGTGCCCACGGTGGGCAGTTGATCAGCTTGGTGGCATCAATGTGCCTTAATGGTTTGCTGCACAGCGCTCATGTCACACAAGTCGTCCATTGGCTATGCGTCTTTTGCGGAATTGGCTAGGCTCGGTTTGACTCGCATTTTCCCTATGTTGTTAAGCAGCTTGGTTGCACTTTTATTCTGGTCCAACGCCGGTGCTCATTAAAACCGCTTAAAGCGAAAAATAATTAATCACTACAGGTAGCTTCTGATGAGAAAAAGTATCACCGTTTTACTTATTTTATCCTTTCTGCTTGTTTACTCCAACCTAGCTTTTGCGGAGAAAAAACGTTGTATGTCAATAAGGGAGTTGTTTACACCGCCGCGGGAGAGCCTTTGATTACCGCGTTAAAAGCAGGTAAGGCTTGCATCATTGTAACGACTGAAGAGGGAGGAAGTATTTGGTCTGTGGATATTGAGGTGAAGTAGTTAAACCTATCGAAAAACGGGCAGGTTAATGCCGATGACATTAACCTGCTGCTTATGTATGCAAAAAATCTTGGTATAACTCAATAGCGTGATTAAAACTCCTTACGTGCATTCTCGGCTTTCTTGGCCTTTTTGGCTTCTTGTTTTTCCTTTGCGGTTTTAGCGGCGGGTTTCTTGCTTTCCTTTTTGATGTCTTGTGCTTTGCTCATGATAATTCTCTCGAATTAGGAAAAGGAGTGTTGCAGTATTAGGCTACATCCAATTGCACAGAAAAGATATATCGCGGCTATTCTTGTTCTGGTTAGCGAAAATGACCATGAAACAAGGACTGATGCAAAGCCTCTGCAAATATTACAGGCGTCCCATCAAAACCAGAACCAGAATGATTACAACAATCAAACCTAAGCCACCACTCGGCCCATAGCCCCAATTGCGGCTATGGGACCAACTTGGTATTACTCCGATCAACATTAGAATCAACACAATTAATAAAATTGTTCCTACGCTCATATTCTGTTCCTTAATTTTATATTAGTAATAATCTCACCTAACCGATACTTAGCTGTCGACCAGGTGCGATGTTATTGTGCTGCTGTTGAATGATTGGCAATAATTACTTCCACGCGGCGATTCAACGCGCGTCCGGAAATTGAATCGTTGCTTGCCACAGGGAAGCTTTCTCCCTTGCCATAAGCGCTGAGCCGGTTGTTGCTGATACCCTGCTCGAGTAAATAGGTGCGCACTGATTCTGCGCGGCGCTGTGACAGTGATAAATTACTTGCGTCACTGCCTACATTATCGGTGTGGCCTTCAATCAGCAGCGTGCGATCAGGATAGCTTTTGAGAAAGCTCGATAATTTCACCAGATTTTCCGCTGCATTGCCTTTGAGTTGCGAATTGCCTGTCTCAAACAACATATCACCCAGGGTGACTACTAAACCGCGCTCGGTTTCTTTGGCATTTAGCTCGGCAATTTGGCGGCGCAGTGCCTCACTATCTTCGCGCGCCATATCTGCATCCAAGCGTGCTTGTTCAGCGGCATTTTGTGCGCGATCTGCTTCGCGAGTGCGTGAATCCAACCGCGCGCTATTGCGTTCTTCAGTCAAGCCAGCGCGTTGGTCTTCAAGCTGACGAGTCTTGGCTTGTGCCCAGGCAACATCTACCTCACGGCCAGCGATAAATACCAGGTAATCTGATAGCGCTTTATCCTTGCGTGGAATTTCCGCCTGCTTTACCGCCGTGTCGGCTGTGCGAATAGCAACCGAAACCTTGCTGGCCAGTACAGGATTATTTTGCAGCTGAGTGAGTTTTTCCCGTGCTAATACCGCTCCTTCAGGTGGTTGTGGTGTGCTTGCACAGCCACTGATAATCAATAAGCTGGCAACTGCTATGAGTATGGGGGCGCGTAAGTTCAGCGGTTTAATAACTGCATTTAGGTTTAACAATTTCATTGTGTGTCTCCAGTTTTACGCTGCATTTCTTCTTTAAGTACATCGATATTTTTAGTCATATCCGTATTTACTGCCTCGGCCTTGGCGAGTTCTGCTTTTGCCGACGCTAGCTTGATATTCATGCTGGCCTGTTGCGCCAAACGTTTAGCCAGCACCATGTCTTCCTTTGCGACGGCAGCACGTGAGTCGCTAAGTTGTTCGCGTGCTCTCTGCATTTCTGGCAATGCATATTCGGCAACACGAGCCTGTTCCGCATCGGTAAGCGATTGTTCGGCAGCGCTTATTTCTTGTGTTGGTGGGAGTGGTTTTGATGCGCAAGCACCGAGTAATAATAGGCTGATGCCCAATACCAGCAGGTGCGGAGTGAATGCCCATGCACCTCTAGTAGCGGCTGTGTGTGTTAATAAATTCATACTTTTTTACCTTTAATTGACGAACAAATGTTGTTTCTTAATTTTTTCTTTAGGTGGCCGTTGGCGTGATGACTTGTGTGCGATATGCAATATGACAGTTATGCAGTACGGGCGAGTTGGTTGATGGAGGTACAGTAGCAGGATTTGTGATGGCCTATCGGTGCGCTGCCACACCCAGCTATTGACTCCATTATTTGCGCGTGATTTGTTGTTGAGTGCGTTGGCGAACGGATATCGGTCGTAGTGCGGATTAGTATGAGCATTCCGCTCCGGGTTGAGGTGAATAGAAAAAACTACCTGGCATTGGAGAGCGAAACGAATATCTATTTAAACAATTTATTATTAGGAATTAATTATGCAAACTAATCAAAATAGCCCAACGTTGAATACCAATGGTAAAGACGACAATACAGATGCTTCAGCGGGCCTTGCGCGTGAATTTCACAGCTTTGTTGCAGACATGGAAGATCTTATCAAAGCGACTACAAATCTTACTGGCGATGAATTGCATCGCGCCAAAGCTAAGCTGAATCAGCGTATTGCAGCAGCCAAAAGTTCGGTTGAAGAGGTAGGTGAAACTATTGTTAACCGTGCGCGCAAAACCGCCCAGAGCACAAATACTTATGTGCACGAACAACCATGGAATGCCATTGGTGCCAGTGCTGCTGTAGGTCTGCTGTTGGGTTATTTGTTGGCGCGTCGCGCATAGTCGAGTTATAGCAAGATTTTGCTATTAGCCATTAAAAATGCATTCACTTGAATGCATTTTTGCCATCAAGGAAGGGGAATACCCCTTGGTCACGCATGGAGTGACTCCTCGTAGGAATAAAATATTTATGGAAATAATTAAGCGCTTGCGCACTATGGCAAAATTAGCATTGACGCGCTTGGAGTTGCATGGCCAGCTTGTCAGTGTTGAGTGGGCAGAGGAAAAGGTTCGATTACAGCAGCTAATGATTGCTTCGCTGTTCGGATTTATTTTCCTTTTTTGTCTGTTCCTGTTTGCAGGCATTTTAGCTGTTGCGCTCAGTTGGACTAGCGATTATCGCACCCTAACTATTGCAGGAGTTTTGGCTGGCTACGCTGTGGGCTTGTGTCTGTGTGCTTACTGGGTTGTTCAGATTGCTGCACGAAGCTCGGCCACGTTTTCTGCAGCGCGTGAAGAAATTGCCGCTGATCTGGCGCTGATTCGGAGTCAATTGTGAATTTACCTGTTGAACCAAGCTTGAAGGTGAAGCGTTGCTTGCTACAGCAACAATTGCGCAGCCAGCGGCAGGATATTATTGCGCAATTGGGTGGGGCGGGTGATATAGAGCCGCAATTCCCTCGCAGTGCCACCATGCGTTTTTTTGCTGGTCGTGCGGGTTTGAAATTGGTGATGGAATTTGCGGTGCGGCGTTTGGCGCAGCGTTATCCCGGTGTTTTGGTCAACGCTTTTGCCTTAATGCGCCTGGCGCGCTGATGTGGCTGGCGGACTCATGAATATAGCTGGGTTTGACGTGGCATAAGAATACAAATATTCGCGTTTAGAAAATAATTTGTGGCAGATCAGGTGATGATTAACACTCAAAAAAAGACGCTGAGTGAATGCCCCAGCCGGAACAGGCGAGCGCGTCTAAATTATCCTGAGTGGTAAACTAAACGTGTAAATCATAAAACAATTAAAAATAGCGACGAGATAATCGCAAAATATCGTCAAATTTTGACTCAAATTTTCCTGGCCTTTTCATCCCTTCATTGGCAGCGCAGAGCGCCAATTGTGGAGATTGGCCTTCAGCTTTGGGCTGCTCCTCTCAAACTTATTAACCTGCCGCATAGAGCGAGCGGTGTTTTTTGATAAACGCATAGGCTGCCTGAATGCGTTTAAAGCGTTCGGTGGCGGCATTGAGCTGATCTTGCGCTAAACCCTGACTTACTAATTTATCTGGGTGCAGCTGGCTGGCGAGTTTTTTATAGGCGCGCCGGATTTCATCTTCAGTCATATCGATTGTCACACCCAATATTTTGTAAGCTTTGTGCAAGTTGCGCTGTTGATTGGCAGTGTGGGGCTGGGTGTTCTGCTGTGGTTTTGTTTGCGTTGTATGCGGATTGTTATAGGTATCGGCTTGGGCGGGTTTGGGTGGATTAATACTCATGGCGAGCTGATCTTGCGCGTAAATCATTTTTAATAAATGCGGAAATACAAGACTTTTATAACCCAGCTCCCGCGCAATCCACTGCAGTGCATGCAGTTCTTTCTCCATCAAATAACCATCGGCACGCGCCATGGCAACCAGATGCATTAATAGAATCTGGATGAGCTTGGGTGTGGTTGCGCTGCGAAATTCCTGCAGCGCCTGACGCGCATCAAATTCAGGCGCAGTGGCCGATTTAAACAGTGCAAGCGCTCTGCGCTGTTCATCCTCCGCGAGATGCATTTTTTTCATATGCACCTTCAGCCGCTCAATCTCCTCGCGGTTAATCGGTCCATCACAATGGGCGATGTACCCCAAAAAGCGAAACGCCCCGATCAAAAAGGCTTCGCGAATACTTGGGCGCTTGTCTGGCATGGGTAGTCCACTATTAATAAGTCTGCCTAAATCATAGGTGGTTTTAATGCGAGCAGCGTAGAGTGATAACGATAAAAGGCTAAAAACGATCATTTTTGTTGTGAACCGTCATCATGATCGCAGCGGTTATGAAAGTTTCATTCCATTATTTGAATTCAACACTTGTAGTTATAACGCGAAAGTAATTCAATAAATCCACTTTGCTGGACACCAATCAATTTCCCCGAGCTGTAGCATGTCAACCGGTTCATCAATCATCGATCAAAAAATTTTGCGCAGAGTGACGGCTTTGCTGGCGCTGTTCGCTCTTATTGCCAGTGTCGTTTCCCTTAGCGGCTGGGCATACGATATTCCGCGCTTCACCAGTTGGATTGACGAAGATATATCGATTCAGCCTAATACTTGTGTGTTAATCGCGGTGGCCAGTATCGCAATACTACTTTTGCATTATGGGTATCAACGATCTACTTTGGCGCTGGGTGGGTTTGTTGCTTTAGGTGGTGGAGTAAACCTGCTGCAATACGCACTCGGAGCAGATTTCGGGTTTAATCATCAATTACTCTTTGGACGCGAGTGGGGGCATACTGCCACCATGACCCCTGGGCGTTTTGGTCCGCCAGCGTCAATATCGTTTGTGCTAATTGGCATCTCTCTTGGATTGCTCGTCTCCCAAAAACTCCGCCGCCGTGTGCCCATTCTTGCGCTGGTTGTTGTGCTGCTAATGATGTTCTCACTGCTTGGTTATATCTTCGGAGCTCGAAATTTTTATGCCATCCCCTGGCTCTCGGCAATAGCATTGCCCGCTGCAATCATGTTGATGGCGGTTGCGTTGAGTTTGATTGTGAGTGTGCCTGAGCAGCATCCCATGCTGTTGTTATGCGAGCGTTCCAGTGCTGGCACTATGGCGCGCACCGTGTTGCCTATTCTTGTGATGATGATTCCCTTGTTTATCTGGCTTCGTGGCAAAGGTTACGAGCTTGAATTATTTGATCTTGGCACCAGTCGGGCGTTAGGTGCAGCAGTGCTAATGCTGGGCGTGGTGTCGTTGATGTGGATTGCGTTGCTCGCGCTGCGTCGCCGCGAATTGCGTGAGCGCGAGACCGATCAGCGCAAAGATGAATTTCTCGCCACGTTGGCGCACGAACTGCGCAACCCTCTTGCGCCTATCAGTAATGCGGTATCGCTATTAAAGCTTGCAGGCGACAATCCAGAGGCATTTGGGCGAGCGACAGACACCATCGAGCGACAAACTGCGCATTTAGTAAGGCTTGTTGATGACTTGCTCGACATGAGCCGCATTAGCCGTGGAAAAATAGAGTTGCGTCTATGTCGAATAGACGTAGCAACGGTGATTCAGCAGGCAGTAGAAACCTGTAGCCCTTTGGCGCAATCCGCGTCTCAGGACGTTACCGTGGTAATGCCACCGCAGGCAATTTTTGTAGAGGCTGATTCGGTTCGGTTGACGCAAGTTGTCAACAATCTGTTGAACAACGCCTGCAAGTTCGCTGGGCAAGGTGGCCAGATCAGTTTGATCACCGAACGGGGCGATAGAGAAGCAGTAATCACCGTAAAAGATAATGGCATAGGTATTCCGCCCAACATGCTGGCGTTTATTTTCGAAATGTTTTCGCAGGTTGATCAATCATTAGAACGATCCAAAAGTGGTCTGGGTATCGGCCTTACCCTTGCCAAACAATTAGCCGAATTGCACGGCGGCAAACTTGAAGTTCACAGCGAAGGTCTTGGCAAGGGCAGTGAGTTTGTCATTCGTTTGCCACTTGCGCTCGATCAGACACAGCCGAAAATCACCCCGCAAAATACGAATGTCGCGGGCACAGGCATCCGTATTTTGATTGTTGATGACAATCTGGATGGAGCGAAGAGTTTATTCGATGTGTTGACCTTAGTCGGCAACGAAGCCTTCATGGCGCATGATGGTGAAGAAGCCATCGACGCGGCTGAGAGGTTGCGCCCCGATGCCATATTGTTAGATATAGGTTTACCAAAATTAAACGGCTTTGAAGTCTGCAAACGGATTCGGGAAAAGGAGTGGGCGAAAGATACGTTTATCGTCGCCCTCACTGGCTGGGGGCAAGACGAAGATCGTCATAAATCTGCCCAGGCCGGGTTCGACGTTCACATGGTTAAGCCGGTTGATCTTACTGAACTGCTCAATATGCTGTCGCGGTTCCCGCAGCGCAGTGAGTTGGTCTAATGCAATAAAGGCAGTGAAAGCTGAATTAATTCGCTTAACTTGTCACTCGCGATTATCCGGCGCCATAGCATTCTTCATTGCCCCAAAACAAAAACCCCCGCTACTTGTGTCGGTTCACCCATAAACTGTCACACCATTTGAATCATATATTGTCAATTTCACCCCCGAAAGATGCTGTAGCGCCCATCAAATCAGCCCCGATTTTGATTACTGAACCCATTAATTGACACTCTTCTAGCGTATTACACCTAAAAAGTGACATATTTAACTTATTGATTAATATAAACTTTCAGGATTTATGAACAGTACTTGGTTCGTTCAGCGCTAATTTCATGAGTAGTTATTTGGACCTACGACACATAGCTATTAATCAAACAGCTGAGAGCCCTATCGAAAATTGTATCGGTGGGGCTTCGACTAACTGTTAGACGACAATTCGAATTTTAGGGGGCGTGGGAATTTGTAGCGCCGGAAGCGCCTCAACTTGTGTAGGGGTGGACTTAAAATATTGATGTGAGTGACTTTGAATCTGCTAAATCCAAAGGAGCACTCTCTGGAATCCAGAGAGTGCGGTGGTCTAATTACGCCTTGAGAGTTTCGGCATTCTTTAGGTTTGCTCGTACGGTTTTAAACAGCCCGCCGTTCTCCATGGTTTCAATATAGTGACCGACCACGGTTCCTGCTTTTGTATGAGCAGCCGATATCCCCATCCCTTGGCTCACATAATAATCCGCGGTTGCTCGAACTACCTTTTCTTCGCCATTCTCTTGAATTGCCATGCCGAACTGATAGGCATCATTGCCTACCTTAAGGCTATCAAGTGAAACTCCAACGCAAGTTTTTTTCGTAATGCGGGACGCGGTTACATCAAAAGTTGTATCGCTCATGGGTTTTAGCTCCAAAAAAAAGTTTGCGGCAATGTTGCGCATAACGTGAAGCAACATTCGCCAGTCAATGTTGTAAAATTTGATATGAATAAAGAATCTAAGGTGCCATCATCTTTCAATGAAGGGCTTAATGATCCAGCTGTATTTGAAACACCGCAGGGATCGCAACACTCATTTTCCGTGAGCAACGTCAACATCCATATTTAAAAACCAGCTGTGTTTAAAGAACCACAGGGATATGAGAACTCGTCAGTTGAGTCGCAAGGCAGGGCTTGGATGGGGGTGGATATTTACTTCTTAACCTCCAGAGCTTCGAGTGATTTCATTTTTAATTTAAACGAAGCGCAGTGCAGGGGGCAAGCAGTTTTTAACCACTGAAATCACTTTATTCCAGTCTGTTCTATAGGCGCTCCTACCTGTTTATTTCCTGAGCTGCTGAAATTCGAGATCTCAGAATTTACCAGCAGTTCACGGAAATTATTTCCCAAGGTGATGTCTTCGCAATTCTTTTGGACTTTTCATTAGATCAATATTGTCTATGCGAACCATTGTCGTACATCGATGTTTTGTCGTCCATGCGAAGCTACCAAACCAGCGCAAGTAAAATCATTTCCTGGTTCAGAGTGTGGACATGCTTTCACTGTGTAGAGGCAGTCTTGTCGCAGGCTTTTGGAGGAGCAGTGAACACAATTTCATCGCAGGGTATTAATACACTGATGTCTTGCTGTCAGGGCTTTTATCAATTTTACCGGGTTATTATCACCCTTTTTTATTTGTATTGATGTTTGGCAACAGTTATCCTGCACATATATATATGCGTTAGGGTATGCACTTCGCAAACCTATTGTAATAGTGAATCAATACTACGAAGTTTTTAATGCGATGATAAATTCCATCCGAAGAACTTTTTAGACCTTTATGGCATCACTTTGTAAATTTAATAAAGATCGGTTCGGGTGCTTCTTGTCCAAGAAGCCTCTTCTTTCGCTCCTTGTTCCGTTCCTTAATTGCTGAAGCTCTTGTTTTTTGAAAAACAGGAACGTAGAGCGTCCAACAATTGTCCTTTGGTGCTTTGTTACTCACTCGCGCATCCATAGAGGTCTTTGCAATCATCAGGCAGCGCCAAAATTCCTCGGCCGTGGGGGCGTTCCACATGCGATCAACCCAATACTGCGTCCACATGGCATTTTCTTGCTCTATCAATGCATGCTTGGCTGCTTGACCTGTTGGCCCCTTGTCTCCAACATGTTCGTGAATAATTGTAGAGAGTAGGTCCGACTCAGTGGAGTAACTCGCAATTGTGATTGCATATGCCTTATCCAAACTATCATCGCTCGACGCTAATTGCAGAACGATAGAGTTGATGAAGTTCCCCGCGCCAAAGCGTTCCGCTGCTAGCACTTCCCGAGCAAGGATTTCATCATTCTCAGAGCTCATAATCCTTTGATGCCACATTGCCTCAATTGGCTCAGATACTTCACTTCCCCAGACCGCTTGATGCTCAAGCGTTAAATCGTCCCCCAAAGACTGTGTGACGAAACCCTGTGTTGCTGAAGCACGCACCAGAAACTTAACAGCTTGATTTGGATCTCTCGCGGAAATCAGGTTCGCCACCGAAAAAGCTAAGTTTTTTAGCCAAACAAATTGAGCGCTGTCTGCTTGCTCCAATATATCAACCAATTCATCTAGTAGCATTGGAGCTTTGGAAACAAATCGGCGGAGGTCGTCGGTAGTGAACACTTGAAGTACAAGGCGCGCATCCGACTTTTTTATTTTCGCCAGGAATGAATTTGCGACTTCATGAAGTTTCTCCTGTTTCTTGTCGAAATCATCATTGGAACCCCAAGCATCCTCTAGGCTCTGCTGTTTGGGAAAGCGTTCACTACGTCGATCTGTTTCTTGAACAGATAGGATTGGGAAGGGGGCTGGCTCAGTCTGTGAGAATTCAAAATCTGCAGGCGGAAGCTGAATCTCTCCCACAGCTCTAATTCCTTGTCGAAGTTGCTTACCGAAGAAACCAATCAAGGTTTCGGTGAACACTTTTCCGAGCCGTTCGGTCGAAGAAAGCCATACTTTTTGGCTAATACGTTTCAGAATGTTGTCTACTGATGTTTCATCTCGTGCACATGCTTCAACCAGTAGTACTGAGCCAAACCATTCCTCGGGAGTATTTTTATCTGCTAAGTCTGCGTTCCAATTGCTGCGCGTGTGCGCTTGTCGAACACTATCCAAATCTCTTTGCGTTGCAAGCTCATAAGCAATGGCGCGAAGCTTGGAAGAGACTCCTTGAGAACACTTTAGAACTAGACTTTCCAGTTCTTTATCTATTTGAGTTTGACCATAAAGCGCAGCTACAAGGGCTCCATATGCTGCGTCTTCATCGTTCCGGTTAATCGCATTCCGAACTGCTGCAATTATCCCTTCCGTTCTTTGCGGTTTAAGGCTGGGAATGACAGAAAATAGATAGTCTGACCCGAGGTCGTTACTTGTCATGCATTTGAGCTGTTCGCTTGCAGAAATCTGTCCTGCAATGTAAAGGAAGGCAAACATTCGGCAGACCGATTGATCTTGTTCAGGTAATGTCTCAATGGCATCACTATTCATCACTCTATTAATCAAACTCTTCGCTAACTGAGGATCGACCAATGGGAGGTGAGCCTCACAGTTTAAAATGACTTGTCGCAAGGGAAACCCTTCTCGTGTAAGTAAACCTGCGAGCACGCTTCGGACTTTTTGAGCAGCGACTACAGAATCAAATCGGCAGACAACCGGTAAAAGTTCCCTAAAGCTGAGGTCTTCACGGCGAACACTCATTGACTGCAAAAGAGTTTCGGGATCGAGAGCATTAAATTCTTGTAAGCCTTCATCTAAGTCCACAGGACGAATGGCGTCAGGGTTTGAAACTCTGGTCTGGCGCCATTCGACTGGTGATGGCAGTTCGTAGTGATACGAATCCTTTCGTAGTTCTTCCGCAAGTGCGCTGGCTTCGGCTGCATCACTTTCGTCACCAGTTGCGTGGAGCATTCGGACAACAGACCACTGGCCTCCTCGCGAGGTGTCTTTTGTTCGAAGCGGTTCAATTGCTTTTTGAAAAGCGGCGTTAGTTGCGGCGCGCTCTACTCGGTTAAAAGTCGTGAGTTGTTGAAATGCTTTCCTTGCTGTGTGAAGGTGCTTATTCAACGCGAACGCCAATCCCATCGAAACAAATGAATTTGCGAAGTCTACTAGAGATCGACCTGCGAGCAAACGAAGAGCCAACGTAAACAATTCGTTAGTATCGTTCGACACCTCGATCATCCGTTCCAACAACTGATTTTCAAACGCCGAGAGACTTGTCAACTCTTCGTCGATCTCTGCCTTTCTCTTCTCAATCTTTTCTACGTAATCAGCATCGCTTTGTTTGTGATAATAGAGTGTCTGCGAAACTGGGTCTTTGTTGTAACAACGAAGCCAATGATCGATGGCTGCTTTTGCTGTGAGCCACCCAGCATCGGTTGAGGCGACTATATAAGCAGAGTGGATAAACCAGTCGTGATTGATTCTTTGCCCGTTTTCGAGACAAAGAACTTTGAGCGTATCAAAAAGAGCCTCCGGCTGATGTTTGACGATCTCGACGAATTCATCGAGGCGTTGATCATTCACATTTTGGAGATTTGCAAACGCATCCAAAAGCGCTGAAAAAATGGCTGCATCGAAGCGATAATCATCGAGAGCGCAGATCATTAGAGATGCAAAAATAACGTCGGCAGTTCGATCCATTGCATTTATAGGCTCGATGAGCTGAGTAACCCGTTCTAGCAAGTTTTGTTGTGCTAAATGTATTTGCCACAGCTGGTCAACTAGCGTGAATCCCAGAGCGAGCGTTAAGCCCTCGTTACGTAGTTCATATTGATCCCCAGGGCCCGCAAGTGGTCGAAAAAAGCGAGTCTCGATAACGGCAGTAGAGTCAGTCTGAAAATTTTGGGGTGGTTCGTCTGAAGCTGCTTTCACTCGCTCCAAAACTTTTGTTGCGTGCTCACTGAGGCGTTGGGTCAATTTTGCAAAGGTCTCGCCTTCGTAGTTATCAAGCTGTGACACACGAAGGTGTTCCATCAACAATCGTTCTGTAGTCAATCCTTTCCATGCAGTTGCTTCACGATGTGGAAGAGTTGCTGCCGCGACGGCAAGCAGTCGTGGATTTTTAAGTGTTTGCAGGGTTTCTTGGTCAAGCCAATCAAGATCAATTCCATAGTGTTTCAAAAGTTCGTCGCGCTCTTGGGGTGACCATTCCGGAACCTCGATAATTTTCGGCGTAAATGCTATTCCTCGGGCAATTTCTTTTCTCCAGAAATGCGGCCTGACGGTCACAACCATCCGACCACCTATCTCTGATAATCGAAACTGAATGCCGTTGAGTAGCTTGTCCCAACGAAGACTTTGACGTTGATTTAAACCATCGATGACAACGAGCAAAGGAGTAACCGGTGGGGTAGCTCTCCATGCTTCAAAGCGATGTCTCCATCTAAGCTTAATTGTGTCGTGTGCTACTTCGCCGGTTTGTTTGATCAGAGTATCGATCAAGAAGTCATCAAGACCACCGACAAGCACACCGTCAAGCTGCTCTGCACTTATGAATAGCCCCAAGCCTTCCGTGTCTGAGCATAATTGAGCGGAAAGCCATGATTTACCGTGCCCCTCATCTCCTAGCAAAATGACTTCTGTGCCCGCCTTCAGCTCATTCGAAATACGCTGACGTATCTCGTTGCGCATTGATGGGAAGGATTTGTCCTGCAAAACCGCAATACCTTGTCCGAGACGCTCTCTTGCGTGGCGAGTACAGCTAAATGTTTTTTGCCGCCACTTAATATTTAAATCGACGGCTCGTCTCAAGGCTAATTTTGAAATATTGAGGTTCGACTTGATGAGTTGGAGTAGGTTTTCAAAGTCTGGATGCTTTGAAATAGACAAAAATGCTGCTTGTAGGTCGCTAGCATGAAGCTCATCTGGGCCCGTTTTCTCATCGTAATTATCAGCTATGAAGTCGATTGCCTTATCTCCAGCGGCAACCACGGCGATGGCAAGAAGTGGTAGCGGGGCAACGGTCCAATCAAGAATAAGTGTGGAGATGGCGTTCTTATCTCCATCCTCTTTAATAGCCTTTGCGAGCTGTGTATTGATTTCGGTTGTTGCGCCGAGGATCCATAGGCGATCAGCGGCTTCCTCCCTTCGGGCTAAATCCGTTATTTTCACCAAGACTTCATTTCTGTGAATTTCGCCTGAGTATCGTTTGGCCTCGAAGCATACGTGGTCTCTCGATATTGCACTGTCACCATCCATTCCTCCTTGTAATCCGCTAGCGGAAAGACGAAACGGAATATCTGTCAAATTTGTCAGAACGATGCGGAGCAGCCCTTCAAAACCATCGGTTCCTGTAGCTTTGAGTGATAAAAGTCCTGATTTTATTAATTCAAGCTGCTGTTCGTAGTCTTTCTTGACGGTACCGTGCATACATCTCTCAAATAGTATCTGTGGTTGTGTAATGAATATTGAGCCATAGGCTATGGCTTCGGAATATATCAGGACTCTATGTGCGGATGCGTCAGGTCATTTTTCGATGATTGCTAATTATAAGTGAGCTGCTGGTTTTTGCTTTCAGGCAAAACGATAAGCATGTTGCCAGCATTTATTGCTCTCCCCATCGTTCTTGATAAGCAAATAGAGATCATCACATCGATGATTTTGAATTCACTTGGGCGGGTGTTTGCTTGTTTGACTTTGATGTTGATTAGCTTGTTGGTCACCATTTTATCGTTGGGATGAATTCTCGATACCAACAACGATACCGACAAATATTTGCGATAGGGGGAATTGGCTGGATATTAGTAGGATAATCTCGAACGCTAGAAACGCAAAAACCCGCTGTTTTAGCGGGTTTCTGTGTTTGTTTTGTCGGTTCACCCATAAACTGACATGGTGTTTGAACAATTAATTGGCAATATGGCCGTATTTAAATGAATTTCTTGGAAAAAAAGTGGGGTCATCTAACGATCTAACTCATAAATTGACACAGTTATATCTGGTTTTACGCATTTAATGGCATATATAACATATTGATTTTTCAATAAAAATAAATATATCAAGTGTGCAGTCTACTGTCATTTCAAAAAAAAATGGCAAGTTGTACTCAAAGAGAAATTTGTAACACCGTTACAGCCAAATTCCTGAATTGCCCAGTCTTATCTGGATCCGCAATTGACAGATTTGTCGATGAAACTTAGTATAAAGTCGTTGCCCAAGAGGCCTTATTACATTTTCCATCCTTCGAGGACTTGAAAGCCCAGCCTAAAAGCTGGGCTTTCTTCATTTTAGAGTGGCCACATCAACTTTCCAGTTCAATGCCAGATAGTTGGTCGCTTCCCAAGGCTATATTCTCAGAAGATTCCAGTTATGTCGGTCTCAATATAGGGGAAATGGATACCATCAATCAGCTCTTGCTCAAGTTTGATTAATTAGTATACTTACCTCGTTGGCGCTGACCGGAACCCGAAAGGGGGTGCCAATGTCGGGTCATAACGCCCCCTAGCCAGTGAGCAGGATATTCGGAGAAGTCCGATAAAGAGTAGACCGGATTTCATTTATCTGATTATCAAATTCGGGCGTCTTTGCGCCCATAGCGAAAGATGGTCGCCCGCCTGGTTTGGAGCATAGTCCCGCAGGCGGCTCCGGCCAACCTCCTAGGCACGCTTAAACCGCCCATAACTCCCTTGGCTAGATTCACGATAACAACCGTGGGATTGAATAATAGGTGATACTTTCAATCTGCTAAATTATTGGTTTATATAGATAGCAATACTTCGATTTTAAAAATAATTAGCGATGCTATTTAGGTTGTTCGTCGGCCTCTGCAATAAGTCAAAGCCACTTAACAAGTTTATTCGGTTCTATATAGGAATAACTGATATTCGGGTGGTCTTTGAATATTTGGATCAACAGCAATTTCCAACTCTCTAAGAGTATATTGAACAAGCGCGCGTCGAACCGTTACACGTCTTGCAGCGGCCCCATTAAATAACTCGTCTCTGATTAGTTTCTCTTGGTCGGGAGTTAATAACGGGTGTGGTTGTAATAAGAGATGCACATAATTTTCCCAATCAGCATCAACAGGGGTTGAAACATTTTTCTGAGAGGAGATTGCGTTAGAAATTCGTGACAAATTGAAATCACGATGCTCAGTTGTACTTTCATCAAACGCTCTTAAATGCCATCTACGACCGGCAAATACAAACGCCCTGGGATGAACAATCCTATCTATTCCATTGGGGTGATTCATAGATCTATACGTTATCTGTGCTGCATTACCTTCGCTCATTGCCGAGTGGATTACACGGAAACTTTGTGGCGTGACTACAGTGAAATCCTTTCGCACGTCTTCTACTTCAATATTTTCAGCTGTATTTGCTACAGTTTGGAAATAATGCTCTACACCAAGGGTCGCAATTGCAGGTGTAAATTTCGAAGACGGGGCGTATCTTCCTCGCCCTCCACCCTTTAGATGCAAAACATTATCAGGATGAGCGCTCCGATAAGAAGCTAATACTCTAGATGCTTGAACGCTCGATATATCGAATTTTTCTCGTAAGCGTTGATTCGTCAGCAACCCTTCATATGCGAGCACGAGCTCAATGAACTCAAATTGCCTAAATGTACGCTTGTCCAAATCTATCCCTCTTTACTAATGTTAAATTTACATATATGTTAATTTAACATCTATGTAAATACTATAGGGCATATATGGAAGATTTAGATGCCAATATCTTTGATCGAGTCCCGGAGAGGATATTTCGTCCACTAGGGGCGTCCGAGCATGCGCGCCGTAACTGGTCTTTGCTCAGTCATCTCTATCACGATTTTTTTGCACCTGAGGCTGACCCCCCTGATGGTGAGGGCTGGACTCAAAAACGTGTAATTGCATCCATTGAAAGATTTCTGCAGCGTTGGGATGACGAGCATGAAGTTGATCCAGATGAACAGATCACAGCGCTCAATGTTAGAGCCAATGGCGCACTTAAGAGCTTGATTGAAAGTGAATGGCTAACTATGGATCGGGTTGGCTTTACACAATTTGTAATTATGCGTCCAACGGTGCAAAGCCTTTTTGAGTTATTAAAAACGTTTGCGGAGCAAGGCCCAGAATTTATTAGCGGTCGCGTGCAATCAATACGAAATAACTTAAGTCATGTTCATGCTGATCCGGAGCTAAATGCAGCTGTATTTCAAGTTGCAGCCAAGGAATGTTCGGCTCTTTTACAAATGCTAAATACAACACGTATGCGCGTACGCGAAGCTAGTGAGTATTTACGCCAACAAGACACTACACATATATTTCTTGAGCGTTTTTTTGGAGATTATATTTCTAGCTTATATATTGGCGACTATTCGGATTTATTTTCTCGTAATCACCCATTGACATCACGTTGGGAAATAATTGATCTAGTTTCTCAAATTGTAGAGGATCCTGAAAATCGCTCCAAGCTACGTAAATGGTATCGAAAAAACCTGCGCTGTCGAAATGACGATGAGGCGGACTTATTAATTGACGCGGATACAGCACGAGTGCTTGCATTGCGTGATGTGGATAAGCTTCTAACTCGTCTAAAAGATGCGGTTACTAAAGCAAATGATCAAGCGCTCGGCTATCTCGAATATAAAGTGAGAGCACAAGGCAATTTTGATCTGTGGATTAATCAAACAATTGAGGCTGTCGTGCGCGCGGCCGACTCTGTCAAGGAGGAGGAAATAACGCTGCCAATGGGTTGGTCACAGGGAAAATTGCTAAGTGAAGACAGCTTAAAGCTTCCTGTGACAAAACCTCAAGCACGCAAAGGCGCGATCATTAAAAAGAGAGAATTATCACCTGAGGAACTAGCTAGACGACTGGTTCGTCAAATTATGAAAGGAAATCGCGAAGTATCTGAAACTCGAATCATGGATTACATTTCTCGCTATATTCCTGTTGGTGGATTTTTAGAGAACTCTGCCATGTCAATTGATTGCATCAACGATCTTTGCGTATTCGCCGCTCTCACCCGACTAGGTCTGATAGCGGAACGTTCACGAAAAAATCTAAAGAAAGGAATAATTCGTGCGAAGCCATACAAAGAATTATTTCAACATATTGAAATGGAACTAACTGGCGAGCGTTTTGAAAATAATTATCTTGAAGCTCCAGTTGTGAAAATTCATCGACGATAAGTTAAAGGAAATAATTATGCCAACTAATTGGAAACGCGTTGCTGAACAACAATCACTATATGCGATAAGTGATTTTCAACGAGCTGCAATGAGACTTGTTGTTGAACAGATTTTGTATCAATCCAATCCTCGTCAACGCATAGACTACGACATCATATCAACCCATGAGTCTGATTTCGCCGAAGCCATCGATTTATTCGGCTGTAGGCTAGATCATAATTCGCAACAACGATATGTAGCGGCTATTCCAATGCAGCCTGACACTAGCAAGATACCACTTATGCATACGCTTCTTGCTTTGGTGCTTCGCAAACTATATGACCATCACATGAATCGTGGCTCTCTCAATGCGGGAATAGCAGGTATCAATCTCTCTGAGTTGGAGATTGCATTCAATGAATCTACTGGGCGTGAATTACCAATGAAACCGCAATCAGAATTGATTGGGTTATTGGATGCAATGAGGAGATGGGGGATTGCTCGTCCAGTTAAAGCGGAAAACTTGGGCGATGCTACGTGGTATGTTGAAATTCTTCCAGGCATTCAAAGCTTAATCAATGAGCGATCATTGGCAATGCTAAAGGCGCACGCAGAAGCCCTTTATGAGCCAAGCATTAAGGCAGATGATAAGTCAGAAGAGGATAAATTATGAAACAACTTAAACGGGTTGTACTTGTTCAATTTTATCTTCATGAGGCTTTTGATATCGAGATCGAAGGATCAACCGCTTTTCTTGGACCAAATGGCTCAGGAAAATCATCAACTTTAGATGCTATCCAAATTGCTATGCTTGGCGGCAATCTTCAATATGCTCGTTTTAACACGCAATCTGTATCAAGCAAGCAGCGCCGTACAATTACTGGATACTGCCTAGGGATGCTTCGTAACCCAGACAAAGACAGTGAGGTAATCGGTAGAGCTCGAGACGAAGCACGTACTTATATTATTTTGGTATTCAGTGACGGCTCTGAGGCCGGCACGATTTCCGCGGGACTTTGCATAGAAGCAGACATTGAATCGAATCAGCATGAAGTTAAAGGATTGTTTGTATTGCCGGGACAAAATTTGAAATCTACTGATTGTATTATCTTCGATGGTGAGCATAGGCGTCCAATGCCTTACGCCGATTTTAAAGAAGCTATACGTGACCGCGCTAAAAAAATTGGAAGAACACCAATCACTACCGATAAATCTAGTGAATATCTTTCAGAATTGTTATATGCATTGAATGGTGAGCGCATGCCTGATTCGCGAAGGTTTATGTCTGCCTTCGTAAAGTCAATGACTTTGAAAAACGTCGATTCAATAGATCAATTCGTGCGCGATTATGTTGTTGAAGCAAATCCTGTCGATATATCCTCATTTCGTAAGCAAGTAGAACAGTTCGTTGCCCTTCGGGAACTTATTCGAAAAACAAAATCAAGAATCTCTAGGTTGGCTGGTATTCAGTCAGAGTTTGAAAAAGCGCGCGCCGCTGAGCGAAGAATAGCGACATTGGAGGCTATTAAAGCAATATTTAGTACTGAGCAATTGGTTGAAAAAATTGACACTTATCAAGAAAGAGTTGAAGTTCTTGAAGAGCAATTCACATTAGCGTCGGATCTAGCTGAAACCGCAAAAACTAAGCGAGATGAAAAACAGCGAGATGTTACTGATTTAAAGGTTCGTCTTGAAACGGACGAAAGCGAGCAATTTAGGTTGCGATTAGAAGAAAAAATAAATTCTCAATTAGATCTGATTTCTGCCTATCAACATCCTGAAATTGCTCGAGCTAACCGCCTAATAAATGCGCTGAGAGAATTGATTAATGACCATAATTTTGTAGATATAGCAAAGATAATGCAGAAATCTATAGATACATTGGCTAATGCTCGTAGTGATGATAATCCAGGACTTTCCATCGCCTATGGATTGCAACATATAGATTCAGAGCTTAAACAGATCTCTAAACATTTGATTGCTCAGTTGCAAATAGCTCGAAAGAGAGCCAGTAATATTATTGAAGAGCGCGATGCTACTCGCCGACGAATTTCAGCTGCACATCAAACAGGACGATTGATGAATGATGGGGCGACTCTACTTTTAGAGCGTCTTCATCATGCCGGAATGAAGGCCGAACCTTTATCTGCATTGGCAAGTATTTCAGATCCCAAGTGGGCACCGGCTCTTGAAGCTTATCTCGGTGGAGATCGTGATGCGTTGGTAATTACTGAGGGATCCACTCAGCAAGCAGTAAAAATTTTGAGAGATGCCCGGCAGCGAGGGTATGGTGTAGATGGTGCATCAATCATCCAGCCATTCCATCTACGGAATGTCAATATTGAATCCAAGACTACCGAATATGCGGTAGGTCTTATAGAGTCCAATAGTGATACAGCTCTTCGATTTTTATGGCAAAAATTCGGAAATATGCGTCTTGTACATTCAGAAGTGGACCTCGAAAGATATAGTAGGGCAATTACACAGGACGGTATGCTCAGCCAGGGTGGATTGACTAAATCAATCAAAATTGTACCGGTTAGCGATCTTCGGCTCGGTAAAGATATTGAAGATACCTCTCATCTTTCGCGCCATTTTGCAGAACTTCAGGGGCAGCTAGAATCTTTGGAAAAATATCTCCATCGATTAGGCGCACTTGAAAAGGCACTTTCCAGTGATAATGGTGATCATCAAGATATTGCGGCTAAATTAGATGAGGCTACTAAAGTAATTGAGAATGCGAAGAACCAACTTACTTCTTTAGACGTTTCTCATTTAGATAAAATTCGAGTGAGTTTGGGTAAAGCGGAAAATGATCTGCAGCAGTTTGAGGAGGAATATACTAAAAATGACCGTTTAGCTGCAGGGTTAAAGGTGGAGAAAAACAACTGCATTTCAGAAATACAAAAAATCAAGGTTCAATTACCTACGGTACAACAATTAGAAAATACCGCAAGGTCAAATCCGCTAACTGACATTCAACTATTAGACGAAATAAAAGATGAAATAGAACGATCTGAAGTGACTTATGAAAAACGCCTTGAGGAAGTTCAACAAAAGCTTAGTTATAGTCAATCTCGTCTCAAGCCGGCGGAAGAGCGAGCGTCAATTGAACTTTCTCGTTATGTCCAGGATGAGCGGCTTGACGTTCAACTTGCTGAAATGCATTGGCATGAGCGTTTTTCTTGGGCACTGGAAGAAAAACGTAAGCTAACTGATACACAGTTGCAAAACTATGAAAGCGAGGCTGAGCAAGCTCGTCAAGCAGCTGAAGAAACGCTGCGCTCCGATATAGCTATGTCACTTCATGATCGATTTAAGGAAATGGAATTAGAGCGACGAGAAAGAAATAAAATTCTAGAGTCATGTCCTGCCTTTACTGGTGGTGAACGATATCGTTTTACTTCCAGTGTTGTTCCGCACTATGACGGTTTGGTTCGGTACATCAGTCAAATTGCCCAGAACGATCAAAGTCTTTCCTTATTTTCTGAGGAGTCTGATGAAATTGGCGGGACACTGCGTGAACTTGTTGAAGCAGCAGCGGCATCTGGTAATGCTGGGGCCGTACTAGATTACAGACAATTTTTCACATTTGATTTAGATATCCTGGTCGATGGAAAGCGAGTTGACAAGATGAGCAACAGGCAAGGAGCGGGATCAAATGGCGAGCATATTGCGCCAATGTATGTTGCCGCTGGCGCAGCGTTGGCAAAAGCCTACAGACTTCATAACAGAAAAGGTCAGCAGCACTCTATTGGTCTAATTTGTCTTGACGAGGCATTTCACGGAATGGATACCACCAATGCTATTGCAACTGCTCGTTTTTTACAGAATATCGGTTTACAACTGATCATGGCCGGCCCTGAACTCGAACGAACAAAACTGGCTCCTATAACGCAAACAATTTACGATCTGGATAGGGAAGGATTAGATCTTTTGATGGAGCGGACTAAATTTAAACCTGCTGCCAATGCGCTAATGGTTAGTGACATGCCAGAAGAAAACCCGCTAGTTATGATAAATGCCTACAGACAACTTGGCTTTGAGGTACCTAATGAACCCAACCCTCAAATTGAGTAACAATGTAATGCAAAGTTCAGGTTCTTCTGCATGTGATACAACAATTCGTAATATGCTTAAACGAGTGGCTCGTCGTATATTCTCGGAAGGTGATTTGGACCTTAATAAAGTATCCACTTCCTTAAGCATACCAATTACGCAGAAAAGTGTTCCCGAATATTATCAACTTGAACGCTTTTTAGATCGGGAGGAATATCACGCACGCTTGCAAGCTTATATCAATGCGGGCTCAGTAAAAGCCGAATGGGATCAGAGTGCTGGCGCTCGAGGGCAGCTCGCTCGGGTGACGATGATTGATCCGGGTTCTGCCAGTGATTTGCTTGGAATAGATTTGCCATGGAAGGTGGCAGCTAAAGCTATAACAGATCTTGAAACTGTGATGGAAGAAGGACTTCCTAGAATAGATCACATTACAGAGGCGTGGCGCCACGGTAAAGCGCCAGGAGGCATTACAGCAGATAAATCGAAACAATTTATTGATGCTATACAAGTTATTAAAGCAGCTAAACAGCTTGGTGGAAACAGCAGGGACATTCTGTTACGCAGAGTAAGCGCTCAGCTGTTTGGAAATACAAAACGTATTGAAGCTCTAGCTCGCCAAGTCGCATTTCTATTAGGAAGTTCGGCGGATAGTGATGATGAAAGCGTGTTTGCTCGATTAGGATTAGTGAAGCATCCGCAGCCATTACTTATTAGTGGCCCACCTTCTTGTTGCATAGCAGTCACAGAAGGAACGGTATCGCTTGTAAAACCTTATGTTGGCTTACGTCCAGATACCATTGAAGGAGTAGTGGAAGAAAAAATGCAGATTCGACAGGTGTTAACAATTGAGAATCTTGCAAGCTTCAATGAGGCTGCCCAACACCTAACCAATCCTGGCGATCTTCTGATTATATATGTCGCCGGCAATCCAACACCGTCTCTTCTTTCTGCATACAAAAGACTGCTCGGGTCCATAAAACCATCAATTGTTAGGCACTGGGGAGACGTAGACGTTGGTGGATTTCGAATTGCGTCCAGACTGGCTGAAAGCGCCAAGCTTATGGGCTACCAACTTCAGCTCTGGTGTATGTTGTCTACAGATGTACCAAGTAATCAAAACTGTAAGGCAAGCGATTTACAGCTTAATGAAATTGCCACTATTTGTAATCAATATGGATGGATAAGCGAACTGGAAAGGCTGAAAAAAGTTCCCTTTTTCCAAGAGCAGGAATTCACCGAATGGACTCCACCTGAAGTACTGTGATGTCATATATACAAACTAATTAAACTGCAGGTCCGAATAGATTTCCTGAAATGTTCTCAGCAGGCATTTAACATCCTCTCTTCGAAGATCACTGGGTAGTACCAATTCAAGATCTCGTAATTTTCTCTCGCTTGGATAAATGCCATGTTTTGTTAGAGAAAAAACGGCACTCACAAAATGTTCCAGTCTTGCCGTATGATTATTCCTTCTGTAATTTTTATCCCACTTCGTCCAGCGCGCTCTCAGCTCGCGATACTCATCAGGGAAGTTGTATTGTAAGCACGTATAACTGATATCAAATTTGATTGCTAGGTGACTGACTCTGACAGGAGGATTAGGATTATCAGTTAAAACCTTTTTCAGTTCGTTTCGAATATGGTTTTTCTTCTTGTCATTCAAATTTACTTTGCTCACAAACGCCGGCTTAGGCAGGCCCCGCCAGAGCTCTGTGGATGTAAGAACGTCCTTATCCAGTAAAAATTGATCGGGCGGCAAATCCATTCTGTAACAAAGATCAAGGAAAGCAAGAAAGTAAGGCCTATGGTTAGGATCCAGCATGTTCTTGATTGATTTTGGTTCTATGTTTAGTTTTTGACAAAAACCCAGTTGAGATAGATTTGACCACTGAAGGAGGCGCTTGATGGATTTTGCAACTATATGTTGATCGAGAATGAGTTCGTCGGAATAGATGCGTTCTATGAGTCTGTAAATAGCATGTGAAACCCATGCATCCTTTGCTGTGAAATTTTCTGGCGCATGTTTTTCGTCTGGCTTGGATAAATCTTCTCCACATTTGTCGCATATCCATTGCCTGGGAAATTTGGGAAACTGTAGTTTTATCTCTCCGCAAGCTGGGCAATACATTGATAGCCTGCGGTTATGCGCCACACAAATTTTTGTGCTCTCAACAAGCCAATAGAGACGCACATAAGGTGACTCTCCCAATTCCCGGTCCTGTTTCCAGCACTCTGGGCACCATTCCATATATTGCTTTTGCATCCCTCTTGCATTGTTGTCGCATAAAGATCGCAAAGGATATAGAGTTAAAAATTGTGCATTTATCTTTGTGTCTGATGCAGCTGTAATGGCTTCTATATATCTTTGTGCAATTACACCTACACCATTACATAATCTTAATACTTCAGCAGAATTCTTTTTGCATGCAGGTAGTTCTTGAGTGGTAACGAAATTATCCAATAATCGCTGGCCGTAGATATGGGACCAATCCATTACCATCTCCGCGTGACGGCATATGTAAGAACTCATTGCTTCTATATCTCCACTTTGGTGCCCAGCAACCTTAAGCGGAATAAAATAAGGAAATCGACTTTCTGTAAAGTCGATTTCCTCTGCATCAAGTAGCTCTATATCATTCAAATCTATTTTCATGGACTTTATGATATCTTGGATGTTGTTGACCTGGCTTCAGGTTGCGCTTCAAGGTTTTTGACATGGATGACTTTTGTAAGAGATCCGGTTGGTATAGCGCATCAGCATCAGCATCAGATAACACTTCACTAGGGTTAAAGTCCTCAAGAGATTGTTGGTAATAAGTTTCAAAGTTTTTTATGGCTTTCTCTGCAGTTTGAAGAGCACTCTTGGTGTGACGGGTTTTTTTCAAAATTGCTGGTGTGATTGTTGATAAGTTTGTACTAATACAAACTGTTATTGCTCGATGGAGCCAGGATACTAAAAGCCCAGGGCATCCCAAGGAGTAATCATAAATATCAAAGAAGTTATCGTGCGCTTTTGGGGATATACGTAAATTGAGATGCTTTATTAGTGAGTAGTAAAATTGAGCATATGCCGTAACTTCATTTTCACTTTCGCGCGAGTATCGCGCAAAATAAATGGGAAGAACCCTTCGAGCCAGTTGCTCATTTAGGTTGAGAAGCTCTTTGGCTTCATGCGTTCCGAACAAAATAAATTTTGTCTTCATGGTGTTTGCCCAGTTTTTCATCCTGTTTAGGTTTGCAATTTTTTCACTGTCAGAAATTCTATCCACCATGTTTTGACATTCATCGATCAAAATTGCTATGGGTCTAAATGATTTTATTCTTAAGCGCATTTTTCGTTCCAGTTGGGCGATTGTCGGCCTGCTTCGTGAAATGGACCATTTTCCTTGCCTTTTTCGGTTTTCGGCCTCATCCAAATCAAGCGCATTGTCAACATTGATATCTCCTAGCTTTTCAAGAATTTCCTCTAAAAAAGCGCGCCAAGGAAATTCCCCTTTTACCCTTGATGGTGCTTCAACAATAATTGGTGGAAAGTAATCGTCTTTCCAGCCTGCTGCCTGTTGTTTTACTAGATAACCAGATAGATAATTCAGCATCGTACTTTTCCCTATGCCTGCTGGCCCAATTACGCAAACTATTTCATCTTTGCGACCATGTTGCGTCGCACTCAATATATCGGTAAACACGCTTTCAAAATTTCGATGCATTAACGTTATATGGTTTTCAAGTAGATCAAGTGTTTTACTGTCCATCTTTATTCTCCATGTCATCGTTAAAAGGTAGGATTTCAATTGATTGAATGTCAATTGAAAATTTTGTGCTGATAGCTTCATCTTCGGTGGGTTCGGGTAGTCCGATATTTGAATTCTTAGTATTAAAAGAATGTTGTTCTTGCTGTGGATTGTTGAAGTGAATGGCTGCGGATTGCTTGGGGCCCTTTCGATAGCGTCTGCCATTTCTCAGATGACGAGGGAATATTTCCATGTGAGGCAACTGTATGCCCTTGTCATGACACTCACGCACAAGAACATCATTAGTTGTCATTTTCACCCAATGTCCTTCGATGAGTGCCCAGATGTGACAATAATCGTACGGATTGTATTTCACTCTAACACTGGCTCTTGCTCCTGAATATCCAGGAACCTTTTTGGATAGAAGGTATGTCGTGTGTCTGAATGAAAGTTGATTTTTCCTGATTACTCTATGCCCGTCTCCATCCGCATCGGGGAGTGTTGAGATGAAAAAGCTCGCCTCTGATAAAACTTTTACTCCTGGCATTCCATCGAATTTTTTAAGAGAACAATCCCAACGATTTTGTGGTGTTTCAGATATGCCGCGACGATTGATGGTTGGATAATGTAAGTAGACATAATCCTTTAGCCGAGCGTTAAATTCATCCGGTGTCCATGCAGCAAACTTTTCTGATTTATGGGTTGTAGATTGACCTCTACCCAGCTTTTGTAATTGCTTGTTGCCAGCAAGTGTATGGATCAACTCACTTTCTGTAGTGCCGAATACCCTTTCAATAATTGATCCGTGACGAGAAGCGCTTTTAGGACGTCTACGTTTATTCATACCAAGATCAGCTAGGGTGGAGTCGAAATAGACGCTCTCAAAGTCGGGTCCATGGTCAGCTGCTAAAAATAGCGGGAGGCGTTTGAAGCGGCGAAAACATTCTCGTAACAGCATCATAGTAGAACGATAAGATGGCTTTTCAAATGAGATGTAAATGGCCAAAATAATGCGACTATGGCCGTCATACATGATGCTTAGTGTTAGCGTGCCTTCAAGCACTTCGCCATTAATCTTTGAGACTAAGGTAAGTTCAATTGGGGTATGATCAACATGTGCAATTTCAAAGATAAAGTCACCATGATAAGGAAGATCCCAATCCAGATTTATCTCTCTTGGTTCTGGTCCCATTGCATAGGCAGCACGAAAGCCTTGTTGCTTTAATACAATATAACGCGGGTCAATTTTTCGAAATCTACTATTAAATGTTTTGTAAGAACATTCTGGAAGTCCTCGCTTTTGACACTCCGTTATAAATTCTCCATAAACGGAATATACCGATGATGAGGATGGCTGAAGCAGTATTAAATGAAACTTTTCAATAACGCTAAGCAATTGTTCGCTTAATCTTGGTTTTCGATTCCCTCGTTTTTCCTTATTGGATACAAGGCTTACAAACGCATCAGATCCAGATCTTATTTTTGCTTTAAGCCGATATATAGTTCTTGTTGAACATCTATCATTTTTTTTAGCCCCGCTAATGATTGAATGCCGTAGTATTGCCTCATCTATTTGATAAGACTTCTTACTGCAAAGTATATCGGCTGATTTATTAAGCTCTGTATCATCAGGGATCGGTACGTACAATTCCTGTAGTTCTATTAATTGTTCAAGCTCATTTTCCGATAGACTGATAAGTCGATCCGCATTGCGGAGCTTTACTGATAGTGATGGAGGTAAGGTTACGCACAGGATCTCAAATGGAGTGTCATTCCACCATAAAGTTTTCTCATGAATTAGTTGCCCTATCGCGCTGACAGCTAGAAGATTGTTTTTTGATATCGTTGACCGTATCGCGTCTAAATAGTTTTTCTCAGCGTAAACCCAAGTTCTTTCTGGATTGCACAGTAACTCTTGATCGAAATTGATAAAAAGATTCTTGTGAAAGAGTCCACGTAAAACCGATAGCTGGGTAAAAACATCGTATAGCTTGTTAAGTTTTAACCTGTTGCCATTTTGTTTTATGCATTCAGCTATTTTTTCACTTTCGGTCTCATCGTGCGCTCTAAGCTCATCAATAAAATTGAGTAGGAAAATACAATTTCTAGTAAATGTAGGAGAAAAGTCTTTATCTGTTGATATCCGGTGACCAAGCCCCATGGCATTAGCGGTCTCCAATGCTGGAATGTACTCGTAACCTTTATCTGTTTTTCTGTACTTATCCGGTTGTTCTACGATCGCATTGTCCAACCATGATTGCTTCTTGGCTTCAACGAGATAAACTTCATCATAAGTAATGACTAACAGATCTGGTGTAATTAAGTAACTGATAGTGCGTCCGTTACTATTTTTATAAGTGACTTTGATCTGCTCTGGCTGGCTCCAGTAAAGCAAAACTTCTGAAGAAAATTCACACCATAATATTAGGGGAAGCTCTACGGAGCGGCTTTCGGAGTCTCTGGTCCAACCCATTTTTCGTGAGGCGATGGTGTCGTGCACAGAAAGGTAATTTCCCGTTGGTCTTCGGCTTGGCGCATTATTTTTAATGTGCCGTAATACATAACTAATGCCTTTTGTATTGCCCACGATCTTACGCAGTAACTTGATAAGCTGTTTTTTCGAAATTGACATAACAATATCCTCATAGAAAAATTTTCTGTGAGTTGATCGTCACCAAATTATGGATGAGCGAGTCCTTTGACGCGTTGTCTTGTCCCAAGTTGTCCTGTTTGGTCAAATTGAGGGTGTGACAATGCCTTCCCAATTTTCGGTAACGTTAATCACAGGTATGAGGGGAGTGCTACAAGAAGTGCTTGACTTGGCCGCTCTCGCGGAGAGATACTGACATTGTCTAGGTGTTTTGTATCCATCCAAAAGAGCGGGACGAACTTGTAGTTTGTCCCGTTTTATTCATCTCGGTTTAGTAAGTTATTTGAGATACACCTCCCGTCTTTGTTGATTTGGTTTCATCAGATAAGCATTTTCCAAAATCTATTTGGAAATAGAAAAATTATCCCTCCCCTGGAAAATATTTAGTTTTTTGATGCACTTCATGCGAATGAAGGCCTTTGTCGAATCCATCATCTTTATGGGACGTACTGGGACAGGCTAGGACGAGCTCATTTTTTCGATGCAATCTGCGACGTCTTCAACCCGAGCTAAATATCCTGCACGCCCACTGAAGCGATACAATTTAATGGGGAGTGTCTTTCTTGAGTGTGCTTTTCTGACCGCGGCTACGGTTTTGTAACGAAATATCTCCGCCACATCCTCCAATGTCAGTAGTTCACCATACCTTTCCCTCAGGTATTTCAGTCTGCTTGTAGAAGTAAGAGTCATTCTGTATAAAACCGCATGCGTGTCGCTCTTGGTCATCAGGCGTCCCAAATTTATCACTCCCGGGCGAAAGATGCGCGATAGAGTTTATTCGAATATTTATGGCTAAAAACTCCAGAGGGGGGTGGCTATATGTATTACTCAATTGGAGAGCGAGCTCATCGCTTGCTAGGAAAGAAAATTGGCTCGAAAGATGACTCAGACATCCTTCAAACACGGCTTTGGCTGGAAAATATACTTTCCACATATCGAATCAACAGGCATGAATTGTCCAAAAAAATCTTAACCGTGCATGGGGCACGAACCGGGATTATTTTGTGCTGGTTAAAAGGCAAATACGCGGTAAAAGAGCGTCATGTAAACCTAATAGCGGGAATTTATGAGGGGAGCGATCAACTTTATGGGCTGCCTGTATTTGAACTACTAAGAAACAAGCCAATATCGAAGGCCAAACTGAAAAAGCTTATGTCTCCTTATTTGTTCACAGATGGAGGTCTTGAGTGGTGGATATTTCCTGACCCTACACATCCTGAAAGTATGGGTATACCTTTTGCTCCCTGCCTAATCGATGACGCTGAAGGATTGGTTGAACGGGGTGACATTTGGGGATTTACTGCCATCCTCTACTTGGTGAGGATGGCCGAGGTTTCGGATTCGCATAAGCATTTGAATTATATGAAGTTTGCATATCAAGCGCTCCCTGGGCTGTGCCGAGATAAGCGGTTTCTAAAGCGTTGGCGAGAGGTGCTGGATTGCCTAAAAAAGATTCACTATCGTAATCTCACAACAATGCAGTTTCTCAGGCCTCTCGAGTCGGTAATTGAAAGGCAAATTTACTCAAAGCAACATATAACGCGACGTTTGCTTAGACCTAGAGATCCAGAAACATGGCGATATACTGAGTTGGAAGCTGCTTATGAAATTGCGGGATTTTAATAGAGAACTTGTCCTGATACTTGGTTGCTTAATGACTAAATTTCCCCAACTTTGTTAGACACCTGACGAGTAATTATCATGTGGATTAATTGCATAGAGAAAATGCCAGAAGATATGTTGCCCGTTATTGCATTGTATCTGGGATGCTGGCCTGGGCGTGGCAATAGCGGAATTACCGATATTTACGCAGCTGATGGCGTATGGATAAATCTTCCCGAAGACGTTGTCATTGTTGGGTGGATGCCGATACCGGATACAAAGCACTTACCTATTGCAGAACACTACGCGGGTGTAAATATCGATTCCAAACCAAGCCGCTTTCTTGGGAGTGTAGAAACTGGCGACATTCCCGAAATATTCGAGTGCATTTTTGAAGGGGATCATTCCAAGATTAAGTGATCGGGGTGACTTTCAATAAGAAATTACGGTTTGGAGGATCTGCAAGAGCGGCATGCTCGAAGTTTTAGAGTTTATGACCCTTACAGTTAGTTAGACTGACGGTTACTTAGGCCTAGAGATCCCGAAACATGGCGATATACTGAGCTGGATGCTGCATATTAAATCGCGGGATTTTAGAGGTGTGCGTGTCCTGACGTTTGGGTACTTGATGTCACGCTGGATTGGCGAAAAGGCTCTTATTTATTAAGTCCCTGTAATCCCATGAAATTTGCGTCAGTTCACAAAACAGCTAATATCAGCTGTTAGATCTGGCGTGTAAGTGGGGCGTTCCTGGCTATGGCCCCAAGGGAATTATAAGGATAAATAATGGGTTTTCTGAGAAAAAGCGTAAAAGTTGGGCCTCTGCGGTTTAACCTTTCCCAGTCCGGGGTAAGCGTTTCCACGGGAATTACCGGTCTGCGGTTTGGCGTTGGCCCCCGTGGGAACTGGATTCGTATGGGTAGCGGTGGCTTATCCTACCGGGCAGCTTTATCTCCTACTGTTCCAGCTAAATTCAAACCATCACCGGTACCTCAATTAGATTTGCCAATTCCCGACGGGACTCATGCTCCTTTGGAGGAAATTGAGTCTGCAGACATCTCTCGGATCGTTGACTCATCGTCGCGTGAGCTTCTGGACGAGCTGAATTCCAAGCGTAGGAAAATGCGGTTATGGCCTTGGGTGTCAGTCGCATCCGTATGGTTGTTTTGGCTGGCTGCCTCATCAAGCTGGCCGGCCTGGGGACTAACCATATTGATCCTTACCTGCTTGGCTGCAATCTATGCCGCTCACACTCGCGACACACTCGCTAAAACTACTGTTCTACTTTACGAGTTCGATCCTGAACTTGAAAAAACATACGCTCAACTACATGAGGCTGCCAGTCAATTAGCCAGTTGTGTTAAAGCATGGCATATCGAAGCATCAGGCAAAGTCTACGATAAAAAATATCATGCCGGTGCAAGCAACCTCCTTCAGCGTAAATCTACATCGATAACAAAAGCCGAACCTCCTTTCGTAAAAACGAATGTGGAAACTATCGCTATTGGTGTTGGGCGCCAGACACTTTATTTCTTTCCAGATCGCGTTCTTGTTTATGACTTAAACGGCGTCGGTGCGGTTAATTACAGCTCTCTACAAATTGCCGTTAATCCTACGAGATTTATTGAAGATGAAGGCGTTCCCAAAGATGCTGAAGTTGTTGATAGAACTTGGCGATTTGTAAATAAATCTGGTGGGCCAGACAAAAGATTTAAAGATAATAGACAAATTCCTATTTGTCGTTATGAGCAAATTAGCTTGTCGAGTTCGACCGGATTGAATGAAATTTTACAGGTTTCTCGATGTGGGTTTGGCGATAGATTTTCCACAACTGTTGGATTGTTAGCTAAGGCTATTAATTGAGTACGTGGGTTGATCTATGCTGGTGTGCCAAAAAGCGGACTTTAGAGGCGTAACCATCGCGCACATATAGCTGACGTTAAAGATATGTTCAATAAAAAGTTAGTCACGAGATGAGAATTCACAAAAGTCCGATGTGTTTAGGTCAGAGTTTTTTGGACTTCAGCCAAATTCCTTGGATTTCGATTGCGCTACTGAAATCAAAAATTTGAGTTTGCAGAAGGCAAGCATATTATCAATGATAGACAATGCGACATCCTTGTTATTGGCTTTGCTGGATGCTAGAGAGAAAAAGAAACATGATTAAATTCGAACCAATTGATGATGGTAATTCATGGTCTGGATCAGATTGGTCAATCACCAATGAGAATGAGTTGGCAAAGCTAATAGCGCGTGTGGCCTTAGGTCAGTCGCGGCATGCGTTAAAAATTTTAAACGGAACACATGCAACTTCATTAATACCCGCGAAGACTGCTTTAGATGGGGCTATTAATCTATTAACAGCTAAAGATCCCGCAAAGCCATGGCATCGAGATGGATGGCTATTTCAAGTAATTTCTTGGATCGCCGCCAATCTTCAGAATCCTAAAACAATTAAATCAGCTCCTCACATGATTCATGCGCACAAAGGATTTGATGGCATTCATTTGCAGCTCGATTCCTCAAACACTAATGTGGTGTCAGTTGTAATTTGTGAAGAAAAGGCGACCGAGGGGCCTAGAGGAAAAATCACTAGTCAAGTTTGGCCAGAATTCACGGAAATTGAATCTGGCTCTAGGGACAATGAGCTGATTTCTGAATTAACTAATTTGCTTGCTATGCATGGATCTGTTGATTCTGAACAAGTCGTCAATAAGGTCCTATGGAACCAAGCTCGTTCATATCGAGTGTCAATAACCATTGGTGATAAAGAACACTCCGAAGAGGGACGGAAAATCCTTTTTGGTGGGTATGAAAAAATAGTCAAAACTAAAAAAGTTAACTGTAGAAGAGCTGAAACTTTTTATCAAAAAGACTTGCGACAATGGATGAAAGATATGGCAGATAAAGCAATTTTTGCAGCAAAGGAAATGGAATCAGAAAATGTATGATCAAGAAACAGCGAGGCTTATTCGTGAGACTCCATCATTAAAAGGGCTTAATCGTAAATCTTTACCGCTTCTTCTAACCGAGGCATTTGCAGAAATTGCATCTGCTCGCATTAGATTGTGTGATATGAACAATGAAGAGCCCCAAAGGCTTTCCAAATTGTTGAGGAAAATTCGTAGGCTTGCGTATACAAATGAAGCGCTAGTTTCCGCATTACCTGATCGAGAAGATAGGAGTGCGGCTGCGTTTGTTGCAGCTACAGCTCATCAACTTTGTTTGGATGCTGATCATATTTTGGGGCGGGCTGAACAAAAAACTTTTATTAATGCTTATTCTATTTCAAGCGATATTGCCGCTATGTTGTTGTATATGATTGCGGAAGCAACTGCGGATGCGAGCGAAATATCAAAGAAAGTAAACTGCAAATCTTCTGATTCTTTTGAGAGTGAGCTAATAATATCATTGCGTGATCTTGCTTGTGGAAAACTTACAGTCATTGTAAATCGCATAATACCGGATATTAAACTCGATGGCTCCGAAGATCTAGCTACGTTAGCTGTGAACTCTCTTTATAGGGTAATTTTGGAAGGTGTTCGCGCACTTGCAAATCAGATTTTAGGTCAATCTGAGCATAACGCTCGCGATCCAGTCTCAATCTTTAAAGAAGTGTGTAAGCTATGCATTGGACCGAATCAAGAAGTATTTGAAAATACAGAAAGAGCACCGACTAGCGTCTTTTCTGGCCCCTTTCATTTGGCATCACTTTTGATTTCAGTATCAAAAGATCTTGCCAATAGCTCCGTTGTTAATATTAATGTTCCGCCTAAGATAAACAAAAAAAAGTGGAACGAAAGTATGCGTCATATAGCTAAGTATCGTCCTTATCTTTGGCGTAATCATCGTGATGCCATTCAACAGGGATACCTTCGAATAGGTGTCTCTGCTGTAGTAGGTTTTCCAACAGGAGCTGGCAAATCTACTCTTTCAGAGCTAAAAATTAATACCGCTCTTCTCTCTAAGAAAAGCGTTTTATTTCTTGCTCCCACTCATGCTTTAGTTGACCAGACATCGAAATCATTGTCTTATTCGTTTCCTGGCACGCCGGTTCAACGTGAACAATTGGATGAATTTTATTTTTCAACTGACAATGGTGATATTCCAGAAATTTTTGTTATGACACCAGAATCTTGCCTAGCGCAGATGAGCATGGATTCAAACGTATTTACTAATGTTGGACTATTTGTGTTTGATGAATGCCATCTTCTGCACCCAAATGACAATCTAAATGACCGTCGTGCTATTGATGCGATGCTATGTGTATTAAATCTTTCGAAGATAGCACCAGACATGGATTTTCTATTGTTGTCGGCTATGGTGAAAAATACTGATGATCTTGCTAGGTGGATATCGGAGTTGACTGGTCGTCCCTGTCTTCCGTTATCGTTATCCTGGAGGCCGACTCGACAGCTAAGAGGAAGCGTGGTTTACGATCAGGAAATCATCACAAGACTTAACCGAAAATTGTCGGCCGAGAAAGTTAAATCTAGCACAAGATCTCCGCCTGTAGCTATCAAACGAACACTAAATGTGAAAGCTAAAGCGCTTTTCAGCATGAAACAAACTTGGGCAACCAGAAACCGAAACGAATATGTATTGGTTGGTTTGCTTGAAGAAAGTGTACAACTAGCAGCGAACTCACATTGGAGGCTTACACCTAACGCCATTTCGGTATCTTCTTCTATTGCTGCGGCTGCAACAAAAAAGAATATAAAAACCCTCGTATTCTTCCAGTCGATTAAGAATGCAGTAAGTGCGGCAAATCAGATATCTAAACTGCTACCACCGATATCAATCAAACTGAGGAATGACGAAGCTGGCTGGTTGGATACTGCAATTACGGAACTGGGAGGAGAGGCCCACTTATATTTAGATGTTAAGAATGGCAGAGTTGTGAAACCGGCAACTGCCCATCATGGTCTATTGTTGCCAGAAGAGCGGTTCCTTTGTGAATCTCTTTATAAGAGATCTGATGGCCTAAAGGTTTTAACTGCGACTTCAACTCTTGCACAAGGCATGAATTTACCCAGTGAATTAGTAATAATTGGGGAAGATAGCCGATTTGATAAGACAACTGATAAGCGCGAGATCCTTCAGGCACAAGAATTATTGAATGCAGCAGGACGCGCGGGTCGTGCGGGAGAGAGTTCAAATGGTATTGTCCTAGTCGTACCAGGGAAAGTTGTTGGTATCGATATTGAAGAGGCAACAATAGGTGCTCATTGGTCGGATCTCCGTGAAATCTTTGGTCAATCTGATCAATGTCTAGAGATAGAAGATCCTCTTTCGGTAATTTTGGATCAAATTCATGTAGAAAGCGACAGCAATGGTGAACTAGAAAGATATGCAATTTTAAGGTTGTCTTCAATAGATGGAGAAAATCAATCAGAAGCGCTTGTTGATTCTATCAAATCATCTTTTGGAGCTTATTTAGCTAGAAAAAAAGGAAATGATCGTTGGGTGCAAGAGAGAGTTAATACAGCAACAGCATTTTTGAAAGTCCAATCTCCTGAGTCTAAAACTGAAATAGTGGAATCTCAAGTTGCAGCCAGTCTTGGACTATCTTTGAATTTGGTATCCAGGTTATCTGATGCTCTAAAGAAAAACCCGTTGGATTCTGATGCGAAGATCCCAGAATGGCGGCGTTGGTTTTTTAACTGGCTTTCATTAAATCCAGATTTACTAGAACAAGTTATTCGTCGTCAAAGCCTAATAGAGCTTTTTGGCAAAAAGTATGAGTCATTGAATTCGGCTGAGGAACAGGCTCAATTCGCAATTCCGATTCTACGCAAGTTAGTCTGGTACTGGATGAGAGGTGATACATTAAGTGAAATGGAGCTTCTCTTAGGAACTGAAAGAAACAAACTAAAGACATGTGATAAGGCTCGTCGGTTTGTACTTAAAATTATTCCTGAGCTGTCTTATCTTTTCGGATTGCCTGCATTACTTCACAGGCGATTTAATGCAAGCACCGAACAATCGGCATATCTTTCTCCAGCTCTTTTTCAGCTTGGTCGGTGTATTCGAATTGGACTAAACTCACATGAAAAGGCAGCGCTAAATAATCTACTACAAAATCTTAAGCTATCACGTAGGCAAATTCACCAACACTTTGCGCGGGCGAAACATTATTTGGAAAGACCTAAGCCAAGAGAAACTTGGTCACAAACGCTGCAAAGGGTACGGGTAGCAATCAATAAAGAATTAAATAACCAAGATATATAAAGCTTGTATATTTAAAGGATGACTTTCTGAAAAACTTCTTTTCGTGAGCTTGCTTTAGTTCACCCCAATACTGGCGAGCCATATAAAGCCCACAGGGATCTCATGATGCATTGTTACACTGAAATATTAAATTCAACGCAATAGTAAAGTTTCTTTGAAGAAGCGCTAGTGGTGCAATTCAGTGCTCACCAATGGGAATATAGTTTTTTAGCCGCAGTTGTTAAGTTTTATCAAGTCTAGATTTTAAAAGTGAGAAAATAAGACCAATCTAATTGATAAATTAGAGATAATAATATAACAGGTGAAAAATTATATTATGAAAATTTCAAATGCAACTATCGTTCTTAGTGCCTCAGATCTTGTTGGGTATTTGAATTGTAATTATTTAAGTTCACTTGATCTTGCAGTGATTCACGGAAAGCTTGAAAAGCCCAGCTATTATGATCCGCTTCTTGAGCTTCTCGCAGAAAGAGGAAATCAACACGAAAAAGCATATCTTGATCACTTGAAAAAGAGTGGCTTTGAATATGTGAGCATAGAGGGTATCGAAATATCCGATGCAAGTGTAAAAGCTACATGTGAGGCGATGAATAGCGGCGTCCCGATAATCGTACAAGCTGCGCTGAGATCTGAAAACTTTGTAGGAAGAGCAGATATTCTGAAACGGATTGAAAAGCCAAGTAAATTCGGTAGTTGGTCATATGAAATTATTGATACTAAGTTATCCAGAGATACAAAAGGTGGAAGTATTTTACAGCTTTGTCTCTATGCCGATTTATTAGCTGAAATTCAAGGTTTCCCGCCAGAACATATTTATATTGTAGCGCCGTGGTCTGATTTTGAACCTCAAATATTTCGCTTTGATGATTATTCCGCTTACTACAGAAAGGTAAAAAATGCAGCATTGAATGCTATCAAGCTTGGAACTTTCGAACAAACGTACCCAGACCCAAAGTCTCATTGTGATATTTGCCGCTGGAAAAATAATTGCGACTTAAGGCGGCGTAACGATGATCATTTATGTCTCGTTGCGAATATTTCAAAAAATCAAATCAGCGAGCTAAAAGGCAATGGAATTGAAACACTTAAAGCCTTAGCAGAACTTCCAAGTCCTATTCCGCTCTCCCCCAAAAAAGGTTCCATTGTTACCTACGAGAAATCGAAAGCTCAAGCACATGCGCAGATGGAATCACGAAAAGCAGGGGAACTTAAGTACAAGCTTAAACAGTTAATTCCTAACGTTGGATTGTGTGCATTGCCTGAACCTTCGAAAGGTGACATCTTTTTTGACATTGAGGGTGATCCCTTTGCAGGAGAGCATGGACTTGAATATCTGTTAGGTTATGCATATTACGAAAATGAAGCGCTCAAATATAAAAGTTTATGGGGATTTACCCGAGCTGACGAAAAAAATATTTTCGAACAGTTTATTGATGATGCTTACTCTCGTCGTGAAAAATATCCTGATATGCATATCTATCACTTCGCGCCATATGAGCCATCTGCGTTAAAGCGCCTTATGGGCCGATATGCAACCAGAGAGGAAGAGGTTGATAATTTACTCAGAGGAGAAGTATTTGTTGACCTTCTCAGCATTGTAAAAAATGCGATGTATGCTGGAGTTGAAAGCTATTCAATCAAAAAATTGGAACAATTTTTCAAGTTTCAGCGAAAAATTTCTTTACATGATGCCAACGTTGCACTTACCAAATTAACATCATGCATTGAGCTTAATGACATTCAACATATTAACGAAGCTACCAAACAGGTAGTTGAAAGCTACAATGCCGATGATTGCTTTTCCACATATGAATTAAGAAATTGGCTTGAAAATTTAAGAGCTAAATTGATTGAGAATGGCGCGATAATTACAAGGCCGCCACTGCCTATATTAACGCCTAAAGAAGAACTCAATGAAAGAGCGAAAAAGGTTCAAGATCTTATACAAAAACTCACTCATGATACTCCTATTGATGTTAAAGAGAGAACGAATGAACAGCAGGCAAAGTGGGTGCTAGCATATTTACTTGATTGGCATCGTCGTGAAGAAAAAGCTACATGGTGGGAGTTTTTTAGGCTTAAAGATCTTACCCCAGATGATCTCATAACAGAAAAGGCAGCTATTTCTGGGCTTACCTATTTGGAGACTGTCGAAAAAAGTAAGACGGGAATTCCAATTGATAAATATCAGTTTGAACCGCAAGACACCGATATAAGAGAGGGCGAAAGTCTTATTCAAAACGGAGGGAATAAGCTAGGGACAGTCGATGCTATTTGTAAAGAATCCCGCACGATTAACATTAAAAAAACTGGGCAGACGAAAGATATTCATCCTGAAGCCGTTTACTCGCATTTAGTCATTCCAACGAATGAACAAGCAGATGCAATTATGCGGATTGCCGAATATGTTGTTGAAAATGGTATTGATAGTGATGGCCCTTATCTATCGGCTAGAGAGTTATTGCTCAAGAAACTACCTGATATATCTGGTCATTCAATGACAAATGAAGGTGAAACTATTCTTGAATCCGCCTTAAGAATTGCTAGTAATATTCGTTCTGGTGTTTTACCTATACAAGGTCCACCTGGGACAGGAAAGTCTTATAGTGGAGCAAAAATGATATGCGCCTTTGTAAAACAAGGGAAGAGGGTTGGCATCACTGCTAATAGTCATAAAGTTATTAGACATCTAATTGATAAAGTAATTGAATCGGCTATCGAAGATGGAGTTAACCTTAAAGCAATACAGAAACCAAAGGACATGGAGGAAGATAAAGAACATTTAATTTTTGCTAGAAAAAATGAGGACGTTTTTACAGCACTTGCAAATGGTACAGCACAAGTTGCAGGAGGCACTCATTTTTTGTGGAGCAGAGCAGATGCTATTAACACTATAGATGTACTTTTTATAGATGAGGCTGCTCAAATGTCTTTAGCTAATGTTTTGGCCGTATGCCCTGCTGCCACAACTGTGATATTGCTGGGTGATCCTCAGCAATTGGATCAACCAACTCAGGGGTCGCATCCAGATGGAACTGGCGTTTCTTCACTGGACCACGTGCTTAATGGAGCACAAACTATCAGCCCAGAACAAGGACTGTTTTTGAGGGATACGTGGCGACTAAGTCCGGACATTTGTACATATAACTCTGAGTTATTCTATGATTCTAAACTTTTCTCCGTAAACGGGTGTGAACTACAAAAAATCGAATCTGAAAGTAAATTTTTTGGTTCAGGGCTCCGATATTGCCCAGTGAAGCATTCCGGCAATACAAATTTATCTATCGAAGAAGCGGATGCGGTAAAGAAAATCGTTGATACAATCATTACTTCAAATTCAACATGGATCGATAGAAAAGGTGTAGCAAGAAAGATATCCATTGAAGATATTTTAATAATAGCTCCGTACAATGCACAGGTATTCGAAATACAACAACGAATTCCTGATGCGCGTGTTGGAACGGTCGATAAGTTTCAGGGCCAAGAGGCACCAATCGCCATTTATACAATGGCGACTTCTTCATACGAAGATGCGCCTAGAGGAATGGAATTTTTATATAGTGGAAATAGAATGAATGTTGCTATATCGCGCGCCCAGTGTTTGGCTATTCTTGTTGCCTCACCATTAATTTTTGAAGCAGATTGTAAAACACCAAGGCAGATGAAACTTTTAAATGCTTTTTGCCGATATTTAGAAATGGCAGAAACAATTACTTAATAAGTTTGCATAGCGATAGGTGAAACAGGATTTCGATAGAATAAATCATTTTATTAAAAAATCACTACCCCCCCCTCTCTGCGCTCTGTGGAGAGGGAATCTTGATAAAATATAATACTCATTTCGAAAAGTCTTTAAAGACATTTTCCATGCAATGTAGATGCTCAAGTGTATTTCTATTTTTTAAGTGGAAATTATAACTCATCGATTTTTCATCGTTAGATGTTGGTATTACTGGACGAACATCAATTTTCCACTGTCTTACTAAATAATAAAATAATACAGCTTTAGTATTTATAATAAATTCATCCGATACCGAGTTTATCCCATACTCATACCGCAATAAGTCTTGTTGATCTGATTTTAGGTTAGGGTGTATTCCCAGAACAATTGGTGTCATAAGGTGCCAGTCACTGTCACTATTCAATTCCTCACCTTTAGAGGAGGTCATTTTTGGGATTTCAGTGGCGGAAATGAGCCGAGAGAAATCGAAACATTTAAAGTTGCCTTGATTTGTTTCCATGTTTTTATGATAAGCCCTAAACATCCAAGAGACTCCGTCATAAAAGATTGCCGTTGGAAACAGAGTCCTATCTCCATGATTACTACTGGTAGCTGAAAAATATTTACAGCTAATTGCATACTGTTCACTTATCGCCCGTGTCACTTTGGCCACAAGTTCTACATTCAATTTTTTTGGAACGCTTCCAATACGAACATACGGTATTAAAGGCCCATCCATTAACTTATTTTTATTAAAGCCATTTGCCAACATACCCAAAGCCATCTCTGCGTCGATCTCTATTAACGGCTCGAAGGTTGTACGTACGATCACATTTTTCCCTAAGCTCCTTTCATACTCAATATTGAAAGGGCGCAGCACTCGATACTCTGTAAGCGCTTGTGACGCCGCCGCCTCTTTCAATCCAAAGAACGCAGTTAAATCATTCCTACTTAGGGATCCTTTGAACTGGAAAATGAAGTCAATAAAAGCCAGTCGCTCAGCATCTCGTACGCCAAACTCTCTTTGCAAAATGTCAAAAGTATATTTTTTGATCACCTGATTCACCCTAGTCATATCTTTTTTATTGTAATTGGATTTGATTTCAAAAAGCACCAAATGATGGCGTTGAATGTTGACTCGCCCTATGACGTGGTATTAGTATACGTGGTAGCTACACAAATCGCAATTATGACATATGTTGTGCTTTATTGTTTAGCTATACCGATATCTAGTGTTTTTCATACAGGAGGCCTTATGGCTACTAATGGTAAAAGTGGAGACGACAGACGGCATGGGGCTGTACGTGAACGTTCTCAAACTCAGACCCCTTCAGGGTTATGGGTCAAACGGGACGCTGGCACCGGCCAATTTATGGACGTGAAAAAGGATGGTGAGCCATTCAAGGGGGTGAGGCGCGAAAAAAAGTAAAGGCAAGTAGATAGTTATCCACTTGCCTTTAGGGTGCCTAAATAAAATCTAGGCGGCGTGAGAACCTCTAGTATGGTTTTGGGCACCCTCTTAGTCAAGTGAACGAGCGCACAACGTTTTTTCTTGATCAACCAAGAGGGCCATACTATGTCCAAGTTTGATGTAACACTTTTTATACAAAACCAATCTTTATCAATCTTTCCTGGATTGTATACAGGCGAGCAACTTTATCGTCTGGGTGATATTTCACCTCGCAACTACACCCTGTCGTTAGATGTTGCCAATGAAATTGATATGCCCATACACCCCAATGATGCTCTTATCATCAAGGGGGGCGAACGATTAGTTGTCTCGCAGAAAGCCTGTAATGACACATCCGTAAATTTTCCTCTTCATTCACCAATACCTTTCACATTGAATGGTCAAGTCTATGAAGGAAGCAAAGCGTTTCAAAAAATCAAAATCACCACTCGTGACTTCAAAAATATCCTAGATGAGCCTCAGCTGAAATTTATCGTGGATATTGATGGTTTGTCTGATGTGATTTTGCCGGATGATAAAAATATTGTCGTTGGTACAAACTGGTCAATTTTGACGATTGTTGATAATGATTATGAGCCCACTGATCGCGAACATTGCGATGATGTAAACCCCGCTCACAAATATAAAATCCGCATTGATGATGAAAAATACACGGTTCGAGTCCCGAAGAAAACCGGTCGAGACATTTTGCTTTTAGCTGGAAAAGAAAATCCCGAACAGTACGACCTTTATCAATTATTTAAAGATGGCTCTACAAAAACTGTAGCGCTCAATGAAAAAGTTGATTTTTCCTGTCCTGGTATTGAACGGTTTATTACCATACCCCGGGATATGACAGAAGGGTTAGAGGCCCGCCGACAATTTCGTCTTCCCGCACGAGATGAGATTTTTTTGAATAGCTTAAATCTCATGTGGGAAGCCGTTATAGACAGCGGAGTGCGACGTGTAGTGATCCATGATATGCCGCTCCCTGCGGGTTATACCGGTCAAACGGTGACAGTGAACATGCGCATTGAGGCGGGTTATCCTGACGCCCAAATTGATATGGCATATTTTTTCCCACCAATTTCACGAGCAGACGGTAAGCAAATTAATGCTATTTGCGCAGATCCCTTTGATGGAAAGGAATGGCAACGTTGGTCAAGACACCGGACAGCTCAAAACCCCTGGCGACCAGGGTTGGACAATGTCGGAACTCACTTCGCAGCAATTAACGCTTGGCTAAGCACTGAATTGGATAAGTAGAGGTGAGAAAATGAATATATCTATTCGAATCACTGAAGCGCATTACGATCAATTAACCAAACATCTACATCCTGGTGACGGCAAGGAGGCCGTCGCTTTCGCACTCTGCGGTAGAGCGACGTTTAAAGGTAATCAAAAGTTACTTGTTAATGAAATCATTCCCGTTCCTTATGATGCTTGTTCTGTCAGAAAAACTGACCAAGTTACTTGGAATTCTAATGTAATTCAGCCTGTGCTAGAAAAAGCAAAGCGAGAGGGTTTTGGAGTTATTAAATTTCATAGCCATCCGACTGGATACGAACAATTTTCAGAAACGGACGATCTTTCCGACCGAGCTCTATTTCCAAAAATATACTCTTGGTTAGACTCGGACAATCCGAATGTGAGCGCAATTGTTCTAGGAAATGGAATGGTAATTGGCCGCGTAGTTAGCAGAACTGGAAAATTCTTTCCAATAGATTCGTTCTGGAAGATTGGTCACGAATTCAATGATCTGTTACATCATGATATCTCTTCGAATGAAGGCGCGCCAAAATTTTCAAAACGAATATCTCAAACTTTTGGAGAAAAGACTTTCAACCAACTCAAAAACCTAAAAGTTGGAATTGTCGGTTGCTCGGGAACCGGTAGCCAGGTGATCGAACAATTAGTCAGAAATGGTGTTGGCAATTTAGTCTTGGTTGATCCAAAAGCAGCGAACGATGGAAATCTTAATAGAATTACCAATAGTAAATATGAAGATGTTGCTGCCGAAAAGCCTAAGGTCTACATGCTTGAAGATGCAATTAAGCAAATTGGCATTGGTACTGTGGTTGACCCTTACAACAAAGATTTATTTAATCCTGAGGTTGTGAGGGCCCTATCGGTTTGCGACGTAATATTTGGCTGCATGGATTCCGTTGATGGTCGCCATTTGCTAAATAAGCTAGCGACATTCTATCTCTTACCGTACTTCGACCTTGGGGTAAAACTGGTTGCGGATGGCCAGGGAGGAATATCCACCGCATGCATGCAGTGCCATTACATTCAACCGGGAAAGTCCAGCCTTTTTAGTCGTAGAGTTTATACGTTAAAGCAGCTTGAAGCAGCGTCGCTTTATCGAACAGATCCACAAGCTTATGAAGCGCAACGAAAGGTTGGATACATTGATGGCGTCAATATTGATCGACCTGCAGTGATCACAGTTAATGCTTTGATTTCATCTTATGCGATGGATAGCTTTTTATCGAGAGTTCACCCTTACAAGAGAATTAACAATAAGGATATGGCATTAATTACAGTGAGCCTTACAGATATGTTGCTTTTTAAATCCGGTGAAACAGAGCCTTGCGAGATGCTCGTTAACTACGTTGGGCTTGGTGACATAAGTCCATTGTTAAATTCTCCTGAATTAAGTGAGTAGCAGACAGATGCTTAAATACATTGTTAAGTTATTAAATTGTTTTTTAGTTTGGCTTTTTAAAAGAGAAAACCTTTACAGAAGTGAATATGTTTCTGATATCCCTAAAAACCCACAACCTCATAAGGTTTATATTCTGGGAGGAGAAAAAAGTCCATTTCTTGCTGTAATTCAATGCCCATGTGGATGCGGGGAATTGTTGCATATGAACTTATTGAGTTCCCGAACTCCCTGTTGGAAGTTTTCTTTTGATAACAATGGAATTGTAACATTTGAGCCATCCTTATGGAAAAAGACGGGCTGCCGAAGTCATTTCCATTTGATTAATGGGGAAATAAGGTGGACGAAATAAGGGGTGCTTTAATAGCGTCTCTTTAAATACTACTTTTTAAAAATTTACAGTGGAGAACCAAAAAATGTTCAGCGATTTTTTGAATTCAATCAAAAGTATTAAACCTTTTTTTCTCCTTAACATATTTCTGACGTTATCACTGGCCTTAATGGTCTTCGGTTCAGAAATTTTAGTAAAGCCGATGTCTATCAAAACAATATTGATCCCAATTCTTGGGCTGATAAGTTACGGGTTGATTTGGTATTGGATTGATTTTGTTGGGTGGTTCAAACACCTTCTCACCAGTGATGATCTTATAAATTTAGGGGTATGGCTAGCTTGCTCTATTTTAACATTAGCCTTTTTGCTAACCTTTTCTTATCTAGGTGATAAGAATTCTGTTGGTGAACTCTTTCGACATCCAGGATTCATCTACACATTAACACTCTATCTGTTAGCGTTTGTCACATTTGAAACTTCAACCAGATAATTAGTCGCGATGAGCTTTGCGCATGTCTGTTCAGACTATTCAAATGCGGAGCTATTATGTGGTGCTGAAAGCCCGCTTTTAGCCGTTATGCGATGTGATTAATCTAATCCAAATTTTAAGACGCTGGTACGTTTTGTGATTGGTCATTAAATTAAACATTAAAATTATATAGATGCCAAAGTTCTCTAAAGATCCCTCATTAATAAATTCTATATCGTTAGGATGGAAACACTGATTCATGAAACTAGGCAATTTTTTAAGAGAAAATGTGAGCAAACTGACTGACTACGGGTTAAGCGGGCTAGGTAGCTTAATAGATGACTCCCCAATTGAATCAGAGATTCTGCTTCACAAGGCAGAAAATTTTTTATCAACCACTGATAGTTTCTTTGAGATTCATCAACTTCTGATTAAGGCAATAGATATTCAGATTTTTTCTTTATTAAGTAAGCTGGGAATAATCGCACCAAACTCTTTTGAGGAAAAAATTGCAGTTGTAAATAAATTGGGAATTTTAGCTCCACGGATCTTAATGAAGATTAGGGAATTAAGTAACGATAGAGAAAACGGCAGCGATGTGGAAAAAAAGGAAAGATTAGAAAACCAACTTGACATAACAGTTCTCTTTGTGAAGACAACTAAAAGATTTATGTGCAATTTTTTTCAAGATTTCGAGATGGTTTTTCATGAAGAAACGCCTGACTGGGGCAAAGTAAATAGAAACAGTTGGTTGGGAAGTGCGAAACACGGCTATAAGATGTTATTTCATGATAAAGGAAAAGCACATATCCAAGTAATAGGGGTTTTGGATTACTCTGAAATTATGAATTATCGGGTTGAAAGTGTTGACGGTGAATACATTCCTTTGATGCGAGCTTTCATTAAGTTAAGTTTATGGGAAATCGATCCAGTAAGAGTTTTTAGAGAGTTATACGAGGAAGTACTCATGAGTGATAAGTTAAGATGATTACACATTTGAAGGAGTTTCTGACGGGTTATAATCAACCTTTAGATTATTATGAAAGGGTGTCATTTACTGATTTAGACTTTCCATTTGAGATCCACGCCCAATATTTTCTCGAAATTGCAGAGAAGGATCTATTGATGGATGATCTTCGTGGCAATATTAATGCGTTAACCAACGCGAAGAGGGCTGTCGATTGCCAAATTGAAGCAATCATTGAAGTGCTTTCTTTGAAAAAAGAAAAGCATTTTCCTGCTAAAATCGAACGAATAAAAGAAGTAGGTTTGGTCGCGCCTAGGGTTCTTACAAGGATAAATAAATTAAGAAATTTGCTTGAGCACGAGTTTGTATCTCCATCCAGAACAGTGGTAGAAGATTATGTAGACATAGCAAATCTATTTATCGAGCTGTCGAATGGGCTATTTCGGATGTATGCATGGCAATTTGCTCTCTATGATAAGCGGACATATGGACATAAAAATGGAATTCGAGTTAATTTAAATCGAGAGGATAACTCCATGGAAGTAATTATGTATAACGCTGATGGGAAAACATCTACTTGTATAATAAGACCCACCAATCGCGAATATATCCCCTTAGTACGGTTAGCCATCAAAACAGACTGGGGTGATTCAACCGAGACGGATGAACAATTAATACAGGAAATGGTTAAAGAGATAGTCTCTCCTTTTGGCAAGAAATGAAAATCAGCTGCGTAATTTTGTACATCATTTTTGTGGTGGTAGCGGTTGCGCAGACTTCGGAAATTTTGGAATTATTGACGTAAGAACAGGTAAGGTTTTACTAGAGCCTGATTAGCCATTCAATGGAAACACGGAAAAAGCTAAGAAAATAATGGATGCAGAGCCAAAACTATTTGCGTGCGAATTGACAAGTTATGAAATTTGCCTGCACTCCAAAATAGAGCTTGGATAGCAAGCAGCGGTAGTGATTGACATTTAAAGCGACAATCAGAAGCCAGCTGTTGATTTGCCGCGAACTTCTGCTGTTGGCCGAACTGCCACTGGGAGGGTTGGTTAAGTTGTCTGTTTTCTCTAGAATTATAGGCTTGCGGTATGGTTTTCCATATACCAACAAATCTGGTTCTTGAATTTCGCATTTGATTGGGTGAGCCAATATTTAAAGAGGTGCTTATGTCGAAAGTAAGTTCCAAAAGGCAAGTTACATTGCCTGTCGATTTGTGTCTCTTAGCGGGCATTGAGCCTGGTGATGAAGTGTCAGTCTTTGTTGATCGGAAGGGCATTATTTCTGTTGTGAAAAAAACCGTTGGCTCGTCCAAAGGATTTTTAAAGGGCGTGCAGGAAATTAACAACATAAGTGATGAAAACTCACTGGCGAGTGTTATGCATCATCCAACGCGCTAGATATTGATGTGTTGCGCTGACCTACTAAATCCGCATTCGTTAGCGGATGTATTGCCTTACAGATTTAGCGTTATAAATATCCTTCTGCGGTGGGGCGAAAATAATTGTAAAACCACAGTAGGTAAAATCTAGTTTGTGGCTTTCAAATTAGACAATGGATATTTCCGTATCCTGAATAGTGAGGAGCACCTAATGCAGCAGTATAGTCCACAGCACCCTGGCGCCTTTATAAGACGAGTATATTTACAGTCTAACGCATTAAATTCATGCGAGGTTGCCGCCAGACTGCAGGTAAATCCCGTTACATTTAGTCGCTTGGCAAATGGAAAGACCGGAATATCCCCTGTTATGGCCTTGAAGCTTTCAAAAGTGTTAGGGCGAAGCCCTGAAAGCTGGCTTGCAATGCAGCGTAATTTTGATTTGTGGGAAGCAAAATTAAAAACAGATTTGTCAGGTTGCGAGTCAATAAAGTTTTAAAAATTGTTCACGAGCGAATGTGCCCACAATGCTTAATTTACTAGCTATTTGAGATGGCTTTGTTTTTAAAGGAAATTTTTTAACGAAGAAAAGCAAAGAGAGGAGTAAATTCACCTGCCTAACAATTTGAAGCATAAAATGTCAGCTTCAAATTGTTAGCATAAAGTGTCATTTTCAGACATTTTATGGGTGACCCGACAGTTTGGAACTTGCCAAACTCATAAGTGGTGCCCAGAAGAGGACTTGAACCTCCACGACTTGCGTCACCAACACCTGAAGCTGGCGTGTCTACCAATTTCACCATCTGGGCGTACTCAGCCTTGGCTGAGGTCGCGCACTATAATTAGCGCGATTTGGATTGTCAACGAGGCTGGCGATTTTATTTGTAGGTTTGTCATCATCGCTGCCCTATAATTGGGGCAACAGCGCCAGGAACGTTTAAAAACCGCCAATATTGATCATAGGATGCCCAATTGACTAAACGTAAAGCCCCGCCCCGCGATGCCTTCGCCGCGCGCGAAGCCGAAAAATACGAAAACCCCATCCCCAGTCGCGAATACATTCTCGACCTCCTCGATAGCGCCGATCAGCCGGTTACCCATGAGCAGATGTGTGTGATGCTGAAGCTTACTGGTGAAGACCAGATCGAGGCGCTGCGCCGCCGTTTGATTGCGATGGCGCGCGATGGCCAGTTGATCAGCAACCGCCGCGACGCCTATGTGCGCCTCGATAAGATTGATGTGGTGCGCGGCCGCGTGCAGGGGCATCGCGATGGTTATGGGTTTGTGATCCGCGCGGATGGCGGTGAAGATATCTATCTGCACAATCGCCAAATGCGCAAAGTATTTGATGGCGATGAAGTGATTGTACGGCTCTCCGGCGAGCAGTATCGCGGTAAAGAAGAGGGCGCGATTGTCGATGTGCTGGTGCGCAATACCACCCAATTGGCCGGGCGCTTTTTTAATGAAGAGGGCGTGCAATTTGTACGCCCGGAAAACCCGCGTATTACCCATGACATTATGATTCCGTTTGGCGCCTATGGCGGTGCCAAACACGGGCAAATCGTGGTGGCGGAAATCACCATGCAGCCGGACAAAAACCGCTTGCCCACAGGCCGCGTGATTCAAGTATTGGGCGACCATATGGCGCCGGGCATGGAAATCGAATTGGCGATTCAAGCGCACGGTATTCCCAGTGTTTGGCCAAGTGAAGCGCTGGCGGAAGCGGCGCGTTTATCCCACGAGGTATTAGAGCAGGACAAGTTGCATCGCGTTGATGTGCGCCACTTGCCGTTTGTCACCATTGATGGCGAAGACGCGCGGGATTTTGACGATGCCGTGTTGTGTGAGCGCCGCAAAGGTGGCTGGCGTTTATACGTGGCGATTGCCGATGTATCGCATTATGTTCCGGTCGAAAGCGCGTTGGATATTGAAGCGCGCGCGCGTGGCAACTCGGTGTATTTCCCCGATTTTGTGGTGCCTATGTTGCCCGAGGCTATCTCTAACGGTTTGTGTTCACTCAATCCCCATGTCGATCGTCTGTGCATGGTGTGCGAGATGAATATCAGCGATGCTGGGCGCATTACCGGCTACCAATTTTATGAAGGTGTGATGCATTCCCATGCGCGATTGACCTATACCAAAGTGGGCGAAATTCTCACCGGTGAAGGCGATGCGCGCGCTGCATTGCGCGAAGAATACAAAGCCGTTGTGCCGCAGCTTGAACTGCTGCATAAATTGTATCAATGCTTGCGCGTTGCGCGCGATGAACGCGGAGCAATTGATTTTGATACGGTTGAAACGCGCATCCAATTTAATGAAGAACGTAAAATCGAACGTATTGTTCCGATTAAACGCAACGATGCACATAAATTAATTGAAGAGTGCATGTTGTGCGCGAATGTTTGTGCTGCCAAATTTATTGAAAAACATAATTTGATTGGCTTGTTCCGTGTGCATGAGGGTCCCACCGAAACCAAGCTGGCGAATTTGCGCGCGTATTTATCCGAATTAGGTTTGGGATTGGCGGGGGGTGACAAGCCCACCCCGGGCGATTACCAACAATTGTTACAGATGATTCAGGATCGCAGCGACGGTCATTTAATTCAGACGGTAATGCTGCGCAGTCTGCGTCAGGCGATGTATCAAGTAGAAAACCACGGACACTTTGGTTTGGGTTATGAAGCTTATACGCACTTTACCTCGCCGATTCGCCGTTATCCGGATTTGCTGGTGCACCGCGCGATTCGCTCGGTGGTGCGCGGCACAGAACCGACCACTCATGTGCGCCGTGTTGAGACTGCCAAAGCGATTCCGAAAAAATTTATTTACCCCTATACCGCGAGCGACATGGTGGTATTTGGCGAGCAGTGTTCACGCACTGAACGCCGCGCCGATGAAGCGACCCGCGATGTAGTGAGTTGGCTCAAGTGCGAATACCTGCGCGATCAAGTGGGCGCTGTGTATGCGGGGCACGTGAGTGCAGTGACCAGTTTTGGTTTGTTTGTTGAACTAAATGATTTGTACGTAGAAGGTTTGATTCATATCACCTCGCTGCCGCACGATTATTATCGCTTTGAACCAGCGCAACATCGCTTAATGGGCGAGCGCACGCGCAAAGTATTTGGCTTGGGTGATGAATTAGTGGTGCGGGTGGTGCGGGTGGATCTTGATAATCGCAAGATCGATTTTGAACTCGAATCAGCTAATGCGGTTCGCCGCCCCAAATCGGCGGTTAAACCCAAAACGAGTAAACGCGGCGCAGCTTCAGCCGCCGATAAAAAGGCGGGTAAAAAATCCGGCAGCGCTAAAAAATCTGGCGGCGAAAGAAAAGCAGCTGGCGAGACAAAAATATCGCCCGCAGAAATAGTAGTGAAACAGGTAGCTGGAACTAAAACGCTCAGCAAACCACTGGCCGCTAAACCGGTGGGCAAAGCGAAAAACAGCAAATCGGCGAGTGCTAAGGCATCGCCAACTAAAAAGAAAACCAGCGGCAAAAAATCGGTTGTTGCGCAACCGGTAGCGAAGAAATCAGCAACAGTAAAAGCACCGGTAGTAAAAACTGTTGTGGCGAAAAAGATCGTGGTGAAAAAAGTGGCCGATGTTGCTCCCGCCACTAAACCCGCCGCCAGTAGAAAAGCTGCTGTGCCTAAAGCTCCTGCGGTAAAGGCAGCTACTACCAAGCCAGCTACAGTAAAGAAAACGTCCGCACCTAAAGCGGCAAGTACAAAATCCAAAGGGGAGGTCGATCATGGCCGTAAAACTGCGAAAGCTGCAAGCAAGACAGCGCCAGCAACAGTTCAATCGCCTGCGCCAAAAGCGCCAAAAAGCAAGGCTGTCACTGGGGCTAAGAAGACAAATGATAAAAGACCGGTGGTTAAGGCTAAGACAAAGAATTGATCGCTGGCTGCGCAGTGAAAACTTTGTCTTGGATGAAAATTTGAATCGCGAAATTTATATAGTGAAAGACCGGATTTTGCGCGAGCGCGAAACCCGGGTCTCTGAGCGTTAAACCAAAGCGAGTATAAAGGCCTAAATAATCAGGTAATTTTTTTGAAACGTGAACATATCTTTGGCCTGCACTCAGTGCAGGCTCTGCTAAAAAGTGCTCCGCAACGGGTAATTGAAATTTACATGGTGCAGGGGCGCAACGATCAGCGCCTGCAAAAAATTGTTAGCGCTGCACAAAGCAATGCTATTCACTGCCAGACGGTGAATCGCAATAAGCTCGACGAGTTGGTGGGTGATGAAAATCATCAGGGTGTGGTGGCCATCTGCACGCCGGGTGAAACATTCGATGAAGCCTATCTATTCAAATTGATTGATGATCTCAACGAGCCCGCGTTTTTGTTGATCCTCGATGGCGTCACTGATCCGCACAACCTCGGCGCTTGCATGCGCTCGGCGGAAGCGGCAGGTGTGCATGCGGTTATCGCACCCAAAGATAAATCCGTCGGCATTACGCCCATCGTGCGCAAAGTTGCCTGTGGTGCGGCGGAAGTACTGCCATTTATTCCGGTGACCAACCTTGCGCGCACGCTGAAAAGTTTGCAGGAAAAAGGCATTTGGTTGTTCGGTGCTGCGGGTGCAGCAGAGCAGTCAGTTTATGAATGCAACCTCACCGGCCCGATTGGTATTTTGATGGGCGCAGAGGGCGATGGCCTGCGCCGTTTAACGCAAGATACCTGCGACCATTTGATGAATATCCCTATGGCGGGCACCGTGAGCAGTTTGAATGTCTCGGTGGCGACCGGCGTGTGTTTATTTGAAGCGGTGCGCCAGCGTGCCAACTTGATCCCACAATAATCTGTTATTTCCCAATCATCTATCCCCGTTATTTTTCCCCGATTACACAAAGTTTTTATTCTAATGAAATAAAAATTTTGTGTAATCGTCATCTTTTGGTCATATACATGATTGCCAATTGTTGATGCGGGTGATATATATGGCAACGTTGTCATAAGGTGTTTTGCGCCACAATAATAAATCACACTCGGATGAGTCTGATGATAACGACCAGAAGGAGCTCGTAACGAGTTACCGGGACTGGTGTGTTTCCCAAAGTACGGCCAATCTGTTTTTGTAAAAAGCCAGATAAGTACTGCTCCACGGGACGCCCAAAAAAATCTCAATAGAAGCAAAAAAATCCAAAGAAATTTTCACAATTTCTTTGCGGTAATCTTTTGTCCAAAAAATACAAAGAGAGTGAGGGGACTATGAACATTTACAAGTCAGCGAAAAATTCTGTTATCGCACTTGCCGCGTTGTGCGTAAGCGGCTTATCAACCAGCGCATTTGCAGTAAATTGCTCCAGTTTTCCAGTATGGAATAACACCGCGGCCTACGGCGGCGGAACCCAAGTACAGGAAGCGGGCAAGGGCTATAAGGCCAACTGGTGGTCGCAAGGGCACAGCCCGGCCAGTTACTCCGGCCAATGGCAAGAGTGGACACTGCTCGGCGCCTGTGAAGGCGTTGCTTCTTCTGCGCCGAGTTCTGTCGCGCCATCGTCGTCTGCGCCAAGCAGTGTTGCACCTAGCTCAAAATCTTCCAGTTCAGTCGCTGTTGTTTCCAGCTCTTCAATTGCTGCGGGAAATTGTGCGTCCACACAGTACGTTGCTGGCACAGCCTACAGCGCAGGCCAATTGGTACAGAACGCGGGCAGTGAGTATCGCTGCACGGTCGCGGGTTGGTGTGGCTCTACCGCAGCCTGGGCTTATGCGCCCGGTACCGGCGCGCACTGGCAGCAGGCGTGGGAATTGGTGAAATCTTGCGGCGCGGTTTCAAGTAGCATTTCAAGCAGTGCGCCTAGCTCAAAATCATCGTCTTCGTCATCTTCTGTTGCACCTTCCAGCATTGCATCTTCGAGTAAGTCATCTACCAGTTCTACCGGCAATGGCCGTGTTCCAGGTGACGCTGCAGCTCTGCCAAAACATGCGTTGGTGGGTTACTGGCACAACTTTGACAACGGCAGCGGTGTAATTCGTTTGGCCGATGTTGATGCATCGTGGGATGTGATTGTTATCGCCTTTGTGGATGACGCTGGCAATGGCAGTGTGGAATTCCGTTTGGATCCAGCGTTGAACAAAGCGCAATTTATTGCCGATGTCGCCGCTAAACGTGCGCAGGGTAAAAACATTGTGCTCTCCTACGGTGGTGAAAAAGGTACTGTGACGCTGAACAATTCCACCAATCTCGCCAATTTTGTCAACAGCACAGCGGCGATTATCAATGAGTACGGTTTTGATGGCGTGGACATTGATCTGGAAAGCGGTGCCGGTGTAATGCACGGTGCGCCAGTGATCAGCAACATGGTATCGGCGATCAAACAGCTCCATGCAATGTATCCTGATTTGTATGTCTCAATGGCGCCTGAGCATCCTTATGTGCAAGGTGGTTATGTGGCTTACACCGGAATCTGGGGGGCTTACTTGCCGATGATCGACCAATTGCGCAATGAATTGGATTTGTTGCACGTGCAGTTGTACAACAATGGCGGTCTCGCGACACCTTATGCGGCGCAATCCTATCAAGCCGGTACGGTGGATATGATGGTAGCTTCAGCGCGTATGTTGATCGAAGGTTTCCCCCTGGCCAACGGCACAGCCGGTAACTTTAAAGGTCTGCGCCCGGATCAAGTCGCTCTCGGTTTGCCTTCTGGCCCACGCGCTGCCGGTTCCGGTCAAGCGACAACGGCGGACATTAACAAAGCGGTCGATTGTTTGGTGAAACGCAGCAATTGCGGTAGCAACACGCCGCTGGCAGCTTACGCGGATTTCCGTGGCGTGATGACCTGGTCAATCAACTGGGATGTAAAAGATGGCCGCATCTTCTCTGTGCCAGTTGGCAATCATTTAAAAGCATTGCCCTAGTTGTTCACTGATGAGGGTTAAAGCCCTTATGTAAAACCGAAACGCCCGCTCTAATCCAGCGGGCGTTTTTTTATGGCCAAAATCGCCTATGTGTAGGGTGAATAGGTTCTTTAGCGGCAGGCTCTGCTATCCTTGCACTGGAATTTTTATTCCATGGCTGCCCTGACTCAGCCATGTATTACATGCTCCCACTGCTGGTGCAATATCTATACAACTCAAATAATTTGGATTTTATATGCACGTTTTTTTAAGAATGGTTAAATTGCTATTGGTTGTTGCCTTGGCTCACTTGGTATCTGCCTGCGCTCCTGAAGTTGGTAGCCCTGAATGGTGTAAAAGCATTGCGGAAAAACCCAAGGGTGACCTCACCATGAACGAAGCCAAGGATTACGCCAAACATTGTGTATTCAAATAGGCCCGGCGAAGCCAATCGATTTGTGAGACGGCCACTGCATTTTATAATGAGAATCCACCGCCAAAGAGAGCGCCCTGCCACGAGGGTAATTGGCCGTGCCTAGATGAGAAAGGCCTGATGAAAACCAACTTTCTAAATATCCACGACCTGGTGCTGGTGCTCACGGCGGTAGAGTGCTGTGTGCTGGCTGCTTTATTAAATTTATTGCCCGCCAAACATCTGCAGCCCCGGCGTATTTTGTCCGGTTTTTTTCTGCTCATTGCACTGGTGCTAACGACCACTCTGATTGTATGGAATGGCGATTTAAAAACAGCAGCGATTAATCACACGCCTTTTGTGGTCGCTATTCTCGCTGCCTGTTTATTGTTGCAAGGGCCGGTGCTGTACTTTTATTTGCGCTCGCTTTCGCAGCAAATGGTATTGCTACGCTGGCGCAATCTGTTGCATTTTGCGCCGGCATTGGTTGCGGTTCTATTGCTGGCTTTTTTTGGTATTGATAGTGTGGAATGGCAACCGGCAACTGAGTTAGTTGGTACCGAGAATGCAGTGGTGGCATTTGTCTGGGCGCTGGTAAAGCTATCGCCATTAGGTTACATCATCGCGTGTGTCATCGCGGAATACAGATTGCGCGAACAGCTAAAACATTTGTATTCCGATATCGCCATGTCTGAATTAAAACTGGCCGATGTTGTGCTGGCCGGTTTTTGTTTGCATTGGCTCTGGTCGCTGCTTGCGTATTTGTTGGAAGGCATGGTGAGCGCATCGGTGAGTGATACGCTCGGCATTATCGATAATTATCTTACGGTGATGTTGGTCAACGGTTTATTTGTATTTGGTTTAATTAATACTCGCCAACTGCTCAGCGTACATGTGGTACCTGTGGCCAAACCGGTGCAGCCCACTAAAATGGACCACAAGGTTGAAATTATCGAAAAGGCGATGAACGAGGACAAATTATTTTTGGAGAGCAATATCAATCTTGAGCGTTTTGCGGAGCAGATAGGGTTGAAACCGCGTGACATCTCCGCAATCTTAAAAATGCATTACCAATCGAATTTTTTTGAGTTTATCAACCGCTATCGTGTGGAAGAGGCCAAACGCCTATTGGTATTGCCAGAGTTAAAAGATGAAACCATTTTAGAGATTATCTATAAATCCGGTTTTAACAGCCCCTCAGCTTTTCATCGCTTTTTTAAACGCATGGTTGGCGTGACACCAACTGAATTTCGGCAGAAGGGCGAGTAGCCCTTCACAAGGTTTTTTGCCAATAGCCCACATCCAACCAGCGATCAAACTTGCGCCCCACCTCAGCAAAATGCGCAACTTTTTCGAAGCCCATACGTTCATGTAAGCGCACACTTGCCTCGTTGGGGATCGCAATGCACCCGAGCAAAACATGGCAGCCTTTGGTTTTCAGCTGCGCGATCAATTCGCTGTACAACGCGCTGCCATAACCCTTTTGGGTTGTGTCGTGTTTTAAATACACGGTAATTTCTGCCGTGTGTTTGTACGCAATTCGCTCCTTCCATTTGCTTGCGTAAGCATAACCAAGCACCTTGCCTTCGTCCTCACATACCAACCAAGGGTAGAGCTGGGTATAAGCTGCAATACGTTCTTGCATTTGTGCAAGGGTGAGTGGAATTTCTTCAAAGGTAATAACCGTGTGTTCGATATAGTGATTATAAATTTCGCAAATCGCTGCGGCATCACTGGGGGTGTAGTGGCGGATATGCATGATAATTCCTTAAGTAGTTTTTCAACGTTAATAATTCGCCTTAATCTATGTCGGGCAAATTTTCGTAGACTTCTGTTACGGTTGAGTATTTTTCCAGTGTTTCGACAATCCGTGGCATGGGGGTTGCCCATATTTCGGGAAGGTCTCTTTCCAATGATCCTTTGACGGTGAAGGCAAGCTTTTCCTCTGGCGGGTAAAATTGTGCTGAGACACCAGGTTTATTTCCCCTTGCATCGACCCGATACCAGCCAAAATTATTTAAATAAATAGCATTTAGCCCGTGCAAGCAATAGGGGCTCCCCCCCATGCTGACACTCAACCTTTGGTAGCACAATCCTGCAGGGATATTGTTGGCCCGCAATAGCGCCGCCAGCAAATGGCTTTTAGCGTAGCAATAGCCTGTGCGGTGCATCAGCACATCTGATGCTTTGCAAGTCACCGGGTTTTTACGAAAATCCCAGCTGTGCTGAATCTCATCGCGGACGAACTCAAAGCATGCTTTAGCTAATTCCAGTTCGCCGTGATGTTTGCGCGCTAATTGCTGTGCTTTGTCGCTAACAAGCGGGTGATCAAAATCGATGTAATAGCTGGTTGAGAGATACGGGGTTAATGAGGTGTCTGCTGCCTGCATTTTTAAGTCCTTGGGCTTTGTGTGGGTTATTTAGCGTGCTCAAACTAATTGCGCCAGATATTGGCGCAATTACACTAATCGCGCCACAATTGCGCCAAAAAATAGTCAAAAATAAGCTAATTGTGCCAAAGGCTCAGGCCTCTTGGAGTTAAATAACGATTAGCTGAATCCAAATAGCTGCAATCCGCATCTAAGCCAACAATCGTGGCACGCAAGGGGAATGGGTATGTTGACGTTTATCTGCTGGTTATTGTTATGGGTTGTCTGCTGGCCATTGGCGCTGCTCGCGTTGTTGCTCTGGCCTATTGTTTGGTTAATCTCGATTCCGTTTCGCCTGATTGGAATTACCTTTGAGGCGATTTTTGCATTTTTACGTGCGCTATTGTTTTTGCCTTCGCGGATTCTTGGTTACAAGTCATGACGTAGCCTGCATGGAGTGTAACGGAATGCGGGCAATATCCGTTCGAAGATTGGGGTTAGCAGCAGAGCAGTATGCTTCCCAGATTAATTAGGCCAATCAATAGACCACCAAGAGTCGCTACCAGCATGTGTTCAAGGTTTTCATCTTGTTGTGCTGCATCAGCTAAATACAAAATAGCTGCAATAGACAATACTACCAGAAAGAGAAATAGACTGGTGCCTAAGCAAGTGATAAACGAAAGCGCAATGCCAATAGCGAGAGCTTTCAGTGAAATTTTCCACCATAGCTGAGGGTGTAACCGCTTGCGATAAATCAGGTATGAACCAATAAATCCAGTTGCCAAAATACAGCCGATAATAAATAGCTTTAGATAAGTAGAGACCATAATTAACGACTCTTATGCGCAACAGTGTGTGCATGTTGCTCCCAGTTCTGCCCATCAAAATCCACAATTTTTACCGTTTTTGGTTGCGTGGTTAAGCAGCGCAAATTTACATCCACACCGTCCGGGTTTGAACGTGGGATGTAAAACGGTTTGATACCGCAGGTTTTACAAAATTTATGCTTGGCAACACCGGTATTGAAGGTGTAAGTGGTGAGATTGTCTTCACCACTGATCAGCCGAAAATTGCGCTGTGGCACAATCAAATGTAAAAACCCGCTCATATTACAGATCGAACAATTGCAGTTTTCAACTTCTACTTCGTCGGATGCTTCCACTTCAAATGTTATCGCGCCGCAATGGCAGCTGCCTTGATAGATCATTATTAATCCCCGATATTTTTTACGTGCACGACAGTATCAAAGTTGCTGCGGAATTGGCAGCCGTATGGCTCAGGATACTGTTGAGTCGGTGTTATGGTTTTATTTTCTTCTGAGATATCGTAAACGTAGCGTTTAAATAATTTCGTCAGCACTAACTGCTTATGTTGGGTTTTCCAGTTGAGTGAGGCTATTTCTGTGCCATCGTCCAGTGTGCTTATGTAAATTTTACTATCGCCCATGATGTCCAGAATGTAATTTTTAGTGCAGCCGATCGAACCAAGTTCCCAATCCAGAATGCTACTCTCTTCAAATATTTTTTTTAAGCTATCAGTTGGTTGTGTGGTGTTTGCGATCACATAGAGGCCGATATTTCCTTTGGTATATCGGTGTGCGCTAATTCCTTCGCCCAAACTAAACAGACGTGATTCGGGCGCAGGTAAATTTAATGATTTTAAAATCTGTTCAATTTGTTGGTTGATCTGCGTTGAACCAGAGTTGGGTGTGTAAATGATGTAAGCACCTTCTTTGAGGGGCTGCATTGGCGTTGTCTGTTGATGAGCCTTGAAACCTGCATTGTTTAACGATTGAAGCAGTTGCTGTTGGGTGTGTTGGTCAACTCCCGATGTGTAAACATGAACTTTTGTGCTGCTGCAGGCTGCGATAAATAACGCAGACATAATTAGTAGTGGCTTCCACATTGCATTTATCCGTGACAGATATAGGTGGTGGCATTCTAACCCCAAAAACAAAAACGCCGCTACCAATCGCTTGGTAGCGGCAAAGCAGGGACGTTCAAATTGTTGTTGATTAGGCTTTTTGGGTTTTGCGGCCCACTACAATTCCGGCGATGCCGAGCAGTAACAATAGCAGTGAGGATGACTCGGGCACTGAAGTGGGTTCGTTGATGGTGAAATTGTCCATTACAAAAAAGTCATTGCCTTGGGTGCCATCAATAGAAGTTCCACCCCAGGCGCGCAAGCTGAGGGAGTTGATGCCGAGGAAATTAAAATCAAACCACTGAGCGGCGCTGGTATTGACGATGACGGTTTGGGTAAACAACAGCGCGTTGTTTAAAAAACCGCTGACTTCAATATTCAAACCATCGTTCCAGGCTGCCGTTAAATAAGCGCCGTTAAAATCAAATTGCGCGCCGCTGATGATGCTGGTGGTGGCGAGAAAATTAAACGCAGCGTAATCGCCTGAGACAACACCCGTTTCAAAACCGGTGCCGGGCAGGGTGTTTTTGTGCACGTAGGATACGTTTGTTAAAAAATATTCACCCCAGGTAAAACCGTTGTAACCAGCGGGAATTGCATCCAATTCGGTTGCAGGTAAATCGTCAAATGTAATGACCGCAGCTTGGCTGCTGATTGCACTGCTGAGGCCAAGTGTCAGTAACGTTGATAACAAAAATGACTTGGATAATAAAAAGGATTTGGATAATAAAAGTGATTTGGTCTTGTGCATGATTGTTTCGTCCTTCTAGTTGATTTTTGATAGTGCTGTTTTAGTTGTTGAAAAACCGCCTGCAAATATTGCAGGCGGGGTATGACCGAATAAATTGAAACTGTTTCTTTAAACAATATTTTTTGTTAATTAAAACCCGGTCAGTCTCACCTCCCAAATTGAATAGCCCCATTGGTTGCCTGCACTGCGCGCGGTGCCGTTAATGCGCACATAGCGGTAGTTGCCGTTTAAGGTGAGCGTGTCGGTGCGCGTACCAAAAGTGCCGTCAGTTTTGCTGGCGATGTTGGTCCAGTTGGCATTGTCGTTCGAACCTTGAACGCTATAAGTGCTCGCGTTTGCCGCTTCCCAATCGATGGCAATTTGGGTCAGATTTTTTGCGCTGCCTAAATCCAACGTAATCCAGCTTGGGTCAATCGCGTGTGCTGATTCCCAACGGGTGCCGCCGTTTTTATCAATCGCATTACTCGCTGCGGTTAAGGCCGTGCTTGCAGTGGCGCTCACCGGCGTTAAGAGCGCAGGCGTGCCCGTGCTGGAAGCTGAGCTGCTGCTCGCTGCCGCACTTTGTGCATAGACTTTCAATTCGAAAATTGAGTAGCCCCAGTTGTTGCCCGCACTGCGCGCGGTGGCGTACACACGCACATAGCGATAGCTGCCGCTCACGGCGTTGGTATCGGTGCGGTTGCCAAAGGCGCCGCCCGTGACCGTTTTCAAAGTGGTCCAACTGGTGCCGTTGGTGCTGCCCTGGATTTGATAATCCGCTGCGTTAGCGGCTTCCCAATCAATCACTACCGAGGTCAGGTTGCGGTTAGAGCCGAGGTCTACCATGATCCAGCTCGGGCTTACGCCGTGGTTGGACTCCCAGCGCGTACCGGCATTGCCATCGACCGCGTTGGTTGCTGGCATCATGCTGGTGCTGGCAGTCACCGGGCGACCTTGCGATACCAATACCGCAGCGGGAGCGCTAGAGCTGCTCATGCTTGAAGGTGTAGATGACGGCGCACTGGAGCTGGCAACCGATGAGGCTGGCACCGAACCGGTGAACGACACTGCAATGGTGTGGCTCGCAGAGATCGCGTTGAAGGTGTAGCTGTTCATTGCGCCCAGCGAAACGCCATCAACAATCACGTTTGCCACTTGCTGGCCTGCGGGAGGAGTGAAGGTGTAAGTCGCCGAGTCAGTATTGTTTTTGCTGTAGCGAAGTGTGCCTGCCGGAGCGATGCTGCCTGCGCCATCCAGATTGATGGTGTAAATGCGGTGCGGTTTTAAATCTACCGCCATCAATTGCACATCGGCGACTTCGACTACTTGGCCTGCCGGTGGGCGGAACCAGAAGCGGAAATTGCGCTCGTTAGCAGGAGGATAAGCACTAAAGCTGCTGAAGCTTTCATAGGTGCCATCGTTATTGCTGTTGGTCCAGTTGATCATGGTGTTGTTGGCGGTGCCGTATTCCACTTTGAACTGCGCCAAACTGCGTGGCGCGGATTTATCGCCCGCTACCAGCACTTCTTTCACTTCATAGTTGGGGTCGATATTGACGCTAACCCACAGATCCTGATTGTCTGCCACACCGGGTTTGCCACTGGCTTTGTTGCCAGTAGATCCATCCACAGCGCGCGCTGCAGCACCCCACCATTCAGTTTCCCAGCCAGTACTGGCGCCGGTGAAATTAGTGGCGCTGATTGCTGGAACCAAGGGATCGCCGGAGCCGATATAGGCGATTTCACGAATCACCACATCATCGATAAAGGTGGTCGCATTGCCCATGGCGCCAAACAAAAAGGCGAGGCGGCCAGCGTTATCGCCACCGGTGAAGTCCAGATTGAAGCTGTAGTTGGTCATGGTGGTGCCAAGGGCGACCGTTTGTAACAGATAGGTACCGGCCGCCGATGGGTTCAGCTGGTCTTCTGACAGGCGCATTTGAATATTGCGCGGCGATGCAGCGCGTGCGCGGAAGCTCACTTGGTAGCGATAGTTGCGCTTCAGGCCGAAGCTCTGGGTGTGCAATTGATAAGAGCCAGCGCCAGTGCCTTGGTTGGCGGCCGTAATGCGCGCTTCACCGTTGATAGCAGCATAGGCCGCACCGGAACCGTCATAGTTTTCACCCACCCAACCGTTCAGGTCAGTGGCGAAATTGCCATTGCCCAGCATGTTAACGGCGCGATCCACCAGTGCGGTGCCAGCGGGTTTTGGGTAGACATTGGCCACATCTTCAAAGGCTTTGAATTCCAGCAGCCAGATTGGCTCGGCTTTATCGATACGGCCTTTGGTGACCAGTTTGACGTAGCGATAGGTCTTGTTTACATCAAAGGTATGGGTCGCCCAGCCGACACTTTGTTGATCCGATGTACGGATAAACTCCCAGTTGCCGGTGGAGGTTTTGCCGTAGATGTCATAGGACTTGGGCAGGTTCCAGCTCCACTCAATCCAGAAGTATTTGATCGGTTTATCCACTCCGTAGTCGATAGTGACCGAGTGCATATTGTCATCGCGCGGGGTTGCCCACTTGGAGCCAACATAGCCATCGGCCGCGTTTTTGGCGCTGTTGTCGCGGTAGGCGTTATCGCCTTCTTGCAAGTAAGCATCGGCCGTTACCGACACGGGTGCCATCCAGCCTTTCAATGAATAGAAGCCTTTGGTGTTGTTAGTCGGGCGGAAGAAGCTGTATTTGCTCTCGTCGATGTACTTGTGCCAGCTATCGGTAGTGGGCAGTGGCCAATGGGCAACGTAATCCACAAGGAAATCCGTACCGGCGCGGCCGATATTGGTGTTCATGGCCGCGGTGTCTATGTACTCGTACTCGGTCACGCCGTTGGTGGTGCGGGTGTAGCCGGTTTTGTTGGCTACATTCGCGTTGGTGCTGAACTTGTTGTAGTTGCCCACATCCGGCCATTCCACGTGGGTGATGGCGTGGTTGAGGATCATGCGCATGGGCGTGAGGTAGGGCCAGGGCTGATCGCCGCGCTCAGCTTTTGACCAGGTAAAGGTTTTCACGCCGTTGATGTAATACTCGACATATTCCGGGGTTTTGATCACCCCGTAGGTAACGTACTGGTCGCTCGGGCTAAGGCCCAATTGCGCGTAAGTGGTGCCGAACGGATTGCCACCGTAAGCCGGATAGGGCGCTGACCAACGGGTCTGTGGTGCTTTGCTGGCGTTGGCGCCGGTGAACTCAATGATGTCCAGTTCCTGGCAAGCCGTCCAACCTACATCGGGGAAGTTACCCAGTAGCCACCAAGCGGGGAATTCGCCGTTGCGTGCTGGTGGCATTTTGATGCGCGCTTCGAACTTGCCGTAGACAAAGGTGGAGTCATCGGCGATTTGCGATTCGATCCGACCGGCGCGGATAAACAGGGGTTTGCCCTGACCGGCCGTGCCGCCGTAGTAGTCCTGAATCTGACCATCCATATAGCGCGCTTTGAGGTTTAGTACTTTGCCATCGCTTGCGCCAGCATCTGGTTGCCCAACGCGGAAGGTCCAGTCGGCAGCGGGATATTCAACGTCTTGATAATCTATATCTTCGCCGTTCACAAAGATGTTCTTTTCCACCAGCCATTTGTTGCGGTTGATGTTTACGCCATCGAATTGGTCGACAAAACTGGTGTTGTTGTTGGGGCTGGCCCACCAGGGGTCGTTGTAGGCGGTTTGGGCTTGTGCCGCGCTTGCGCCCAACCCAAGGCTAATGATTACCGCAGTAAGTGGTTGTTTTTGTAGTAGGAAATGCATAGTTCCTCCAAGGGAATTATTTTTTATTAGCTAAGGAGTTGATGACCCGTTAAAAAAATCACCCTGGCACTGGCAGCAGGCGCGGCCAATGCCGGGTGAAAAAGCCTCTATTTCCACCGGGTCAGTGGAAACAGAGAGAGGGAGCTTGTTGTTCTTGGCGCGATCTGCGCTATAAACACATCGTCACTCCCGCGAGCGGGAGTCCAGCTTTTGATGTGAAAACCTATGGATACCCGCAAGCGGGTATGACGAAGGTGGTTAGGATTACCAGCCCAGCACGCGCACTTCCCAGATGGAATAGCCCCACTGGTTGCCCGCGCTGCGCGCAGTAGCGTGAATACGCACATAGCGATAGCTGCCGGCGATGTTCAGTGTGTCGGTGCGCTCGCCGAAGGTGCCGCCGGTGCGGGTGGCGAGGGTGCTCCAGTTGGTGTTGTCGTTTGATCCCTGCACTGTATAGTTGGCGGCGTTAGCGGCTTCCCAATCAATCGCGATACTGCTCAGGCTTTTGGCGCTGCCCAAATCCAGCGTCAGCCAGCTTGGGTCAAGTGCATGGTAAGACTCCCAGCGGGTGCCGCTGTTTTTATCAATCGCATTAGCCGCTGGCGTAAGTGCGGTACTGGCCGTGGCGCTGGCAATATTCAGCGGTGCAGCCGGTGCCAAGCTTGAGCTCGCCGCTGAGCTGCTTGCTGGCGCGCCTTGGGCGTAGACTTTCAGTTCCCAGATGGAATAACCCCATTGGTTGCCGGTGCTGCGCGCGGTGCCGTAAATGCGCACATAGCGATAGCTGCCGCTCACCGCGTGAGTATCGGTACGGGTGCCAAAGGTGCCGCCGGTGACGGTTTTTAAATTGGTCCAACTCATGCCGTTGGTGCTGCCTTGAATTTGATAGTTGGCCGCGTTGGCGGCTTCCCAATCGATCACCACTTGGCTCAGTGCTTTGGTGCTGCCCAAATCCACCATGATCCAGCTTGGGTCAACTGCGTGCGCAGACTCCCAGCGGGTGCCACCATCGCCATCTACTGCATTCGCCGCTGCGGTTAACGCGGTGCTGGCAGTAACGGTGCGACCTTGGGATACCAATACCGGTGGGCAGTTGCTGCACGCGGCTGTACTGGAGCTGCTTGGTGCTGCGCTTGACGGAGCTGTACTTGAAGGAGCGGTGCTAGATGGCGCCGTACTGGACGGTGCAACGCTGCTCGGCGCTGTTGAGCTTTTACTGCTGCTGGCAAGGCTGGATGGTGCGGCGACCGAACTGCTGGACGATGAACTGCCTGCAGTGGCCGGTGCATCTTTGTTGTAGGCCATTACGTGGAAGTTATCGAAGTAGAAGGTGCCGGTACTGGCCACGCCGGGGGTGATGAGGAAGATCAATTGATCGACACCGGTGAAAGGCGCAGAGGCTTTGTTATTCGCCCAATCCCCCAGTGCGGCCGCGAAGTTGTAGTTAAACTCCAGGGTTTCCCATTGACCGGTTTTGGTGGTCTCGGTTTGGTAGAAACTGTGGCGACCGACTTGCCAATCTGCCGGAGTTACTGCGCTCACTTGCAGCTCGTTTTCCAGATTCATGGAGATAATCGTGCCCACTGGCGCGGTGGTGTAAACATCTACTGCTACCCGCACCATGCCGTGTTGTGCGTCCAGCGCATCGGGTATGCCGGTGATTCCGTTAAAGGCGAGGGTGTCGTAGGTGGCGCCCGCATCGCGCACATAACGCAGCACATTTGGCGATGAATTGACCGCGTTCGGCGCCGGATTGGCGACAATCGAGCGTACTCCACTGGTGTAGGGTGCCGCTTTGATTGCGCCATTGCTGGTGCCGTCAAAGTTGGCAATGGTTTGTTTGATGGTGTAACCATTGTCCGGCCAGACGATACGGATGTTATCCAGATAGAAGTCGGCAGGGCGATTAAAGCCCGCTTCCACCATCAATACCAGGTTATCGGCTTGGCTGGCGGCTATGCCTGAATCCGGTGTGCCGGTAAAACCTATCTCAACCGTATGCCATTCACCGGCTTTGCCGATGGTGCCTTTAAAGCGTGCGAGGCGACCGGTATTGCCATCCCAACTGGGGGTGGTGCTGACTACGGCGCTGTTTTCCAAACCGCCGCCGATCTCTTTACCGAGCAGGTTAGTGGCCGATGCCGGGTAGTAAATATCGGCAAAAATCTTGGCGCGGCCAGAGCGCAATTCGCCCGCGTTCAGCTTGCCAAAACCGCTGAGTTTGAGGTTGTCCCACTGTTGGCTCGCATCGCGCACATAGCGCAGCACTTTGCTGGAGGTATTGACGGCACCCGGCGCTGGGTTGTTAACAATCGCGCCTGCACCCATAGCCACGCCGTTTTGCAGGTGAGTAAGCCCTAACCCGCTTTCATAACTGGCGAGAGTTTGAGTGCGGCCTTGTTCGATAGTTACTGGCTTGCTCACGGTTTTGAGGCTGCAACCGGAGTTGAAGGTTGCGCTGAAATTTCCGGAGCGTGCCGTGTTGCCAATAGATGCAATGATTTCACGGGTACCCTGACCCGCGAGGATGGTCACCCCTGCGGGCACCGACCAGTTATAGCTGGCACTGGCGGGGCCATCGATGCGGTATTTTTTGTAGTTTTCACCGCGATAGACATAGGTGTCGCCCTCAACCGACCAACTATCGTCATTTTTATAGACGGCGACGTAATCGACTTGCATCAGTTGTTCCGGCGCTTCGCTGCCATCGGGGAAACCGGGGAACCAGCCGCCAATCGCCAGATTGAGGATCACGTGGAAGGGGCGGTTATAAAACGAATCCCAATTGGAGCGCACCGGGTTTACCCCGTCGAGTTTGGTGCGCGAGCTGGAAATTTTGGGCACGCCATCAATCGACCACACCATGCGATCCTCGTACCACTCGACCGCATAGGTATGGAAGTCGGTTTTGCTGCGACCAGCTTCGGGAGCGATTAAATTGTCAGGGTTTGGCCAGCCGGTGTTGCCGTTGTACGGCCAGTAGGCGCCGTAGTGCAATGTGCCGCTGATATCCTCATGGGTGCCCGCCGCTTCCATGATGTCGATCTCGCCGTTGTTCGGCCAACCGTGGCTGTCGCGCTGGGATTCGGTAGACATCATCCAAAATGCTGGCCAAGTGCCCGATGCTTTAGGCACACGCATGCGCGCTTCAATTTTGCCGTAGGTCCAGTCTTGCGCATTTTTGGTTCGCAGGCGGGCAGAGGTCCAGCTCTTGCCGTTATAGGCTTCGCGAATCGCTTTGATGTTCAACATGCCGCCGCTGACCCACATGTTTTCGGGGCGGTCGGTGTAGTACTGCAATTCACCGTTGCCGCCGCCATCGCCGTTTACCTCCAGCGACCAGTTATTGCGGTCAAGCGCGGTGCCGTTGAAATCATCTTTCCATACCTGATTCCAGCCGCAGGTTTGTGCTTGAGCAGCCTGAGTGAGTAAGAATCCGGATGAAATTAATGCAAGGGGGAGCAGGCCAGACTTGGCGAGTTTTTTCATTTTTGCCTCTCGTATCGTTATTGTTAGCATTTTGTTTTCTATATCTGCAGTGTCAGTCCACCGCATGCAGGCTACTATTTCATCTAGGCGGGTCAGTATTCCTCCTGTTTTTTGCGGTTTGTATAAAACTGAGAAGCCCCACTTAGTGAAATCGCAAAGTGGGACAGGTTGAACAGCGGTGATTGCGGCGATAATTCCCCCCCCAGTAGGGAGTCGCCACCCCAGCATGCGGGGATCCATGGGTTGTGCAACCTAATTAGCTTGCGAAGTGCCGGAGCATAAAAATAATGAAAAGCTTGTTGTTGAATCTGCATGAAGTGGTCATTGCCTTGACCATTTTGGAAACTTTGTTGCTCTGCATTGCCCTGGGAGTACTGCCCGGTGGCCGGCGGCAACCACGGTGGCTGCTACAGATTTTTTTCCTGTTGGTGGTGGGTACGCTCAGCACCACCTTGATCATCTGGAATACCAGCTTCCAAGCCATGGCGATTGCCAGTTACCCCTGGATACCTGCTTTGCTATCAGCGTGCCTGCTATTGCAGGGGCCGGTGCTGTTCTTTTATCTGCGTTCCCTATCACAAGAAATCGACTTGCGGCACTGGCGCCATGGCATTCATCTGCTGCCCGCCTTGCTGGCAGTGGGGGTGATTTTTGCCTACGACCTGAGCATCTATGACTGGTTACCCTGGCACTGGGAGTCACTTTCAGGGGGTGATCGCGCAGCGCTGGCATTTGTCTGGTTTTTGGTGAAATGCTCCCCGCTCATCTATGTGTTCGCCTGTTTCTACACCGAATATCGGTTGCGCCAACAGCTCAAACAGATGTATTCCACTATTTCCGAGCGTGAGTTGCGTCTGGCCGACTTGGTGTTGGGGGGCTTTTTTATCCACTGGCTCTGGTCATTTATCGCCTATTTTTTAGGCGGCTATGTAAGTGGCGAGACCAACGATCTGCTCGGCATCATCAATAACTACTTAACGGTGCTGTTGATTAATGCCCTGTTTTTGTTCGGCTGGCGCAATACGCGCGAGCTAGTGCAGCAGGATTTGGTGGCAATAACGGAACCTGAAAAAGATCGCCTGCAGGAAATCCCTCAGGTGGATGACAAGTTGCAGGCGGTGGAGCGGGGTATTGGCGAATTGCGCTTGCATCTGGAAAGCCAGATTAATCTGGAGCGGTTTGCCGAGCAGATCGGGGTAAAACCTCGCGAGTTATCAACCATTATCAATACTCACTATCAGCAAAATTTTTTCGAGTTCATCAATAGCCAGCGGGTCGAGGAGGCCAAGCGCCTATTGGCTTCGCCGGAGTGCGCAGGTGATACGGTGCTGGACATACTCTACAAGTCCGGCTTTAACAGCCAATCGGCGTTTCACCGGTTTTTTAAACGAATGGTGGGTATGACGCCCTCGGAATATCGAAAACAAGCCATCGATTTAAAACGAGAGTCGGCATCCCCGCTTGCGGGGATCCATAGGTCTTAATCAACAGTCGATAAAAAGGCCGCCCGCAGGCGGCCAAAGTCTTCACTTACTGGATTCTGTTGCTATTAATTCGCCTTGCTGATGCGAATCCAATTCAGGTTCCAGCCGCCGCCGTTGGCTTTGATACCAAATTTGTGGCTGCCTGCGCTCAGGGTGACTGTGTGTTTGATTGTCATCCAGGTCTGCCAGCCGCCCGTCGCGGGGATGGTGATAGTACCGTGAACCGGTGCGCCGCCCGCCTCTTCAAATGCCAAACTGCCGCCGCCATTCTGGCTGGCCACGCGATACTCAATCACATAGTTGCCATTGCTGGGGATATTCACCGGTGTACCGGCGTAAGAGAGCCAATCGCCGGCATCTATCCAACCCACATTTAAACCGCCACCGGTATCGCTGGTCGCTTCGGTTTGAATGCCGCTCATCGCGCTGAATGACTCTGCTTGCAAGGTGGCGATGGGGGTCGGGCTGGGAGTGGTGCCGGTGCTTTCAATCTTCAGCCAGTTCACATTAAAACCGCCGGTAATCGCCGAGAGTGCGATCAGCTGCTCGCCTGCAGGCAGCACCACATTGTGCGAAATGGTCTGCCAGGTTTGCCAGCCGCCGGTGCCCGGGATGTTGATGTTGCTATAAACCGGGCTACCACCGGCTTTCTCCAGCTGCATCTGCCCGCCGCCTGCCTGTGCGGCAACACGGTAACTGACTTTATAAGTGCCAGCAGTAGGGATATTGACTGAATAAGTCATCCAGTCGCCGCTATCGATATAGCCCACATTTTGGCCGCCGCCTGCATCGCTGGTCGCCTCGGTTTTCACACCGGACATTTGGCACCAGGCTTCGGCTTGAATGGTGGTGCCGAGTCCAACACTAGTGCAGGGTGGTGTTGGATCGACCGGACCGCTAGTGCGTGGCCAGTTGCGAATGATGTCTTTGGCAAACGCGCCCGAGGCGGTCAGTTGTGAACTTGGCCAACCGCCGCTGGCACTTGCGCCTGAAACCAACGCAGATGAACCTTCGGGTTTATCATTCAGCGCCCAGTTGGCGTGGCTGATGTTGTTGCGCTTCATAAAATCGACCCAGGCGTTGGTCTCACCGTAGTTAACACCGCCATCGCCATTGGCATTCACTGAACCCCACTCAGTTACAAAGATCGCGGCATTGTTATTGAGCGCAGTCTGGGCAAAATCGCGGATCGCTTGGCCATGGTCGCCAGCGTAGAAGTGCAATGTGTAAGCAATATTTTTACCGGCGATAGGGTCGCGTGACGCTTCGTCTACCCGCTGTGACCAGGTGCGAGTGCCGACAATAATCAGGTTGTCCGGATCAATCGCGCGGATCGCATTCACCACTTGCTGCGCATAGGGCTTGATGACTCCGCTCCAGGAGGCGTTATCCAGCGGCTCGTTGTAGATCTCGTAAATCACATGATTGCGATTGCCGTAGGTGCGCGCCATTTCCTGAAAGAAGGCGATAGATTGGCTGGTGTATTTCTCGGCGTGGTGAGTGTGCCAGTCAATGATCACATACATATCGTTAGCTATAGCTGCGTCTACCACAGCTTTAACTTTGGCTTTGTTGGCGACCGGGTCTTGCAGATAGCCGCCGCCCTCATCGACCCCCATTGCCGCGCGAACCAGGGTCGAGCCCCAATCGTTTTTCAGCCAGCGAACCACATCGGCGTTGTAGTATTTTTCCCCACCCCAGCCGTTGTTGCTCCAAAACAGGCTGTTGCCGGCAAAGCTAGCCGGTTGGCCGCCGGCGAGAATCTTGTTGCCATTGACCGAAAGTGGAGCGACATCGGCCTGCGCTGTGACTGCTAGCTGGCAGCAGAGCAAGGTGCCCAAAAGGGTTTTTGCCAGAGAGTAATTATTCATTATTGTGTTCCCGTTGTTGTGTTAACGAAATAATTTGACCTGCAAGAGCGGGTCACCTTCATTCAACGGGTATCGGGCGGCGCTTTCCACTCACTTTAGGCAAGTGCCTGAAGTGGCAATCGTATAAAGTGACGCTCACTTTTTATCCTTGCATCTACAGGGGTGAGTCCGTACAATTCCGCACCCCAAACCAGCCGGGGGGAATGGTCTGTATGTTGTGCAGATCAGAAAACTGGCTACTCCTTGTCTCACTGCCTCTTTATTAACTGATAAGGCGGGAGACTTTAACCCGTAAGGAGCTATAAATGCGTCATTACGAAATCGTTTTTCTGGTTCACCCAGACCAAAGCGAACAAGTTCCAGCAATGGTTGAGCGTTACAGCGCTTCTATCAAAAACGATGGTGGTCAAGTTCACCGTCTGGAAGACTGGGGCCGTCGCCAATTAGCCTACTCAATCAACAAAGTTCACAAAGCTCACTACATCATGATGAATGTAGAGTGCTCTGACGCGGTGTTGGAAGAGTTGACCACCAACTTCCGTTATAACGACGCCGTTTTGCGCAGCATGGTTCTGCGTGAAGATGCTGCGATCACTGAAGAATCATTCATCATGAAGGCCGAGAAAGAAGGCCGCGAGCGCAAGGCACGTCCACCACGTACCGAACGCCGTGATGACGCAGAAGACCTGTCTGATGAAGACGGCGCTGATGCAGATGATTTTGAAGAAGAGCAGGAGGTATAACCATGGCCCGTTTTTTCCGTCGTCGCAAATTCTGCCGTTTTACCGCTGAAGGCACTAAGCGTATCGATTACAAAGATATCGAAACCCTGAAAGCCTACATCACTGAAACTGGCAAGATCGTTCCAAGCCGTATCACTGGCACCAAAGCGAAATACCAACGTCAGTTGGCTACTGCTATCAAGCGTGCTCGTTACCTGGCTTTGATTCCATACACTGACAGCCACGAGTAAGGGGTAATAGAGATGGAAGTTATTCTGCTCGATAAAGTAGGTAAATTAGGCGCTATCGGTGACAAGGTTACCGTTAAGTCTGGCTACGGCCGTAACTACCTGTTGCCACAAGGCAAGGCTGTTGCTGCTACTGCTAAAAACATCGCTGACTTCGAAGTTCGTCGCGCTGGTTTGGAAGCTGCTGCAGCTGCCAAAATCGCTGAAGCGACTGCTCGCGCTGAGAAGCTGGCTGCGTTGGAAGTGACTATCGCTGCTAAAGCGGGTGACGAAGGCCGTTTGTTCGGTTCTATCGGTACTCGCGATATCGCTGAAGCAATCACTGCTGCTGGCGTTGAAGTTGCCAAGTCAGAAGTTCGCTTGCCACAAGGTGTTCTGCGTGAAATCGGTCAATATGAGATCGATGTTCAGTTGCACTCTGAAGTGATCCAAGCTGTTAAATTGGCTGTTGTTCCAGAGTAATTCTTTGGCGCACAGTTCTGCGAGTCGGCTTCTACTGACAAGCAAGATGAAATCGGGCACTATCGACACCCCTTTCGGGGTTTAGAAGTGCCCGATTTTTTTTGCACGCAATTCGATCAATATCGATTAGATAAATAACTACGCAAGTGTTTTAACGACCTATGCCTGAATCCAGTTTCGAATCATCCAGTTTTGAGGATCGCCTCGCGAGCGAGCTATCCAACCACAGCGCCTTGCCGCACTCGGTGGAAGCCGAGCAATCGGTATTGGGCGGGTTAATGCTCGATAACAATCGCCTGGATGCGGTGCTGGAAGTCATCTCTGAGGCAGACTTTTTCCGCGAAGATCACAAGCTGATCTTCCGCATGATGATCGAGCTGCAAGAAGCCGGTCAGCCGCTCGATGTCATCACCCTTTCTGAGGAGCTGCACAAACACGATGAATTAGAGCGTATTGGCGGCTTGGGTTATCTGGTCGAGATGGCCAACAACACCCCAAGTGCCGCGAATATTGCCGCTTACGCCAAAATTGTGCGCGAGCGTTCAACCCTGCGCCAACTGATTGGTGCGGCGCAAGAAATTAGCAAGTCGAGTATGAATCCCGCCGGTCTGGATTCAGATGATCTGCTCCAGCTGGCCGAAAAGCGCGTTGCGGAAATCGCCGAAGATCGCCCCAAAGAGGGCGGTTTGGTCGGTGTAAACGACTTACTCAAACAAACCGTACAGCGCATTGACGAACTGTTTCGCTCGGGTAGCGATATCACCGGTGTGCCCTCGGGTATTACCGATCTGGATCAGCGCACCTCTGGCTGGCAGCCGGGGGAATTAATCATTCTCGCCGCGCGTCCATCGATGGGAAAAACCGCGCTGGCGCTCAACTTTGTGGAAGGCGCGCTATTTAATCAGCCCAAACCGGTGCTGGTATTCAGTATGGAAATGCCCTCGGCAGCGCTGGTGATGCGGATGATGTCGTCCATTGGCCGTATCGACCAGGGCAAGATGCGCAACGGTAAACTCACCGAAGAGGATTGGCCTAAACTGTCGTCCGCCGTCGCCAAAATGAAAGACAAACTGCTGTTTATCGACGATACCGGCGGTTTGAATCCGCAGGAAATGCGCGCCCGTATCCGCCGTATCGCCCGCGAACACGGCAATCCCGGCATGATTATGGTGGACTATTTGCAGCTGATGACCGTTGCCGGTGGTGGTGAAGGTCGTACCCAGGAAATTTCCGAAATCTCGCGCTCGCTCAAGGGTATCGCCAAAGAATTTGAATGCCCGATGATCGCGCTCTCACAGCTCAACCGCGGCGTGGAGCAGCGCCCCAACAAACGCCCAATGAACTCGGACTTGCGTGAATCCGGCGCCATCGAGCAGGACGCCGACGTAATCCTGTTCATCTACCGCGACGAGTACTACAACGAAGACAGCCCCGACAAAGGAATGGCCGAACTCATCATCGGCAAACAACGTAACGGCGAAATCGGCACCTGCCGCGCCGCGTTTGTCGGCAAATACACTCGATTTGATAATCTGGCGCCTGAGTATCTCAGTCAGGGTGGTTATGAATAATAGCCAAGCCCGCCTCCTGGATAAACTCTGCGCCAATATCGCCCCCGGCAAATTGGAATGGATTGGTTTGCGCGGTGAGCGGCGCGGTGAGGTGATGGTTGTGGAACAGGCCGAAGCCGTTATAGGTATGGGCTTGGTCGGCGATCACCGCATGAAAAAAACGCCCGGATCGGCTCGCCAAGTCACGCTGATCAGCCGTGAATATATCCAACAGATTTGCCAGCACACTGGTCTTCCGTCTATTGACCCACGCCTGCTGCGGCGCAATCTGGTCATCTCAGGTATGAATATGAATTTGCTGCGCTACCAGCGGCTGCAAATTGGTGAGGTGATTATCGAAACCAATGCCCTTTGCCACCCTTGTTCACGCATGGATGAAAATCTCGGCGCTGGCGGCACTGCCGCAATGTTTGGTTATGGCGGCTTGTGCGCCAAAGTTATTCAGGGTGGGGTGATGCGAGTCGGGGATGCGGTAATCCGGCTCGCGCTGCAGGAATCTTAGAGTTTGTAGTGGTAGCGGCAGGCGATCACGGTTAAATAGCTGTCATCAACGGCGTAAACCAAGCGATTGCTATCATCAATCCGTCGCGACCAAAAACCGGTTAGGTTTTCTTTTAGTGGCTCGGGTTTGCCAATACCTTCAAAAGGGTCGCGTTGTGCTTCTTTGATCAGTTGGTTGATTCGTTTTAGCGTTTTGCGATCCTGTCCCTGCCAGTAGAGATAGTCGCTCCAAGCTGCATCCGTCCATGCGAGCAGTCTAGTCATCCGCTAAATCCCTAACGGTTGTTTTCCCTGTGCGATATTGTTCAATCGATCTGGCCAGATGCGCGGCGTTTTCAGGTGAGCGCAGTAAGTACACGGTTTCCATCAAGCTGTTGTAGTAATCGAGTGACATGACAACGGCATCGCCTGCGTCACGGCGAGTGATAATGGTGCAATCGGCATCATTAGCGACTTTATCCAACACACTTTTCAGATTGTTTCTGGCTTCGCTAAAGGTGGTGACGTTCATGGTGCTTACCTGTTGTCTTGTTTGTTGTACAAGTTTATGGTGTTAACTGGAGTTGTGCAATAAGTTGTACGTGTTGATTGTATTGCTGGTTGTTTTTTGCCCGAAAAATATACTTCTCAATCCTGACCGTGTATTATCGCGCGCCCGAATCCAAGCCTATTTGACGGGTAGTTTGAGGCATAAATATGCAGGTTTTTCACCATATCCAATCCCTTCGTGAAGCCTTGGCTGCCGAGCGTAAAGTCGGTAAGCGAATTGGGTTTGTGCCGACTATGGGCAATCTGCATAGCGCGCATATCGAGCTGGTGAAGATCGCTCAACAAAATTGCGATGTAGTGGTCACCAGTATTTTCGTCAATCCTTTGCAGTTTGGCTTGAATGAAGATTGGGACAAGTACCCGCGCACCCTCGCTGCCGATTCGGCCAAGCTGGATGCGGTGGGTTGTAATTACTTGTTTTGCCCCGATGAAAAAGAAATCTACCCCAATGGTATGGCCGAGCAGACTCGTGTGATAGTGCCGACCATGACCGATGTGCTCTGCGGTGCGAGTCGCCCCGGTCACTTTGAGGGCGTGACAACTGTAGTCACCAAGTTGTTTAATATTGTGCAGCCGGATGAAGCGGTATTTGGGATCAAGGATTTTCAACAGCTGGCGGTGATTCGCCGGATGGTGGAAGACTTGTGTATTCCGGTTAAAATTACCGCTGGTGAGATCTTCCGCGAAACCGATGGTTTGGCGATGAGTTCGCGCAATGGCTTCATCACTGCCGATGAGCGCCCGAAAGTGGCGGTGCTGAACCGCAGTTTGAATGCAATCAAACAGGCGATAGCAGATGGTCGCCGCGATTTTTTAGTGCTGGTGAGCGAGGCAAAGGCGCAAATTGAAGCGGCTGGGTTTCGCGTGGACTACATCAGTATTTGCAATAGCCGCACACTGGAAATGGCGGCACACGATGATCGGGAGATCACTATACTCGGCGCCATGTATACGCAAGGCGCGCGGTTAATTGACAACGTTTCTGTAGTTCTAGGCTAGGGGTGCTGGGTTAGTTTTTCTAGCGACTACACAAGTGATTCCCCCGGAGGATTCCATGCTTTCACATATGCTTAAAGCAAAATTACACATGGCCAAGGTGACCCAGGCTGAACTCTGGTACGACGGCTCCTGTGCAATTGATGCGGATTTGGTTGCGCTGGCCGGTATGCGCGAGTTCGAACAAATCGACATTTATAACGTCAACAACGGCGAGCGTTTCCACACCTACATTATTCTGGCTGAGCCGGGTTCAGGTACTTTTTCAATGAATGGTGCCGCTGCGCGTAAAGTGGCAGTGGGCGATCGTGTGATCATCGCCACTTACGGTCACTTTACCGAAGCGGAGCTGATCAACCACAAGCCTAAACTCGTATATTTAAACGAGGACAACACAGTAAACCGTACAACCAACACAATTCCTATGCAGGTTGCTTAAACTTTCTGTAATCGCAAAAAGGGTCGCATTGCGACCCTTTTTTCTGGACATTAAAAATTTTCACACCAAATCTTTATCCGTAGCAAATGACAACGCAAAGGATTTTGGTCCCACATTGATTGCGCCAGTCATGCTCATCATCGATAGCATGGTTTTTACGTTGTATTGCTTACAGAATTCGCGGAATTCAACCAGTATCGGTTCGTCTTTGATCTCTTCTAATAAGCCGCCATAGCTCATTGCAATCACTTCGCTGGTTAAACCCTGTTGAATTTGTTTCTTAACGTGCACCAACAATTTTTCCAGCGCACCCAAAAAGCCTTTGCCCGTATCGATTTTATCGGTCGCTCCGCGATGCAATTGCACAATCGGGCGCAGGTTTAACGCGCTGGCCAATTTAAAATTAATCCAGGAAATATTGTTGTCGCCTTTGCGCAGGTGACGGCGTTCACGCATATACGACAAATCGTTGGGAATTAAATAGCCATAAACCTGATCGCGCATATTGTCGATTTCGCGAATCGATTTATTCAGCGGTAGTTGATCCACGTGAATACGTTTCACCAATTCATACACCAGCAATGCGTGGCCGGTAAACATGGACATGGAGTCGTACAGGCGAATGCGGAACGGCGCGCGTCCTTCGCTTCTTTCCAGTTCACGGAATTTGGGTTCGTTTACCAATGCCGCTTCAGAAACGCGTTTAAACACATCGCTCTTTTTGCTGTTGATTGTCACGACTTGTACTAAATCGTATTTCGGCAGCAGACGCTCTTTGAGAATGCTGGTCATATCGTTGACCGAGAGTGGGTCGGATTGCGCCAAACCATACACGTCGCGCGAATGGTTTTTGTAAAAATTCAGCATGGTCTGCGGGTCGCGATAATCCATCTCCTGCCCTTTGGAGTGATTGATATAAATGGGCAGCACTTCAATGTTGTGTTGTTGAATAAATTTTGCAGGCAAGTCGCAAGTTGAATCTACGGCAATACACGTCCTGGATGACATTTTCTTTCTCCACTGGATTACAGCATTGTTGTAAGAGTTGTTGGTGCCATCCGTGGTTGTGAGTTCCTGTCGCTCAGCTGTTGGTTCGGAGAGCAGCATTGAGCAGATGGTGCCAGTATCGTCTTTGGTTGAATAAAGCAGTAGTCGCATAAATCACCATGATTTGTGCGGTATAGCGGAAAGTGTTGTGCGGCGAAGATGACAAACGTGTAAGCCATAGCTCACAAGTGGCGGGCGAAAATCTGCAAAATGGTTATAAGAGGGGGGTTAGTCGTCTGCGGGGAGTAGGGGGAGGGTTAAGCTGAAACGCGCACCGCCTAATTCCGAGCGATAAATGCGGATGCTGCCGTCATAGCTTTGCACAATTTCAGCGGCGACAGCCAAGCCAATACCTTGGCCGGGAATGGATGTATCCAAGCGCTGGCCGCGCTCTAAAATGCGCTCGGTTTGATCCGCAGGGACGCCGGGGCCATCGTCTTCAATATCAATACGCAAATGGCTCTCATCGATAAAGGAGCGCATGCGCACCTGTTTGTCGCCGTATTTAAAGGCGTTTTCCAGCAGATTGCCCAACAATTCCATTACATCCTGTTCATCGCCCGCAACTATGGAGTTGGGGGCTAAATCCAGCTCCTGCTCCATTTTTTTGTGCGCATAGACTTTTTGCAGTGCGGTAAATAAACGCTGGGCGATGGGCTCTACCCGGGTGCGGCTGAAAGTGCCTTTTTGTTGGCTGGAAACCGCGCGCTGCAATTGATAGGTCACTACCTGATTCATACGCGCGACCTGTTCACTGGCAATTTGCTGCAAGTCGCCGTCGGATTCTGCACCTTCCACCAGTTTGCTTTGTAGCACCGCGAGCGGGGTTTTCAGGCTGTGGGCGAGGTCGGCCAAGCTGTTGCGATAGCGCTGGCGCAGTGCCTGTTCACGCGCCAAAACCTGATTAAGGTTATCGACGATCTTTTGTAATTCTTTTGGATGTTGGCCGGCGATGTTGCTGGTATCACCACTTTGCATAGCTTTGAGCGCCTGCGCTAAACGCCCCAGTGGACGAAGGCCCCAGCGCAGGATGAGAGTTTGGGCAATCAGTAAAAAGATCCCCGCTGCGCCCAGCCAGCGCCAGAGTTCGTTGCGATACGCCTTGAGTTCGGCGGTGTAATCATCGGTGCTGTGTGCTACTAAAAAGTGGAATGGTGTGGGGTTGCCGCGCGCGTCTTCCCATTTGACGGTGTAGCGCGCAAAAAAGTGCAGCTTATCGCCCAGCAGTTTGGTGCTGAACAGCATTTTGCCGGGGGTGTTGCTCTTGGCTATGCGATGGTAGTCCGGTGGGTCGCTTAGTGCAGCAGAATTGGAGCGCCATACCAGCTTGGCTTGCTGATCAAAAATATAGCTGTAAAGCCCCGAGTTGGGGTGTTCAAAGTCTGCATCGCTGAGAGTGACCGGCATACGCAAGCTGTGAATTTTGGTGTTTTTGGTGATGGGCTCGGCAACACTCATCAACAGGTTGATATGGCCGCGCAAGCGCGCGCGCTCGGCAACTTCCAAGCTCTGCTCAAAGGCGCGGTCAAGAAAGAAACCGGTCAAGCCCAAAAACAACGGCAGTAACAGTGCCGACGCCAAGAGCAGGCGGGCGGCAATCGAGTCGAGGCGACGACTGGATTTACTGCTTGTCAAGATTAAACCTGTAGCCGAGGCCACGCTGGGTGCTGATCAGATTGAGGCTGCTATCCGGGTCGAGCTTTTTACGCAAACGTCCGACAAATACTTCGATCACGTTACTATCGCGGTCGTAATCCTGTGCGTAGAGATGTTCGGTAAGCTCGCTCTTGGAGATGTTTTTGCCCGCGTGCATTGCCAGATAGGTGAGGGTGTTGTATTCAAAACTGGTCAGCTCTACTTCCGCGTCATCGCGGAACACCCGCTTGGCGCTGGTATCTATCGCGATCGGGCCGTAGCGCAATACGGACGATGCATGGCCGCTGGCGCGGCGCAGCAGAGCGTGAATGCGCGCGCGCAATTCTTCCGGATGAAAGGGTTTGGTCAGGTAGTCGTCGGCCCCTGCTTCCAGGCCGCTGACTTTATCTTGCCAATTGCCCCGCGCGGTCAAAATCAAAATCGGGAAGTTGCGCTCTTTGCTGCGCAGTTCGCGAATCAATTGGGTGCCATCTAGTAGGGGTAGACCCAAATCGATAATTGCCAGGTCATAGTCGTATTCGCTGCCAAGGAACAGGCCTTCGCGGCCATCGGCGGCGGCATCGCAGGCATACTTTTCGGTCGCCATCAGGCTGAGGATTTGTTCGCGCAGGGGTTTTTCGTCTTCAACGATCAAAATACGCATGGATCATTCCTGAAATAGCTGAGATTGGAGTAGGTGATTGTTTATGGTTTTGTCAGTTTTGGCTTGAGCACATCAGCGATTCAATAAGCGCCCGCTTTGGCCATCAACCCGGATAACGCGCATGCGGCCAGCATTGAGCACTTTTACCGCGTAGATCACCCCTGTATCACCTTGTTGGGTTTTGACGCTCATCACTTGCCCGCCAACTTTGTTGCGCACCAGATCGGCGGCATCGGCGGGTGAAATACTGGGCTCTACTGGCGGCGCTATGGTATCGCTATCGATCAAGCTGTTATCCGCAGCGCTGGAGGCTAGCCCCATATCGCCGCCGAGTAAATCCGGTTCGGCAAGACAGAGTTGGCAGCTTAGGCACAGAGCCGCCAGAAGCATGAGTGGCACTTGAGTGAAGCGCAAGCAGCAGATTCTTGAGTACAGCATGGCAAATCCCAACAAGAAGGCGTTTAGTTAGCGGTTTCACCTTCACTATCGCCCGTGTTGAGGCAAAGGTCAATTTGACCTTTGCTCATTCGTTTGCAGTGGGGGTGCATTAACTCAGTGGCGGCCGCGGCTATGCACAATGCGGTCGCCGGGGTGATGGCGGGTTTCGGTGTGATAGATGCGACCATCATAGCGATAGGCTACATCGTAACCGACCAGCTGGCGCTCGTATTCGGTGCGGTAGCGAGTGGTGCACACTTCGCGGTCTTCATAGCGGGTGACACGGCGGCTGCCGCCTGCGACATCATTGCCAATGGCGGCGCCGATTAAACCGCCAGCGGCGGTCGCGTGGCCGTTGCGCCCCACTTCATGGCCAATCGCGGCGCCAATCAAGCCACCGACAACTGTGCCCTTAAAGGAGTCACCACCGCGCTGGCGTTCGCTGTAAGCCAGGGTTTCTACGCGGCAGGAGTCCACTGGAACCTCTACAGCCACAGTGCGATAAATGGGCTTGCTGGAGACAACGCGCGCATATTCGGTGTACTCAACCACCTGATAAGTGTGATGGTGATGCTTGTGATGTTTGTGTTTGTGGCGATAATCGCGATCAGCCAGAGCGTTGTTAGCCAGCAGCAGGCTGCTGGCCAAAGTGCTGATGAGTAACAGGCTTTTCATGATGGTCTTCCCCTTTGGTAAATAGTGGCTCCCGTTTTCCGGGGGGTGAAACCAGACTATGCCTGTCAGCCTGAATGAAAACTGAAATCCGCTGAGACAAAATTGTGCTCTTCATCGCAACGCTCAAATTCCAGTCTTGAGTGGAATACGCTACCGATAACCCATGCAAAGCATGAATAACGCGGAAATAAAGCCAGTGATGGCATCAAAACTGAGCACAACTCAGGTTATAATCGCGGCCATTTTTTCCGAATTACCCGTAACAGGTTGTTTCATGTCTGAATTGAACGTCAAAGAATATATGGCCGAACTTGGCCGCAAAGCGCGCCTTGCCTCTCGCGTAATTGCCGCTGCACCTACCGCGTTAAAAAATAAAGCGCTGCTCGCGATTGCCGACGAGCTGGATAAATCTCGTATTACGCTGGTGTCTGAAAACCAAAAAGATTTGGCTGCCGGTAAGGCCAATGGGTTGGATGCTGCGATGCTCGACCGTTTGGCGGTTAAGCCAGCGACTATCGACGGCATGATTGAAGGTCTGCGTCAGGTCGCTTCACTGGCCGATCCCTGCGGTGAAATTACCGATATGAGTTATCGCCCCAGTGGTATTCAAGTGGGCAAAATGCGCGTGCCGCTCGGCGTGGTCGGCATTATTTATGAGTCGCGCCCCAATGTGACTATCGATGCCGCCAGTTTATGTTTGAAGTCCGGCAACGCCGCCATTTTGCGCGGTGGCAGTGAGGCGATTCACTCCAACCGCGCCATCGCCAATTGTTTGCAAGCAGGCTTAAAAGCCGCAGGTTTGCCTGCCGATGTAGTGCAAGTCGTGGCTACCACTGACCGCGCAGCAGTGGGTGAACTGATCACTATGCCGCAATTTGTGGATGTGATTGTGCCGCGCGGTGGCAAAGGTTTAATCGAGCGCATTAGCAATGATGCCAAGGTGCCGGTGATCAAACACCTCGATGGTATCTGCCACGTGTATCTCGATGATAAAGCGGATTTGGACAAAGCCTTTGCGGTTGCCATGAACGCCAAAACCCATCGCTACGGTGTGTGCAACGCGATGGAAACTCTGTTGGTGAATGAACAAGTCGCTGCGCAAATTCTGCCGCGCCTCGCTGCTGCCTACGCGGAAAAAGGTGTGGAGCTGCGCGGCGATGACAAGACCCGCGCTTTGATTGCGGCGAATGTTGCAACCGATGAAGATTGGGCGACGGAATATCTCGCGCCGATTTTGTCGATCAAAATTGTCGCTGGTTTGAATGAAGCCATAACTCACATCAACCAATACAGCTCACAACATACCGATGCGATTGTGACCGAAGATTACACCCGCGCGCGCCGCTTTATTACCGAAGTGGATTCCGCCTCGGTGATGGTCAATGCATCAACCCGTTTTGCCGATGGTTTTGAATACGGTTTGGGTGCCGAGATTGGTATCTCCACCGACAAAATCCACGCGCGCGGCCCGGTTGGCCTTGAAGGTCTGACCTCGCAAAAATGGGTGGTGTTTGGCGATGGGCATATTCGTGCTTAACCCCCTCCTAGCCTCCCCCTTTAAAAAGGGGAGGGATTACAACTCCTCCCCCTTGCAAAGGGGGAGGCAGGGAGGGGGTTAATTTCATGCGCAAACTCATAGGTATTTTCGGCGGCACCTTCGATCCGATTCATATCGGCCACTTGCGCATGGCGCTGGAGCTTAAACAGCAGTTGCAGTTAGATGAGATGCGTTTGCTGCCCTGTTATTTACCGCCCCATCGCCCTACACCGGGCGCAACGGCAAACGAGCGCGTGGCAATGCTTAAACTGGCGCTGCAGGATTGTGCGGAGCTGGTCATAGATGAGTGCGAATTGCAGCGCGATAAACCTTCTTACACTTACGACACACTGCGTGAGTTGCGCGCGGAAATCGGCGCTGAGGTTAGCCTGTGTTTGTGTATGGGCATGGACAGTTTTGCCACGCTCGACACTTGGCACAACTGGGGGCAACTGCTGCAGTTGGCACATATAGTTGTGGTGGCGCGGCCGGGTTGGTTTTTACCGGAGTCCGGTGCGGTGGTGGAGTTGTTAAATGTGCATCGCCGCCCGATCGATGCCATTGCCCAGCAAGCGGCTGGTGCAATTGTGTTGTTGGAGCAGCGGCTATTACCTATCTCTGCCACTGATATTCGTGCACAGATTCACGCGGGCAGTTCGCCGCAGTTTTTGATGCCTGAGGGTGTTTGGAATTACATCTGTGCGCACAAGCTCTATCAATAGCCTGCACATTTTCATCTTTGTTTTTTGAAATTTTTGTTTGTATTTTCTATTTGTTTTTTATCTATAGGTAACTGAATGTCTGATTTAAACCAAGCGATCATTAACGCCCTTGAAAACCTCAAAGGCAAAGACATAGTGACGCTCGATGTACATGAACTCACGGATGTAATGGATACCCTGATTATCGCCAGCGGTACCTCTAGCCGTCACTCGCGCTCACTCGCGGAAAATCTGGTGGAAGAAACCAAAAAAGCGGGCTTTCGCGCGCTAGGTGTTGAAGGTTTGGAAACCGGCGATTGGGTCTTGGTGGATTACGGTGATACCGTCGTGCATGTGATGCAACAGGAAGCGCGCGATTATTACGAGTTAGAAAAACTCTGGTCAATGAAACCGGCTAGCCGCGGTTAATTGATTCGCTGTGAGTAAATAGCTGTTATGCGCATTCGTATTATTGCCGTGGGCACCAAAATGCCCGACTGGGTGGAAGCGGGGTATGCGGAATACGCCAAGCGTATGCCGCGTGATGTCACAGTGGAAATGGTGGAATTGCCGCTCGCTCAGCGCAGCAAAAATAGCGATATCGCCAAAGCGATGGAAAAAGAAGGCGAGGCTATGCTGGCCATGATTGAAAAGGGCGGCAAAGACGAACAAGTCATCGCCCTTGAGGTCAAAGGCAAGCCCTGGAGTACCGAGCAGCTGGCCGAAAATCTGGCGGGTTGGAAAATGAGCGGCGCCAATTATTCGCTATTAATTGGCGGCCCAGATGGGCTTGCGCCCGTGTGCTCGGCGCTGGCAAAGATTAAATGGTCGCTATCGCCACTTACCCTGCCCCATCCACTGGTGCGTATTTTGGTGATCGAACAACTGTATCGAGCCTGTACGATTTTACAAAATCATCCGTACCACAAATAACTGTTTGGCCAATAACCAATAGCAGACGACAACCACATCAACCTTGATCTACACGAGTTTCTGGCCTGAGCATGCAAGATTCCCAACAGTTTAAAGATCACCAGCGCGAGGCAAAATTATTTCGCAGCCGCATACTGGTGATGGCCGGGTTTATGCTCCTGCTGGCCTCGACATTGCTCTATCGCTATTACGATTTACAAATTGTTAACTACGAAGAATACGCCACCCAATCTGATCGCAACCGGGTACATGTGCAGCCGGTGCCGCCGACTCGCGGGCTTATTTTTGACCGCAACGGTGAGCTGCTGGCCGATAACAAAGCGAGTTTTACACTGTCTGTTGTAAGCGGCGATGCCACGGAATTAAACAATACAATCGAGCTGCTCAAAACGCTGATTGAAATCAGCCCTTCGGACTTGGGCAAATTTTATAAAGCCCAAAAACAGCGCCGCCATAAGCTCGACCCAGTGCCATTGCGCTATCGTCTTACCGAAGATGAAATTGCCAAGCTTGCGGTCAATCAGCATTTGCTTGAAGGCGTGGAGGTGAACGCTGAGTTGGTACGCAATTACCCCCATGCCGATATGTTTGCCCATGTGATAGGTTACACCGGACGCATCAGTGAGCGGGATGTAAATTCCTTTACCCCCGAGCAATTGCAACGTTATGCCGGCACTCATGCCATTGGTAAAAGTGGCATAGAGGCGAGCTACGAAGGTGTGTTATTGGGTGAAGTGGGCAGTCAGAACGTGGAAACCAATGCGCGCGGTCGGGTGATGCGGATTTTGGATCGAATTGATTCCCGTCAGGGCAGCGATTTACGCCTGCATCTGGATGCGCGTCTGCAAGAGACTGCCGTTGCCGCCATGCGCGGTCGTCGTGGTGCGGTGGTGGCAATTGATGTCAAGACCGGTGGCGTGTTGGCGGCGGTCAGCTACCCAGGGTTTGACCCGAATCTTTTTGTGACTGGCATTAGCTATCGCGATTACAAAAGTCTCAATGAAGATATAGATACACCGCTGTTTAATCGTTTTTTACAGGCGCAATATCCCCCCGGCTCCACCGTTAAACCGGTTCTGGGCCTGGCGGGGCTGGATTCTGGCTTTACTGATGTACACCGCGCCATTGCAGATCGCGGGGTGTTCACCCTTCCCGGCAGTTCACGTTTATGGCGCGATTGGAGTCTTGCCAGAACCGGTGGCGGCCATGGCCGGGTCGACCTGAAAGTCGCTATTTCCCAATCCTGCGATACCTATTTCTGGGATCTGGGCAATCGTATGGGGATCGATAAGATCAGCCAATATGGTCATTTCTTTGGCATGGGCATACTCACCGGCATTGATATCCCCCATGAGCGCAAAGGTATTTGGCCATCGCGCGAATGGAAGCGCGCCGCGAGACGCGAGGCCTGGTACCCGGGCGATACGGTCAATATTTCCATTGGTCAGGGCAATATGCTGGCAACACCTATGCAACTGGCAGTGATGACCAGCACCATTGCCAACCGTGGCACCCGCTACCGGCCACAATTTATCCAGAAAATTGGCGATAAAATTCACGAGCCGATTGTTGAGGAAGTGTTTGATACCAAGCCGGAATACTGGGATGCGGTTATCGGCGGTATGGAAGAGGTAATGCACGGTGCGCGCGGAACGGCACGCAAAGCATCAGATCGTTCCGAATACCGCATGGCGGGTAAATCGGGTACCGCACAGGTTGTGGCCATTGCGCAAAATGCCAAATACAACTCCGCGGCGCTGAAAGAGCGCCATCGCGATCACGCTTTGTTTGTCGCTTTTGCACCCATTGAGGCGCCACAAATTGCAGTTGCAATCATGCTGGAAAATGCTGAAGGTGGATCGAGCCAGGCAGCACCCGTGGCGCGGGCAATAATGGATGCGCATATTCTGGGTTACTACCTCGCTGCCGATGAATTTGTCCCGCCGGTGGGTTTCCATCACGCCGCGATTATCAAACGTGCCAACAACTATATCGCCGAACGCAAAGCCGTGCGCTTAGCCAAAGAGGCAGGAGAAGCTGCAAAAGCAGCAGCGTCTTCATCGGCAGCCACTACCACTAGGTCAGGAGCCGGTAATGAGTAAACAGGATTTCCTGCGGCGGATGCCGGAAGCGGCGAGTGCGTTCAGCCGTCGCGCACGCCTTGCCGAGCGATTGCATATCGACTTTTTCTTGCTGCTGTTATTGATGCTGCTCACGGTGATTGGCCTGACGGTGCTTTACAGTGCCAGCGGCCATCATTTGCCGAGTGTAGAGAAACAAGCTGGCTTTTTTATGATTGCCTATATCACTATGTTTGTCGTGGCACAGATTCCAGTGGAGTTTATGCGGCGCATGGCGCCCTTTGCTTATGTTGGCGGAGTGTTACTGCTCGTGGCAGTAACAGTGTTTGGTGAAATTTCCATGGGCGCGCAGCGCTGGCTGCAAATTGGCAGTTTCCGCTTCCAGCCATCGGAAGTGATGAAGCTGGCGATGCCGATTACCGTCGCCGCTTATCTCAGTCGCGGTTTTTTGCCGCCGCGTTTTACTCAAGTTATTGTGGTGCTCGGGCTGATTGGTTTGCCTACCGCCCTGATTATCGAGCAGCCCGATTTGGGCACCTCTATTTTGGTGGCCACATCAGGTCTTATGGTGCTATTTTTTTCGGGGTTGCTCTGGCGGTACATCGCTGCTGCCGTAGCTATCTTTGCCGCCAGTCTCTGGCCGATTTGGCATTTTATGCTGCACGATTATCAGCGCCAGCGTGTATTGACCATGCTTGACCCCACGCAAGATCCATTGGGAACTGGCTGGAACATTATCCAGTCCAAAACTGCAATCGGCTCGGGCGGCCTGTCAGGTAAGGGTTGGATGGAAGGTACCCAATCGCGCTTGGATTTTCTCCCGGAAGGCCATACAGATTTTATTATTGCGGTGATGTCAGAAGAATTCGGTTTGCTTGGCGTCATCTTGTTGCTGACGATCTACGCCATGCTGATTATTCGCGGGTTAATGATTGCGGTAAATTCGCAGAATAGTTTTGGGCGTTTACTTGCGGCGGCCGTGAGCTCCACTTTTTTTGTTTACGTCTTCGTCAATATGGGGATGGTATCCGGCATGCTGCCAGTGGTCGGTGTACCCTTGCCATTAATTAGTCAGGGCGGTACGGCCATTGTCGCGCTGTTTGCGGGTTTTGGTTTATTAATGGCCATCTCCACCGAGAAAAAGCGGGTAATGACACCCCAAGCTTAACGTTTAACAATGAGGTTTTATGCTGTCTTTTTGTCACAGTTTTTCCAAGCGCTGCTTGGGTGTTATTGCAGGTTTGAGTTTCAGTTTTGTTGCGGCAGCCGATTACAGTCAGCATCCGTTGGCAGGTGCCTTTGTCGATGAAATGGTGCAACAGCACGGATTTAGCGCCGAATACGTCAATCAGATCCTAAGCAAAGCGCAAAAACGCCAACCGATTCTGGATGCAATCGCGCGCCCGGCAGAAAAATCCAAAACTTGGAAAGAGTATCGCCCCATTTTTATCGTGCCCATGCGCATTACCAATGGTGTTGCGTTTTGGAATGAACATCGCGCTGTACTGGCGCGTGCAGAAAAAGAGTACGGTGTACCGGCAGAAATTATTGTGGCGATTATCGGTGTAGAAACCAACTACGGCAAAAATACCGGCAGCTGGTATGTGATCGATGCACTGAGCACATTGGCGTTTGATTACCCGCCGCGCGCGCCGTTTTTTCGCTCGGAATTGGTGAATTATTTTATTCTCACCCGCGAACAAAAACATAATCCGTTGGAGTTTAAGGGCTCTTACGCAGGCGCAATGGGCTACGGGCAATTTATGCCTTCTAGCTATCGCAATTACGCGGTAGATTTCAGTGGCGATGGTTTTACCGACATCTGGAACAACCCAACCGATGCGATTGGCAGTGTGGCCAATTATTTTAAACGACACGGCTGGCAAACCGGTAAGCCGGTTGTAGTGCCGGCAAAGTTAACCAAGTCGCGTGCGACACTTCTGGCTAACGAGTCATTCAATACAGTAGTGCAACCCACTATGAATGTGAGTGATTGGAAAAAAAACGGTGTTGCTCCCACTAAAAATATTGCTAACCGCACGCCGGTGATTCCAATTGAGTTTGACGGTGTCAATGGTTTGGAATATTGGCTCGGCTTGCAAAATTTTTATACCATCACCCGTTACAATCGCAGTCCTATGTACGCCATGGCGGTGTACGATTTGAGCTTGGAAATCAAACAGGCAATGCAAAAAAACACTAAAAAAATAGCCGGAGCTGTGCACTAATGCTATTCATCGCCCGAGCCACTGTGCCCAGAGTGCAAAAAATAAATATCCTGTTGGTATTTATCTGTTGTATTTTTTTAGCGGCTTGTTCGGGCACTAAACAAAAGCCAGCGACATCAACTAAACCCAATGCACCCTACAATCCAAATGATGGTCGCTATTCACATGATAAAGATTTTGGTCCCAGCGAAGATATAGATTTATCCCACGTGCCCGATGCAGTACCACGCTATGAAACGCGCACCCGTGCTGGCAATAAAAATCCCTACACGGTGCTGGGCAAAACCTATTACTTGATTGAGGATGAAAGCGCCTATCGCGAGCGCGGCTACGCTTCCTGGTACGGTAATAAATTTAACGGACACAATACCTCTAACGGTGAACGTTACGATATGTATGCCATGACTGGCGCGCATAAAACCTTGCCCATTCCATCCTATGTGCGGGTGACAAATTTGGATAACGGTAAAAGTGTCGTAGTACGCATCAATGATCGCGGTCCATTCCATCAAGGGCGCATTGTTGATTTGAGTTACGCCGCTGCACAGCGCATTGGCATTCACAAAACCGGAACGGGTCGGGTTGAAGTTGAAATTGCATTGCCTGGTGATGCTGCACCTATTCCGCGCCGCGCCGATAACAAAACACCTGTGCATGTTGAGTCTGCATTGCCTGAGGGTACTTATTTGCAAGTCGGCGCGTTTAGCCAAAAAACATCAGCACAACAATTTGCGGCAAGTGTGGGCAGTAATTTGACTTATCCGGTCACTATTCATTCGGTTGCACAACCTAAACAAGTGCATCGTGTCCGTGTCGGCCCGTTTAAAGATGCAAAAAGTTTACAGAATGCGCGGGATCAATTGACACGCATTAAAATTTTTCAAGCGCACGTGGTGTATCAGTAGCCTAATACTAGTAGCGGCTCAGGTTCAAGTTTGATTCACGCCGCTACTTTATTGTTACAATTCGCCTATTCAAACTTCCTTTTTCATTTCGTTTTACAGAGTGTTAATCGCCATGATTAAAAAATTATTTGCCTGCATGTTGCTGGCCAGTTCCGGTTTAACCTTTGCCCAGCAATCGGGAGCTCCCATTCCCTCCGCTGTGTTGCCCACTCCTACGCCTGGCCAAGTTGTCGAACAAAAACCCATAGTTATTCCTGCAGCGCCACAGTTAGCCGCAACTGGTTTTATTTTAGTTGATGCCACTACCGGCAATATTGTTGCTGAAAATAATTCCGAAGAGCGTCTGCCACCTGCCAGTCTGACTAAAATGATGACCAGTTATTTGGTGGTCGATGAAATTGAGAAAGGGCGCATTACTGAAGACGCCATGGTAAATATCAGCGTAAAGGCCTGGAAGATGGGCGGTTCGCGCATGTATATCAGAGAGGGTACACAAGTTTCCGTTATTGATTTGTTGCGCGGTGTGATCATTCAATCAGGTAACGATGCGTCCGTTGCCCTCGCAGAATATGTTTCGGGTAATGAGGATGCATTTGTCGATGCAATGAATCAAAAAGCTGCGCAGTTAGGTATGACCAATACACACTTTGAAAACTCTACTGGCTGGCCTGCAGAAGGGCATTTAACTACGGCAAAAGATTTAGCGGTGCTTGCGCGTGCGATTATCAATGATCACCCCTCGCATTATCCGCTGTACGCGGAAAAATATTTTTTCTATAACAATATCCGTCAGCCTAATCGCAATTTATTGTTGAACCGCGACGAGACTGTCGATGGCTTAAAAACCGGTCACACAGAAGAAGCTGGCTATTGTTTGGTGGCGTCATCCAAACGTGAAAATACCCGTTTTATTGCGGTGGTAATGGGCACTGCCAGTGAAAGCGCTCGCGCGGCAGAAACACAAAAACTATTGGCCTACGGTTTCCGCTATTTCCAAACCACTCCGCTGTATCAAGCCGGGCAACAAGTGAGTACAGCGCGGGTATGGGCGGGTACCACGCAAGAGGTTACGCTGGGTATTCCCAATAATATTGTGCTTACCTTACCTAAAGGTCGCGAGCAGTCACTACAAGCCAATATGCATATCAATGAAGTAATTAAAGCGCCGATTGCTGTAGGTCAGGAGTTAGGTAATCTTACAGTGGAGTTGGATGGCCAGTTATTAGTGAACACACCTATTGTCGCGTTACAGGCAGTAGAAGAAGCCGGATTTTTTGCCCGTTTACTCGATAACTTGAAACTATTTTTTCGCAATTTATTTAGTTGATCGTTAGAATCAAACCACTGGCTATTGCCCTGTTGCAGTGCTCAGAGTAATAGCCGGAACATTTACTATAACAATTTAAGGAGTAATGTGTGTCTACTAATCCCTACCAAACCCCAGAAGGTCAATTGACGACCGATGATCAAGCTGTTGGCGAGATCAAATTTTTCTCTCCCGCTTCCCGTATTAACCGCCTGCGCTATTGGGCGCATTCCATGCTGTTCACCTTCGCGATGCTGGGTGTATTTCTCGTGATTGGTTTGGTTGCTTCATTAGTGTCGAGTGTTGTGGGGATTGTACTCGCCGCTATCGCTTATATCGCAATGATCGTTTTTAGTTTTATTCTGATGATTCAGCGTTTGCATGATTTGAATAAAACCGGTTGGCTGTCACTGTTATGCCTGATTCCGTTTGCCAACATTTATTTGTTGGTGATTTTAATATTCTTTAAGGGAACTGAAGGGCGCAACAATTATGGTTTGCAAACCCCGCCGAATAAAACCTGGCATTGGGTGCTAGCGCTGTCTATGCCCGTATTGGTTGCAATTATCGGTATTCTCGCTGCCATTGCATTGCCGGCCTACCAAGATTATGTGACTCGCGCTCAAGGTTTTGACTCCTCTTACAACTCGCAGGATACAGATGCTTATCCTACAGAATATACAGAAGATGGTGCAGTTGAAGATACTATGTATAGTGATGAGGCCCTGGAAGATGGCATTTCTTATGAAACGCCAGAAGAAATTATCGAAGATGACGCTGCGCTAGAAGCGGATGTGATCGAGGATGCTGATTCAGAAACGCTGCAATAAGTTCTCTCTGAATCACATCCATAAGGCAGCTTCGGCTGCCTTATTTTTTTGCCCTTTATTTAAATTACAAAACTCCCGCACTTTTAATTTCCAAATAGGCATTGGAAATGCGCACGGCCAATTCATTCGCGGTACAGTCAATGGCATATACACCGGAGGCGATTAATTTGCGATGGGATTCGCGGCGCTCATGCAGAAAGCGGCGGACACCGGCGTAGTTTAGTGAGTCATCAAAGGTGTGCACCGGGGTGTCGTTGAGTTGATCGAGGATTTGTTCGCGGATATTGGCGACCATTACCAAATGGCGTTTTTTTAACAGATTGACGGCGAGCAATAGTTCGCTGTTGTCTTCATCGCGTGAATTGGTGACTAAAATGATCAGCGAACGTTTGGGCTGTAAGATCGCAAGTTTTTCGGCGGCAGAAATATAATCGGCAGTGGATTGGTTTGCGTGCAGATCATAAATACCATTGAGCAATACTTTGACTCGCTCCACCCCTTTTTGCGGTGGAATCCAGCGGTGTTTATTATTGGCTTCGCCGCCAAAACTCATCAGACTGACGTTATCGCCCTGACGCAGCGCGATGTAGCTCACCAATAACATGGAGTTGAGGGCGTGATCAAAATGGCTGAGTTCATCGTCTTTGGTACGCATGCGGCGGCCGCTGTCGATCATCAATACAATTTGTTGGTCGCGTTCGTCTTGATAATCCCGCGCAATTAATTTTTGGCGACGCGATGTCGCTTTCCAATCCAATTGACGCAAACTATCTCCTTGGCGATATTCTCGTAGCTGATGAAACTCCATGCCCGCACCGCGCCGCTGTTTTTTCTTGATGCCAATTTGGCTGGTATGGTTTTCTGTTGCCAAAATGGCGTAGTTGGCAATCGCCACAAAATCCGGAAACACTTTGGCTTCAGTTAGGTCGCCTGCCCAGTAGCGAATATTCCATAATTTCAGCGGGCTGGAAAATTGAATGTGGGTTTTATTGAGTTGCAAGCTGCCGCGCACCAGTGGGCGCAATGAATAGTGGCTGCTGCTGATTTGGTTGGGTTGCAATTCAATTTGCAGCGGCAGCTGATCATAATTGGCATTGCTCGGTACACCATCAAAAATACTGATCTTAAGTGGTTCGGTAAATTGATGGCGAATTCGCAGTTTTACCTCGGTCCACTTATCAACCGCGAGATTACCCGGTAATTCGCGGGTAATTTCCACAGGTGGTAAGCGGCGCGATAAGAGCCAATCCAGCAGAGCGATAACCACCAGGGCAATGAATATCGCCTGCGGCAAATAAGCCGCCGCGCTCCAGTTAAAATAATGAGCACTAAAGGCGTTGATAAACACCAGCGCGGCGAGCAGCGCAAAGGCAATGATCAAACGGGTGCTGGGAATCCATTGTCGTTTCATGCTTGTGTGAATCACTTGTGTGTTGTTATGGATCCCCGCTGCGCGAGGATGACGACTCCCTACTTAATATATCCGTCGTCACTCTCGTGTAGCGGGAGTCCAGTTTTTAATTTTTCTCGTGCCCAAACTCCGCTGGGGGCGAGATGGTTGATGGATATCAATGTCTCGGTGCTTCAACCTGCAACAAAATATTGTGCAAGATCCGCTCGGCAGCAATACCTTCAATCGCCAATTCCGGTGATAACAAAATCCGGTGGCGCAGTGCCGGGATAAACATTTTTTTCACATCGTCTGGTGTGACAAACGAATTGTTATTGAGCAGCGCATAAGCGCGTGCGGCGGAGAGCAAGGCGATACACGCGCGCGGGCCAGCGCCACGGGAAATACCCGACCAGCTGCGCGTGGCGCGCACCAGTTTCACTACGTATTGCAAAATTTGTTCATCCACCGTGATTTGTTCAGCAATCTTTTGCAGGCTTAACACGTGGGCTGGTTTTAATAGGGTAAGGATATGTTCCAAACCAAAACCGCCTTGAGCTTGTGAGCAGACTTGGCGCAACATTAATTGCTCATCGCTCTCGCTCGGATAATCAATAATCACCTTCAGCATAAAACGGTCAAGCTCTGCTTCCGGCAGCGGGTAAGTACCTTCCTGTTCGATGGGGTTTTGTGTCGCCAGTACCATAAAGGGATCGCCGGTTTTGAACGATTCGCCTTCAATGGTGATTTGCCCTTCTTGCATTACTTCTAACAATGCCGCTTGGGTTTTGGCGGGTGCGCGGTTGATCTCATCGGCGAGCAATAAATTGGTGAATGCAGGGCCTTTGCGAATTTCAAATTCTTGTTTGGCCATATTAAACATGGCGTGGCCAGTGACATCGCTCGGCATTAAATCGGGGGTGAACTGCACGCGCGAAAATTGCCCACCAAAACATTTGGCGAGGCTGCGCACTAACAGGGTTTTACCCAACCCGGGTACACCTTCAATTAATACGTGGCCGCGTGCGATTAGCGCAATTAATACCTGCTCGATCACTGCATCCTGACCGATCAATACTTTTTTAATTTCATTCAATAAATTATTGGCAACGGTGCTTGCCTGCTGCAACCGGTTTTGCAAACTTTCATCGGCGTCCGTTGTTTTATTGATTTCAATGCTGTCGTTGTTGTTGGTTAGCTCAGTCATAGTTGACTCCTGAAAGCTGCTTTCTAATGGTTTGCAAATGTGCAATCGCTGCGGCAAATTCCTGGGGATGATGCAGTCCGTCGGCGAAAAGTGCTTGTTTAATATCGGTTTGGGTGATGCCGGTTAATTGTTGTAAAAATTCCAAGCGCTGATCGCCCGATGGCTGATTTAAATTGGGATGCTGTTCATCCAAACGATCAAGAATTTCTTTGCGCAATAAATTTAATAATTGCGGGTGCTGCTGTTTGCGCCAGAGCAACATAGCGCTGGCATAAATATGTTCGGCCAAACTGCGGCGCCCGGTTTGTTCAACTACTAATACAGGGCCAAAGCGCAGGCTGTTGGCCCAGAGCCATAAAATCAATGCGATGATGCCGGCACTTACCCCGTAACTGGCATTGCGCCATAAAATGCTGGCAAGCGATGGTGCATCCTGATTAATTAAAAACCATACCCGGCCTTCGGGGTTAATGAGTCGCCAAAGTCCATAGGCATGATCATGGCAGTCGATGCGTTGGTTGGACCAAATATGATTGTCACTCATAATCGTGACCGAGCCTTCACCTATATCGAAATAGAGTAAGTGCTCGTGTGTTTCATCGTAGTAACCATCATCTTCTGATTCGCTTTCATCTGTATCACTTTCTGAATCTTCATCAGTAGCATTATCGCGTGCGACGTAATCGTAATAGATAAATTGACGGCCGCGACTGAAATCGAAGTTGAGTGGCTGCTCCTCGCTGGCAAAGGTGATGGGTGTGGGCGTTTCTTTTAATGCGCAGCGATAATAATTTTCCGGTTTCTCCTCTTTCTTTAGTTTCTTTTTTTTGGTTTTTTTTTGTTTGTCGATTTGGTTTTTATCGCTGCCCGTTTTTTCATCAGGATCTTCATTTTTATCCTTATCTTCTTCGTCAAAACCATCGGCCAGTTTTTTTAGAAGATTGCGAGTGTCAGCATCCTTTTCTTCTGGTGGCAGCTCGATATTAAAATCATTCAGCAGTAAATCTTCTTCGCTGGTGTGGGTGCCGATAAACGGGTTTTGTGTTGAGGTGATAAGGGTGCCGCCATTTTCGACCCACTCGTACAGTGAATCGTAACGCTCCTGAGTGAGTGTTTTGTTGCCGTTGATAATGACCAGCGTATCCTGTGCGCCGAGTTTAAGGTTGCGCCAGGAATGTTTGTCGAGTAGGCTCAGATTTTTTACCGTGGTGGCTTGCACGCCCTGTTTGCGCAGAAAAATTTCAGCGGCGAGAAAATCATTTTGGCGTGCCTCTTTGGAATAGCCCAAATCTATTTCTTTTTCTTCCCACACCAATGTGGTGTACCACCAGTAGCCCAGCCCGATTACCAGTGCGATTAGCGCGCTGATGATTAATCCACGCTGCACAGATGTTAAGGATTTTATTTTACTGTTCGCTTTATTACTCACTGCGCCGCTCCTTGTGCTGCGCTGTGGCCTTGTTGCAGCCAGCAACTATTCCAATTGGCACACAGGTGCTGCGCTTTTTCTGCGCTGGGTAATAAATGGCCATAGGCTAAGCGCTGCCACTCGCGGGTCAGTGCCGCAAAATAGGCGACACGGGTTTGGGCTGCGCTATTGCTGGCAAAATGTTGGTGCATTAATTCCGCACATTCTTGTTCGGTGTGGCCATCGTGAATATCGACACCGCTGTAAATCATATGAAATAAACTGGCGCGATAGAGCAGGGCGAGCGCCGCGCGTACATCGCCTGCGTTTAATAAACGCAGCGCGTTGCCGCTGATATCTTCCGGCAGAGATTCGCGGGTGACATCCATACCAAACAAGGTGACTGGTTTGGCTTTGGGGGCGGGTGTTGGGGTGATGCGTACAAACTGCGCCGCCAACCAATGGCGATAGCGATAAAAAACAAAACCGATCAGCGCCGCGACACCGATCCACAACAGAATTTCCAACAGACTGGCTGCGGTGACAAAACCTTCGAAGTTATCCAAAAATTTAAACAGTTTTTTCCAGAAGTTGGAGACATCTTCGTCTTCCTCTTCTTCTGGTTCATCGAATTTCAGTGTGCGCTGCATTTCTTTGCGGCTAAATTCGGATTGTTGCAGAACGGCTTTAATAGACTCCTGTGTCTGGTGGCGATCCAACTCAGTGTATTCACCCAGTGGTTGGTCGATAATCGCCTCGCCGCTGTACGCTTCTGCCGCGCTAGAATTTTCCATGGTAGGAAGTTGATCTTCTGCATAAACATTGCGCTGGGCATCGCTGGCAAACACAGTCAATCCAAGCGTGAGTGCCAACATAAAAGCAGAGAGTAAATTGGTGCTGCTGCGTTTATTGACGATGCGGCGGAAAGCAATATCTATATCCCATGCTTCCAAGGTAATACGGCGATTTAAATAAAGTGCAAAACCGCAGGCGACATAAAACGGAGCGGTGAGGCTGAGTGCGCAATACCAAATCAATAATTGCAGCCGGTGAAGTTGCGCTGACTCCTGATCAAAAAAAAGATTGGCCCATTCGATATCAATTTCGCGCGGAATGAATGCCCAGATAAAACTGATCATGCCGACCCATAAACATACTTCCAGCGCAAAACCCATAAACGTGAACCAGCTGGCGGGCGATGAATCTTCCCGGTGCAATACGCCTAAACGATCCTGACGGCGTGCGCCACTTAATCCTTCCAGTTGTAACACGGGTAAATCCATGCAGCGGGTTGGGCTTAATCTTCTCCAGGTCAGGCTGGCAAAAATTTGTTTCAGTGCAAGCGATGGAAATAATTTAAATGTGCTGCGTGTATTCGGTAGCGCGTTAAATACGGCGTGGCTGAGGATGTGTAAGAGTGGCCTCTCCAGCACCGGTTTTAACCACCAGATAAAAATCACACCTGCCCAAAACCAATTGCCGGGCAGCAGCAGTGTCATGGCAAAAAAAGGAAAGCTAACCAACAGCCAGATTTTCATCATCGGCAGCCACCAGCGTTTGGCCATTAACAAACCTAAATCTACCGCCTCCCAGGCACTGCGCGGGCGAATTTCGATGGTGACCTGATCCAGATTCATCTTTGGCCTCGCTCACCGCGCAGCCCGCGCCCGCTAAACACCAAATAACCAATTACTACCGCCCACAAAAATCCGCCCACTAAATATTTTTGCCAGGGCATAAGAATATTGTTGGATGACCAAAAGGCTTCAATAAATGCGGCAATCACCAGCATGATGATGACGCCGTAGACGAGTTTGATCGCGATAACGCCAGCGCGCCGCAATGATTCTTTGCGGGTGAGATTGCCCGGCGCGAGCAGTGCGTGGCCGAGTTTTAAACCTGCAGCACCGGCGATGCAAATGGCAGTTAATTCAAAACTGCCGTGCCCGACCACAAAGGTAAAAAAAGTTTGAGTAAATTCTGCGTTAGTTAAATGCCCGGCGACGGCGCCCATCAGCAAGCCGTTGTAGACGAGAAAAAAAATCGAGCCGACACCAAACAAAATTCCCGAAGCAAAAGTGCGAAAGGCAACGCTGATATTGTTGCTGATGTAAAAACCAAACATCTCCACATTGGTATCGGATTCGCGCGCGCTGCCAAGCGTTCGGTTTTCCGGGTCGTACATGCTTTCAAATGAACTTACTTGTTCGGGCGCGGTGACGGTATAGACCAAATCCGGCTGCCACAAAATCGCTAAAAACATCAGCAGTCCGGGCACATACAGCAGCGCAGTCGCCCACCAAATATAACGTTGCTGCTCGCGCACCAAGCGCGGAAATCCCGCCACAATAAAACTGGTGAACTGCTGCATAAACGGTTGTTTGCGGCGATACAACTGTTGGTGGCCGCGCACCACTAGATCGCCGAGTTTATCGACCAAATGGCTGGAGTAATGGCGATCTTTGGCGAGTGCATGAAAATGGCACAGACGGCGATAGCGGCTGGCAAAACTCGCCAACTCACTGCCCTTGAGGCGGCCATCGGGTTTTTCCAACTCGATAATTTCCAGCTCCATGACATGCCAGAGTGGTTGGTAGAGTTGTTCGAATTGTCCTTGTTTCATCCTATGCCTACTGCTTGCCGACCATGGTGTTGGCCATTTGTTTGATGGCGATCACCGGATCTTTGCTGCCGATAACGGGCAACAGAATCGTCGCCAATTCACTTTGACGCTCGGCCGATAAATATTGACTGCGCTCCGCAAACGCGAGTAACGCGCGCTGTTCGTCGGTAGAGAAATCGGCGGGAACCGGTAATTGGCCACGCACTTCAAAGCTGGGTTCGAGCGCAGGCGGCGCCTCGTAAATCACCATGCTGCCGGCGGCCAAATCGCCCAAGCGTTTGAACTGGCGATTGCACAAGCTGGCAATAATACCGGTGAGGTAGAGCATGGGGAGGAAATCGACAAAACGTAAAAGGTTGCGCAGCAGAGACGGGCCAAAGGTAATGGGTGTGCCATCGTCATTGACTACGCGGATGCCCATCCACTTTTTACCGGGCGTGCGCCCTTGGCGACTGACTTCAAAATAGACGGGGTAAAACCATTCGAGTAAAAACGCGAGAATCAGCGCGATGCCAGTGCCCATCTTGCCCAGTAGCGAGAGCACGATAAATATGACTATGACTATTCCATAGCGGATCAGAATGTCCAGCATCTGCGCCAGCACACGCACGCCAAAGCCAGCAGGGGTGAGCGGGAGTAGGGCGCCTTCCGGGGTTTCGAGCGATTGGCGGGTATCGAGTAACAAATCCAGCTGTCCTTATGTAGCGGCGAATCTAATGTTATTTTAGGTTGTGTCGCTTAAATTGTTTTTTTGTGCGCGGAAACAAGTCGCGAGAATAGCGGATATGGCCGCTTCTGAATAGCTAATCACCCCTGTTTGTAGCTTGCGATGCGGGATTTTGTCCCCATCTACCCGTATAATTCGCCCCTCTTCAAAATGGTTTTAACTATGTCCGAACAACAGCCCCCTAAAATTGAATTCCCCTGCGAAAACTACCCGATCAAAGTCTTGGGTGAGGCGGGGCAAGAATTGCATGAGTTGGTTATTGAGGTGATGGAGCGCCATGCGCCTGGGTTTGATCAAACCCGCATCACTATCAACGAAAGCAGCAAAGGCCGCTTTCAGTCGCTGACAGTGTGGATTACGGCGACCGGTGAACCCCAGTTAAAATCCATCCATGAAGACCTGCGCATTCACAAACGCATCAAAATGGTGATGTAGCTTGAGTCGTGCGGCACTTGCGCTGGAGGTGATCAACCTCGGCGTGCAGGATTATCAAACCAGCTGGCAGGCGATGACCGACTTCACCAATCAGCGCACGCCGGAAACGGCTGATCAGCTGTGGTTGGTGGAGCATCCGCCAGTATTCACCCAAGGGCAGGCGGGCAAGGCGGAGCACCTGCTGTTCCCCGGCGATATCCCTGTGGTGCAAACGGATCGCGGTGGGCAAGTAACTTACCACGGCCCAGGTCAGCTGGTGGCCTATCCACTGCTGGATTTGCGCCGGTTAAAGATCGGCGTGCGCGAGTTGGTAACGGCGATTGAGCAAACTATTGTCGCTACGCTCGCCCATTACGGCATAGATTCCGCCGCCAAACCCGATGCCCCGGGGGTTTATGTTAATGGCGATAAGATCGCCTCACTCGGCCTGCGGGTGCGGCGCGGCTGCAGTTTTCACGGATTGGCGTTGAATGTGGTCATGGATTTGGCGCCCTTTGGGCGGATCAACCCCTGTGGTTATCAGGGCTTGAGGATGACTCAAATGCGCGACCTTATGCCCAATCCCCCAAGTCTTGCGCAGGTTCAAGATCAACTTGTTACGGAATTTGCGCGGAAATTGGCTTATGAAACCTGTACAATGCGCGCCATCGAATCTGGTCGGGAGCCGGGTGAGGGCTTGTGCGACACGCCGTAAATCCATCCCTGGAGGCTCGGCACCACCATCCATGGTGGCGCACGGTCGCACAATCCCTCACCCGACTCCCTCTGTGCCTCCAATGAGGTCGAAACAGCAAAGAGTTTTTTATGTCTGATCTGCCACCTGTATCTACCTTTGTTCCCGAGCTGCAACCGGTCAAACGTACCGAGCGTTACAAACAGGGTGAAAAACTGCGCGATGCCGACAAAGTCGAGCGCATCCCGGTCAAAGTGATTGCCACTGACCGCGAAGAAGTACAGCGCAAGCCGGACTGGATTCGCGTGCGTATTCCCGCATCGCCAGAAGTGGATCGCATCAAAACCATTCTGCGCAAAAACAAATTATCGTCGGTGTGCGAAGAAGCCAACTGCCCGAACTTGGGTGAATGTTTTAGCGGTGGCACCGCGACCTTTATGATCATGGGTGATATCTGCACTCGTCGCTGCCCCTTCTGCGATGTAGGCCACGGCAAACCCAACCCACTCGACGAACACGAGCCGCGCAAACTCGCCGAAGCGATTGCCGAGATGCGTTTGAAATACGTGGTCATCACCTCGGTGGACCGCGATGATCTGCGCGATGGCGGTGCGCAACATTTTGCTGATTGTATTCGCGAAGCGCGTGAACTCAGCCCTAAATTACAGGTAGAAGTTTTGGTGCCGGATTTCCGTGGCCGTATGGACATAGCGTTGGATATTCTGGAAAAAGAAGCGCCCGATGTGTTCAATCACAATATGGAAACTGTCTCGCGTTTATATCGCCAAGCGCGCCCCGGTGCCAACTATGCTTGGTCACTCGAACTGCTCAAGCAATATAAAGCGCGTCGCCCCGATGTATTAACCAAATCGGGTTTGATGGTGGGCTTGGGTGAAACCAAAGAAGAAATTATCGAAGTGATGCAGCACATGCGCGATCACGATATCGATATGTTAACCATCGGCCAATATTTGCAGCCGTCAAAAGATCACTTACCCGTTGAGCGCTACGTGCACCCGGATGAATTTGCCGAGTACACCAAACTCGCCGAAGAAATGGGTTTCAAACACGCTGCTTGTGGCCCGCTGGTCCGATCTTCGTATCACGCAGATAAACAAGCCCACGGCGAAGATGTGAAATGGTTTGGCGAAACAAAAAACGTCTGATCTATTACTTTGAACTGTGCAGCAAAAACTCCCGCTAGTCGGGAGTTTTTTGTCTCTGCCGCTGTCACCTGCCTAACGTTACTGATTTCGTATCTTTAAGCTTTCGAAGCTATAGTTAGTTTACATTTTAGTTAGTTCACACTTTTGTTGCGCCGAGTCATCGTGAATCTATTCAGTCCCACCAGTGTTATCGCCACCGATATTTTTTTTCTGGAACAAAAACCGGAGTTTTTTGCGCAGGTTGCGCAATGGCATCATCAAGAATGCGAGCGGCAGGGTTTGAAATCCTCCATCGCACTGCGCCAACAGCGTTTGGTGTTGCACGTGCAGCGCAATGCTATCCCCAAAACCTTAATTGCACTGCACAACAAACAAGTCATCGGCTGCGTAAGCCTTGTTAATTACACCTATCGCAGCAGCGAACGCATGCCCAAAGTCGCCAGCCCCAGTCCGGTTTGGTTAAGTAATTTATTTGTAATGGAAAATTTGCGCCACCAAGGAGTTGGCAACGCGTTAATTAATGCTGCAAAAAAATACGCACAGAATTTGGATTTGGACGAGCTTTGGCTTTCCGCAACCGACTATACAGACTACTACCAAAAGCGCGGCTGGGAAATTGTACGCCGCACCAAACTCGGTGGGCGCCAGGTGAATGTGATGCGAGTGGGATTAGCTGGCTGATCCCATTTCACTCTTCAGTAAAAAATTCTACTGCCTGATTGCGGCCATTATTTTTAGCTTGATACAGCGCTTGATCAGCGCGTTTCATTTCTTCTTCAAAACATATTTCACTATTAGGCGAAGCCAAGCTGTAACCAATACTGGCAGTGATAGTTAAATGTTGATGGTTGTCGAGTGGGACATTTTTTTCGCTTAGGCTGGCGAGTAATCGATTGCAGATAAGTTCTGCATCGTTTGGGTTGCCTATAATAATACTAAATGCAAATTCTTCGCCGCCAATACGCCCGTAAATATCCTCCTGTCGGAAAAACTGCATGATGCACTCTGCGCAGCTAATCAATACCTGGTCGCCGGCGCTATGGCCGTAGGTGTCATTAATATTTTTAAAATTATCTAAATCCAAAATGCCGGTCAGTAAGAAAAATTTATTGCGCTGAGCGCGAAATATTTGTTTTTCTGCGTGGTCATTAAAACTGCGCCTATTGGGCAGGCTAGTGAGGCTATCGTTGAAAGCCAAACGTTCCAGTTGTTGGTTGGCCATACGCAATTCATCGGTGCGCTGTGATACCAGTTGTTCGAGATTATCTTTTAGTAGTTTTAAATCTTTGTTGCGTTTTTCCAACTGATCAGCGTGATACATCTGCTCGGTAATGTCGCGCTCTATTGCGGCAAAATGAGTGATTTCGCCATAGCGATTGGTCAGCGGGAAAATATTCATGTCGAGCCAATAAGGGTGACCGGTTTTACTGTAATTTAAAATTTTTTCACGGATGGATTTTTTCTCGGCAAGAGCGGTGCGTATACGCGCCAGAGTTTCTGGATCGGTATGTTTGCCTTGTAAGATGCGCGGTGTTTCACCTATGGCTTCCTGCGCGCTGTAGCCAGTGAGTTTTTCAAATGCTGCGTTGACGTAAATAATTTTAGGGCCGGTAGGTGAATCTATATCATCGGCTTCGGTAACTATCACAATATCCTGACTGTTTTGCAGAATGTTCTCGTAAGAAAAGAGATGTTTGCTTTCAGTGATATCATTAAAAGTGACGATGATAAAACTATCTTCGAGTTTGTTCGCTGTATCCATATAAGCATTGACTAAAAACCAGGTGGCTTTTTTTCGGTGACTATCCAAAACACCCATCACCTCATTGGCCACGGGGCTTCTAAAGCGTTTAACTTTGTTTACGGGAAATTCATTGTGGTGCAACACCCGGTTGCCATCATCAACAAAGCGCCATTGCGGATCCATGACATCCCGGCCAATAATTTGGTCATGAGTGAGACGCAGCAGTTTTAACGCAGTGGGATTGGCGTAAACAATAGAAGTATCCCAGCGGTGTATCACAACACCTATATGGGCATTTTCAAGCAGTGTTTGTAGGCTGATTGCGTCTATGCCATTCATAAGGAGATGCTCGTGAAGACTGCAGCTATGTGTTTTTATGCGACACTATAAGATTAGTGATAATGATCAAAATACGCCAGTTTCATAGTGAGCGGATGGTTAATTTATAGAATTAAAATAGAGTGATGCAGTGCTGTCGGCAGTGTTGGTGTGATATCAGAATTTAAAAAATTTTTTTAGTAGCTAATATCTATAACTGCTTCTTGCGCTTAAAAAATGCACTTAGGTAAACATACAGGCCGTTAAAGCCGCCGAGATAACAATTAAAAAGAATGTTTTCGCTGCCAGTTGTACTTTGGTCGTTTTTGTTATCCCAATAACCCCCGTGGCAATCAGTACTGTAGAAATAAACTCTGCTTGGGTAAAGCTTAATCCCCAAATCTGATATTCGCTGTTGATGCGAATTTTCTCTATCAGTAAACGTTCAAAACCACTCAGCAAAAGATACACAAAAAAAAGAAAGCCAGTTTTGTACTGGGTTTTGCGGATGCTCCACAAAAACGCAAATATTAACAATGCAGCAAGCGCTTCATAAAACGGTGTTGGATAGACTCCGGGGGCTGGGATAACGCTGCCGACAGCATTGTTTTCGTAAGTTTGCGCCCAGAACCAATCGGGTAGCCAGCTGGGCTTCATTGCCATGTTGGCAACAGTGCCCCAATCACCGTCGCCAGATATCTGACAGCCCATGCGTCCAATACCGTAGCCTAAAATAATGGACGGTGCTAAAGCATCCAACATTGGGATAATAGGTACTGCGCGCTTCTTTAAAAATACTGCACCTGCGATAGCTCCTAAAATAAGTCCGCCGTAAATTGAAAAGCCATCCCGTGAAAAAATCATCGCGACTGGATCTTGGAGGAATTCGCGCGGATATTCGAGCAGATGAAAAATGCGTGCGCCAATTACACCGAATATCGCGCATATCGTTGCAAGGTCAGATATTAATAAGTGCGTGGCAATGGGGTTAATGCCTGAGGTGACTACTCTAGGAAGCTTGCCTAGTTGTTCGAAGCGGATAACTTCTTTTTTGCCTACCCATGCGGCGGTAATAATGGCCAGCGCAACGAATGCACCGAACATGGCAATGGGGAGTTGGATGTTGGTTCCAAATAGATGATTGATTAAGTCGCTGAGGTAGGGGTAGGACATTGGGTTAATTTCCATATCGATAAATTTCGGGCAGAGCCCGAGATAAAATTTTAGTTTGGGTAAAAGCGAATCCCCCCTTTGAAAAAAGGGGGAGGATTTAAATCAATGCAACTTCAATCGTGGACGCAACCATTTATTTAATCTGCCGCCGACCATTACCAATCCGGTTTTAACAAAACCGTGAATAGCGATTTGGTGCATGCGATAAAGCGAAATATACACCATGCGCGCGAGGCGGCCTTCGATAAATACGCTTCCGCTGCTGAGGTTGCCCATTAGGTTGCCGACGGTGGAATAGCTGGCGAGTGAAACCAGTGAGCCGTAATCTGTGTACTTATAGGCTTTCAATGGTTTGTTGTTGAGTAGTGCAACAATATTTTTATAACACGCACTTGCCATTTGATGTGCAGATTGTGCGCGTGGTGGTACGCGAGAGCCATCGGGATTGGTGAACTGGGCGCAATCGCCGATTGCAAAAATTGTGGCATCGCGGGTGGTTTGTAAAAATTCATTTACGTGTAATTGGTTGATGCGATTGCTTTCGAGTCCCGCGAGATTTGCCATAAAATCCGGCACTTTAATACCTGCGGCCCAGACCATTAAATCAGCTTCAATCAATTGTCCGTCTTTGGTGTGAAGACCTTCCTTAGTGGCGGAAGTGATCATGGTGTTGAGTTTGATATCAACCCCAATTTTAGTCAGCTCACTGTGTGCGGCAGCGGAAATACGCTCGGGTAACGCAGGTAAAATTCTGGGGCCTGCTTCAACGATTGTTACTTTCAAGTGATCGTTAGAAATTGCATTAAAACCATAATTGTGAATTTCATGTACTGCGTGATGCAGTTCAGCAGAGAGTTCTACTCCGGTTGCGCCGGCGCCGACAATCGCGATGCGCACATAATCTTCTGCACCGGTTAAGCGTTGAATGCGCAAAAAGCGGTTGAGCAATTTGGTATGAAAGCGATGGGCTTGGCTGGGGCTATCGAGAAATATGCAGTGGTCTTTAATGCCGGGGGTATTAAAGTCATTGGAGATAGAACCGAGCGCAAGAATTAAATAATCGTAAGGAATACGCGTAGAGGGCAAAAATTCTACGCCGTCTTCATCTTGCATCGGCGCTAATACGACTTCGCGAGTTTCGCGGTCGAGATCGATCATACTGCCCACGCGAAAGAAAAAGTGGTGCGCGTTGGCGTGCCCGCGATAACTCACTGCATCTACGTCTTCGTCCATGGTGCCCACTGCAATTTCATGCAGTAGTGGCTTCCACAAATGGGTGGTGTTGCGGTCGATCAAGGTAATTTCTGCTTTGTTTTTTCGGCCCAGCTTATCGCCAAGTTTAGTGGCCAATTCAAGGCCACCGGCGCCGCCGCCGACAACAACAATACGCGGTTTGGTTAATGTGGTTTGCATGTTTATACCTGCGTTTAAAGTAGAAAATTGTTACGGCGCCCTAGTGCCCAAGCGCAGTTAAAAAATATTGCGCTAGTGGCCGCTCGATAAAACGATAGGTGTTTTGCTCGATGGCGGCAGAAAATTGTTGCTGTGCTGCAGCTGTGTGCCCGGCGCGGTAATCGCGGTAGCCGGTATAGAAAAAGAATTCGGTGCGCTCGCAGCGATTAGTTGCCAGCCGTTCAAATTGCGCGCGCGTCATTTTGCCCGTCCAGAACGCATAAATAGCGCCTTCCCATTCGCTGTTAACGGTCATTTTTTTCTGCGCTATCAACGTGGAGAAGTCTACATCGGCATGTTGACCAATAATATCGGCTTTGATAAAAGCATAAACGCTAATATTTTTTTGCGCTTGTAAATAGTCAGTAAAACTCCGCGCTGCCTTCATCCACTCGCCTGAGTTCATGTAAATTTCGTGATAAGCAGAATCACTGGCACTGAGGCCTTGAGCCTGTGCCTGCTCCAGTAGTTTGTGTGCAGTTTGCTCCTTGCCCAGCATGGAGAAGTTTTGTGCACTAAAAGCGATATTCTCCGCGCTGGGTTCCAGTTCAACCAAAATGCTGGATTCATGCAACGCTAGCTGATAAAGATTTTTATCCAAATACAAACGCGCTAAGGCGAAATGCAGTTCCGCACTTTCGGGGGCGAGTGGTACTGCCTGTTGATAGAACTGAATGGCATCACCCAGATAGGCTGTTTGCTCGTAGCTGCAGCCGCTGGCCTCGGCGCGGGCTTCATAGGTATTGCCTATGGCTTGGTATAAATCGCCGGAGTTGGCTATTTGTTCGGCGCCGAGTTTGAGGGTGGCGAGAGCTAGAGGAAAATAATTTTCTTCGCGATACATTTTGGCGAGCTGGATGTAAGCTTTATCGCTAGACGGTTGTTCATTTATCGCCGCAAGCAGCGCGCGGTAGAGCTCTGCGCGATTTTTGTTGCCTGTTTTTTGTTGCGCAAGATAGCGCTGCAGAAACACCGCTAGCGAGGGTGCATTCACTTCTGTCTTGGTCGCGCTGGAGAGTTGGTTAAAAATATGACTGGCGCTGGTAAACGCCTGTTTATCGCCCGCAACTATATCTTCGTAATAAATATTGTAGAGCAACTTAAGTGTGGCGGGGTTACCCGGCACCAAGGTTAATACATGGCGAAGATTTTTTATTGCCAGTTCACGGCTGTGCGGTGATTTATTTTTTTCCGCGTCAACAATATAAGCAAGGCCGAGTTTGTAATACAGCTCGGCATTGTTCGGTGCTTGTTTAAGTTGTTGTTCCAGCGCTGCAATTTCTGTTAATGCGCTTTTATCCTGAATCCCGCTACTGTTGTTTGCCGGAGTCTGACTGATGTGCGGCTGCTGGCTGCAGCCGCCTAGTAGCACTGCTGCCAGTAAAGCTGCGCTGATTAACTGTAATCGTTTGAGTGACATTATTTATCGCCTCAGAGTTTGTAGCCTAAGGCTTCTGCTTTTTTAAATGACGCATCCGATTCTGGCAGCAGTTGGTTGTAACCTTGGGCTAAGCCTAATACATAGTAAGCTTCTGCTTTTTTGGGTGAGGCTTTTACTGCCTGTTGCGCAGTTGCAAGGGATTTTTCATAGGCGCCATTTTTAATATGCAGTTTGGTGAGTGCAATTAAGCTGGCGACATCGGTTTTGCCATTGCTTTCCAAGGCGATTAATTCAGCGGCGGTTTTGTTGTATTCATAACTCAAAGTCCAATCATTAGATTCAATCAGCTCATTGGTTTTCTGATAGAAATTTCCATAGTCTTTTAGCGGAACCTTCACCGCTTTAACACTGAGATCCTGAGTGATGATGTAGCGATTATTTTCCTGTTTGCCAGTCTGGGTTAGGGTGTAATAGGCATTATCGATATTCTCACCCTGGGTTTTTAGGCGCAAATGGTGATCGCTATCGGGGCTGGTAAATACTATGCGCGAACGCAGGCTGTAACCCGGATCAATCACATAAGGTTGTTTTCGGTCTTGCGCTGTGTGCAGGTTGCGTAAATCGGCAAATAAATTGGTGAGTTGAGTGATGCTAAAGCTGTAATTGATTGGCTCTTGTTTGCCGCCCCATACATTGGTAAAAGTAAACCGACCACTCAGGGTAAAGGGTAGCCATAAATTGTCGGCATTACTGGCGGTTAATTCGCTTACTTCGGCAGAGTTATAAATTTGCCCAATCAATTCGCGAAAATATTTATCGCGCTCGTTGGCATACTGCCACATGCTACGCAAGCGTTGCTCATACAATCCACCGAAATGTAATTTGAAACTGGCTTGCGCGTCGCGGCCAGTAAACTTATCAAATACCAGTTCGAGTTCGGCAAAATGTTCTTTGGCTGCGCGTGAGGGAAGTATGCTAATTTCCTGAGTGTTTTTATTCACAATCAGAGCAGGCTGACCTTCTATACCAACCGAAAAACCGGGGTATAAACTCGTTTCGCCCGTAGTGTCCATCCACATTTCTTGCAGCCCCTGTTGTGCCGGTATATGCACAATCATATGGTCAAAACTCACACCCGGTACTTGCATATCGGGTAGGCCGCGCCCTCGTGTAACAATTAATGCCGGGTTGGCGGTTATGCCCAATTCGCGCAATAACATTACTGCCAATACGGTTTGGTCTTTGCAGTCGCCGTAACCATTTTTAAGTACTTCAAATGCATCGTGTGGTTCATATCCACCGCGTCCTACGTGAGCAAATACATAACGCACGCGATCTTGAATCGCGCGATAAACTGCTTTGATTTTTTGTTCAGGCGTCAGTGCAGTTTTGTTTATATTGGCAATTAACGCGTTGAGTTTTGCATCGCTTACCAGATGCGGCTCTACCAAACTCTCAGCCCAGCGCGCTACATCGTTCCAGTTGGGGGTAGTGGCAACGCGCAGATAGGGCGCGTAATCGTGTTCGCGCGGCATGGCATTTTGCAGTTCAATTTTGGCGAGATTTTTCCCCGTCCAGGTCAATATTTGCTGTGCGCCTTTAGTGCTGCGTTGCTGCGTGATGTTGTAGCGCGATGTGTCGCTACTCACCAGCGTGATAGCCGCCGGTGCGGTGATCTGTAATTCGCTGGTCGCTATGCTGTCTGCACGCGAGCCTTGCCCGGCAGCGCGATCTTCCCACCAGTGGAAACTGAAACTGTCGAACCATTGGTCGGGCACCATTTTTTTGGTATCAACGTAACGATATTGAAATTCGATAATCGAACCCTTGCGCACGTTGGGCAGCGAAAATAATAACTCCTTGCGGTCGTGATAAAAGTTTTCGTCGGTGGGGCTTTGAATTTGCGTGGCGTCCGCTTTGATGCTATCCATCTTGCCATCCGGCGTGCGCACATTGGCAAATTCCAGTGCGATATCTTCATAAAAACTGTTAAAGCTCACGCTGATCTGGCTGTAGTCGCGCACTGCTTCATCGCTGTTGATGTAGATCGCCACATAGGCAGTGGCGTGACTCATTAATTGCTCGTCGATCTGCACCTGGGTTTTGCGCAGAATAATTTGCGCTTCGCTGTTGTTGTCCGCTTTGAAATTGCGCACCAGTGTTTTTAAAGCGGGAGCAATGCGTTCAGTTTTTTTATCATCAGCCCACGCCTGTGTACTTGCTATTAACAGGCTGAGCGCTAACCAATAGCCCAGGCAACGTAATTTGCTTAAAAAATCTGACACGCATTCTCTCCAAGACGTATAGGTTTTTAATACATAGCAGCGAATTTTTGTTATTGCTATGACGGCAGTGTTTATTCAGGTTTGATCCACTGGCGCTGCGCGGCGCTGGTAAAGATCGCATCAATGACTTGCATATTGGCGATGGCATCGGTCAGTGGGGTTGGAGTCGCTGTGTTATTAAAAATACTCAGCGCAAACGCATCGCCCATCGCACCGTAATGATTGCTATCGGGCACTTCAATGATTTCTTGCACGCGGTTGCGAGTAATGCGAATGCGCTGCACCAGTTCTTCGCTATCGTTGTAAAACGGGCGCTCAAGGTAGAGGCTGCCTTCGTCGCCGATTGCTTCTACATATTGCACTGGTTCAATTTTCGTGGCTGCGGTAAAACTGGCGCTACCGGCGGAAAATTCCATAATCGCTGAGGTAAGGCAATCCACTTCTTCGCCGGGCATTGGTGTGATCTGACCGAGCACTTGCATTGGCTCTTCGTTAAATAACCAGCGCGACAATGAGATTGAGTAGCAGCCGATATCCAACAATGCACCGCCGCCCATATCTACCTTGTTGCGAATATTATCGGCATCGCGATTGTTGTAAGAAAAATGCGAATGCACTGAGTGCAATTTGCCAATGCGGCCTTCATCAATTAATTGTTTGGCGAGTTGCCATTGCGGATGAAAGCGATACATAAATGCCTCCATCATTTTTAGCTGCGGATAAGCGCGCGCGGCATCGACCAGACGCTGTGCATCGGCAGTATTCAAGCCGAGCGGTTTTTCGCAGAGTACATGTTTGCCCGCTTGCAGTGCTTTTATTGACCAGTCGACATGCAGGTGATTGGGTAGTGGATTGTAAATCGCATCTATATCCGGATCGGCCAGAAGTTCTTCATAACTGCCGTAAGCGCGTTCAATGCCCAAGCTATCGGCAGTAGCGCGCGCACTTTGCTCAGTGCGTGAACAAATCGCCAGTACCTGATTGTGAGCAGATTTTTGCAGAGCGGGAATGACTTTTTCGCGGCCGATTTTGGCGGTGCTGAGCACCCCCCAGCGGAGTTTTTGCATAGGAGTTCCTGTGAGCAGAGCTGAAATATAGTGTTGGCTGTAATGGTAATGCAGTGGGGTTCAGTGTAGCGCAAGCGCGGCTCGTGAGGTGAGCCGCATAGGGGGTAAATACGGAAAAAACAGGGTTTAACGCAGCTTTAGCAGCATCGTCTTACCAAGGCAGGGTCTCGCCATTCGAATGCCAGAAAGTGCCGCTGTTCTCTAGCGTTAAACCTTCGATACGTTTGCTTAGGCGCTGGGCAGATTCATCGGCAGAAATATCACCACCAAAATTCACCATCGCCGTTTGCACATAACCCGGATGCAGAATCGCCACCGCGATGCCGCGCGGTTTTAAATCCCGCGCGAGCGACATAGCGGCTGCATTGAGCGCGGCCTTGGACATACGGTAACCGTAATAACCGCCGGAGGTATTATCGGCAATTGAACCCATACGGCTGGTGATAAACGCAATTTTTGCCCCTGCCGCCAAGTTGCCGAGCAGGGCTTCAGTCACTCGCAAAGGCGCTTCGGCATTGATCAAAAATTGTTGTTGGATCGATTGGTAATCAATACTGCCCAAGGCTTCATGTTGAAAAATACCGGCGTTATTGATTAGTAGATCAATGGGTCGTTCACTCAGCGTATCTGCCAAACGCGCAAGCGCCTGCGCATCGGTCACATCGACACCCGCAATCACGCGCGCGCCCGACTCAGTCAATTCTGGCGATGCCGTGCGGCACACGCCAATCACATTCCAGCCCTGCGCCAGATAGGTTTTGCATAAAGCCAAGCCAATGCCGCGGTTCGCGCCGGTGATAAGTGCAGTTTTCATAGTGTGTTTGCTCCTCTTGTAAATTGCGCCTGTTGCTCATGCACGAGAGCGTAACTGATTTGTGATCATTTCCGGCCAATTTTTTACCGTGAGTTTAACCAGCTGTGCTCGTGCGCCTTGTGTTAGTCGGTGGTGGTATTAGGCGTTTGGCTACCTTTATCGCCAGCGACTAATTGGCAGGGGCAAATTACTGAACATAAAAAGGCGATATAAGTTTGGATTAGATGGTGGGCGTGTCGTCGCTCAGCTGCGATGATCAATCAAGGTAAGTGCGTTACTACTTGTACAAGTAAATCCTGACATATTAATTCTTGTAAGCCTTGTAAATACTGAACTATAATTATATCACTATATCAATATAATGTCAGGATTATTGCTATGTCATCCGCTCGGAAGGTACTAGCCCGGCTAAATCGTATGCAGCGCGGCGTTCCTTTTCCCATTAACAGTTTTTATGAGCTGGGTACTGAAGCATCTGTGCAAAAGGCATTTAGTCGCTTGGTCAAAGAGGGGGTGGTCGCTCGCGTATCCAAAGGTTTCTATGCTCGCCCCAAACCCTTGCCAAGCATGCCAAGCATTAAAACTACTGCCAGCGCCAATGATGTTGCCCGCGCCTGGGCCAAACAGCATGGCTACAAACTGGTGAGTCAAGGACTGGAATCTGCATATCGCCTTGGCTTTCAAACGCAAGCGCCGATGAAATCTGTTTATTGGAGCGATGGCCCCAGTCGTCGTTTTCAGGTGGGTAATCAAATTGTTGAAGTAAAACATCGCTCTTCCACCCAGTTGCGTTGGGAGGGAAAGCCAGAAGGTGCTTTGTTGCGCGGGCTGTCGGTTACGCGAGCAGACGCTGTGGAAATGAATACCTTAACAACTGCATTTAAGCGTTTGTCATTGACTGGTTCAAACGCAAAATCGGTTATTCATAAGCTACTTGAATCTCCATTGCCAAAACCTTGGCAAACGAAGCTGGAATCATTTGAACGGACTATCGCCCAGTGAACATTTTTGATTTTTATAAAGATCCAGCTAAATACAATGAGCTGGGGGAGATTTTAACGCTGGGTGCACAGCATCATCGGTATGGGCTTGCCAGTAATTTTTTAGAAAAAGATCTTTGGGTAACTGAAGTATTACGCTTGTTATTTGATGAAGGTTTACTGGGAAATTACAGCACTGCATTCAAGGGCGGGACTGCGTTAAGCAAATGCTGGAGCGCTATTCAGCGCTTTTCTGAGGATATTGATCTATCTATTCACTGGGCAGATTTGGCAGAAGCTGAAGATGAAATGGAGGCGTGGGAAAAATCCAATAGCACACCAAGCCAACAGAAAAAGTTTCGCGAAAAACAAAGCAAGTTATTAACGCAGTGGTCGGCAGCTTTAGTTGCCCGTTTGAATAGCCGATTTGCTGTGTACGATATAGACGGGTTATTTGCAGAACTAGATGCAGATTCCAAGGGTGAGAAAATTAACATTCGTTATCCGAGGCTTGCGAAGGATATAAATAATTACCAATTGGATTATATCCTTCTTGAATTTGGTGGTAGAAATCGTGGCCGCCCCACTGTCATCAAGCAAGTCAATACGTATCTTGGCGAAGTTTCCGAGCTTGCTGCATTAAATTTGCCAACTGCAAAAGTTAAAGCCTACGATCCTGCCTACATTCTGTGGGAAAAGCTAACAGCGCTACATCAATTTTGCACACAAACCGCCGAACCAAATCCAACCCGATTGTCTCGTCACTGGTATGACGTTGATTGCTTGTTGCAACAAAACTTTGCTGATCCAATTCAAAGCCGGCAAGTAATGCTGGATGTTATCGAAATGAAATCTAACCGGTGGGCAGTTACTGGTGTTAATTACAAGCAAATTGTCGAGGGAAAATTGGTTTTGGTTCCTGCTGGAGATCGACTTTCGGCAATTGCGAAAGATCATAAGGGTGCGATAGACGGAGGAATGTTTTTCTCCGCGCCGAATAGCTTTTCTGAAATAGTTGATCGCTTGTTAAAAAATCAAAATACGTATAACGCTAGTTTAAGCGGATCATAGGTTGTTTCGATTATATTTTGTAATGGAATTTATTATCAATAGGTGATATTTGTTCGTGATATGTGAGTAGGTTGGTGGTGAGCTTGCGAACCCCAACATTTCTAAGGGCAGATATGTGCCCAAAGCGGACGGTCAGCCAAATGAGCGCGGCAACTAATTGAGATTGTTTGTGCTGCATATAACTCCATAATTGATTCGGAGTGATAGCTAAGCCTTTGATACTCCAAGAACTAAACTATTGCGGCTCATCTACTTTTTTTGGAGTTATACGGCATCACACCAAATTAGTTGGAATAACGTTCAGTGGGTTATATTGTTGATGCAATTTAATTTACTGTTATATTTTTTTGGAGAAATCAATAAATTAACCAAAACGAAATATATGACGGATTGAGGCTGTTAGTCAGAGCTATATCAAAGAGTCAAAACAGGCTGAACTGCTCGATTTATTAGATGTTAGAGAAAGTGAAGGTGCTTTTCCTCCTGGGAAAGGGATTCTCGCATGTATCCACTCTGATTCGAATGGCCCCGTCATAAAACCAGAGCACAAAGGATTATGGAGTGATATTTGTTTCCATTGTACATAAGAATATAACAAGCTCCAGCGTCGCCAAGAGAATGCATAACAAGCAATCAAACGAATGGATTTTATCTGATCTCGGTATAACTTTTACCATCTATGTTAGGAGAAATATAGTGTCGAGCGAGAAAGAAACCCTCGGAAGGTTATATTTGTGGCAAGTAGCAATTACTAAAATTAGAGATCTTTTGGAATTGAGACTACGAGTTGACCGTTTCTGTGATTCTGGAAGACCACAGAATATCACTGAACTATATGATGAAGAGCGTGCAAGGTTAAAAATTGGTGTGCGACTTGAAGGAGAGGCGTTAGATAACTTTGAAGCTAAGCATGGCTCTCTATTTCCAGACATCCATGATGTTCACCTGATTGATGAATTAATAACTGAAGAAATAATAATTAAATTCTGCACTATTTTTAACGATGGTTATGGGAAGACTGGTCTCATTTCTGGCAATAAAAAGACGTTCTGGGAACCCATTCTTGATGATGTGATTTCGGAGGCATTTTCAGGAGATGTTCGAGAAAGGTTTTACTTGTTTATCGAACAAGCTAGAGCATATCGCAACCAGCAGGGAGCCCATTATGACCAACAAAGTTTTTACATAAAACATGGTGATAAACAACCCAATGAAGACGGGATAATATCTCAAGTGGGTTGGACTAGTGCTTTGCTTAGCTTTAACTGGGATTTTGTAGCTGAAGCCATTCCTAAGTTTAATAGATCTTTGAATGATTATATTAGAAAGCTACAGCAACAAGCTCATCTCATTGTATGAGATGAGATGAGCACGTAGGTTGGGCAGCAATGCCCAAAGTTTAACTCAATGTCCAAAACGTTGGGTATTACTGCTCAGCCTACATAAATGAGAACTTCCGGTATTGGCCAATTTGCGAAGTTCAGGTGCATCCTTCACTGCGGCGTTTTTTATAACATGCGAATGTTTTTTGAAGCCGTAGCCAACAATTACTTATCAATACTCTATGCGTAAAATAATATTTTGTTTTTTAATCATGTGTTATTCACATGTTCACGCAAGTGAGTGCGTAATTTTGCTTCACGGGCTGGCACGTAGCAGTGATTCAATGAAAAAAATGGAAAGATCCCTGTCCAGCGAAGGGTATTCGGTAGTTAATCATGATTATGCATCCAGAAAAAATAATATTCAGGCTCTCGCTGCGGAGGAGATTCCTGTTGCCTTGGGTAAATGCAAAGCTAATGAAAAAATCAATTTCATTACTCATTCATTAGGCGGAATAGTATTGAGGCAGTATTTAAGAGCCCATTCAATTGAGAATCTTGGAAGAACTGTAATGCTTGGCCCTCCAAATAAGGGAAGCCAAGTGACAGATAAATTGAAGAACGTTCCCGGTTATAAATTAATAAATGGGCCAGCAGGAATGGAGCTGGGAACCGATGTGGAATCGGTGCCATTTAAATTGGGTCGAGCTGAATTTGAGGTGGGTATCATTGCCGGAACAAAAAGTATTAACTTAATTCTATCGACTATGCTGCCTAACCCTGACGATGGAAAAGTATCCGTTGAAAATACAAAACTTGAAGGTATGGCCGATCACATCACGATTCCGGTCAGTCATCCATTTCTTATGAAAGATGCAACAGCTATTAATCAGGCAATATTCTTTTTAAAACATGGAAGGTTTGATAAGAGTGCTGAAAAAGCCGCAATAGGTACGTAGGATAACCTACGCAAACACATTTTTCGAAATCGGTTTGCAGCAAATAAATCGTTGATGACCGTGCGTTTTTTAGCCTATTTTCCCTATAGCCTGCGGTAACTTGCCCGTCCATTTTTTAAATGCGCGGCGCAGGTTGGCTACATCATAAAAATGTAATTTCTTCGCGACTTGTTCATTGGTGCATCCCTTCTGGCTTAGCCACATAATCGCCAAATCACGGCGCGCCAAATCATATTGCGCCTGAAAATGGCTGTGGTGTTTTTTTAGCTTGCGTTTGAAGCTGGCGCTGCTCATTCCAAAATCAACTGCGGTCTGCTCAAGATTTGGGTTGTGGCGGATATTGTTTTGCAGATAGATATAGGTTTCAGCCAAAAAACCGCGCTGAAATTCCAGTGCTGGCGATGTGTGTGCCGCTATTGGACGGTGAGAGGCAGGTTGATCGCTATGGTTAATTTTCCACGGGCGATGCAGATAATCCCGTGCGATGGCCATGGCATTTGTTTGGCTGGAAAACTGTACGTTACTGTTGAGGTGAACATCGTATTGTTCGATGTAATCCGGTTTTTTATGGGTCAGATAAAACTGCCAGGGATAAGACTCACCGCTGCGCCATCGGGTGAGTGAGTTGAGTGCAGTAAACATCATCTCCAATAAAAAAATCTGCGTGGCCTCCGCACCACAGGCGTCTTGCCAATAGATGACTAGCCGATCTTGTTCATACACGCTGCGCAAGTTGAGCAGCGGCATCAATTGAATTTGCTGCGCGAGCAACACATCAAGCGCTTGCTGCAAATTAGCGGTGTTGTGTAAATTATTTTTTTCGTGGCTAATTGTTGAATGGTGCGTTGTTGGGTTGTGGTGCTTTGTTGGGTGGGCAGGCGCGGAAAAAATTTGATGACCCAGTAAAAAACTGAACTCCTGACTATGTGAATGTTTTTGCATATTTTGAATTAGCTGAAAACATTGTTGCGGTGTTAGCTGTAGATTATTGGTGGTTATGTCTTCGCAGAAAATACCCGTGTCGCGCAGTAATTTATGTTCTTCCATACCGCGGCTTAATGCCAAGTCGATCAATGCGCGCGGCCACTGGTGGGCTGGAATAAAAGGTGTGTCAATTTCAAAGTAGTGGCCCGGTTTGTAAGTCGGGGAAACATCTTCAGTCGCTGCATGCAAATTATGGCTCATGGTGCTAATCAAGCCGCCTGTTGTATCGCCATACGGCGTTTTTCTTTAGCGTGTAGTAGCGCCAGATTTGCGCGTTCGATCAGCGATTCAGCTGAGTCGGGTGTGCTGCTGTCGATACTGGTGAGCGCTACACCGATACTGACCGAGTGAAATAGACTTTCATCTTGGGTAAAGGTTTTGTAGGCAAGGTGCTGTACCAGCATGGATATTTCACTGGCCATTTTTTCTGCTACTACGCGGCCAGTATTGGGCAGTATTAATGCAAATCTATCGCCCGCGTAGCGGCACAATAAATCGTTGCGGCGAATACTCAGCAATATCAATTCACTTAATGATTGCAATAAATGGTCGCCCTGTTGATGGCCATAACAGCGGTTAATTTCGTTAAAGTTATCAACATCAATCAGCAGTAGCGCCAGCGTGTTAGTTGCATGGCGATGCTCGGGCAGTGCTTGGCTTAACTGCTTGCGCAAATAATCGGCGCCACTCAAATTGGTGGTGAAATCCATACTGCGGTGTTCGCGAAATAAACGCTCACGTTTGCGCAATTGCGCGTTAATGCTGAGCTGTTCTTTATGCCAGTGATAAATGCCGAGAGTGAGAAATAATAAACCAATCGGCATACAGCCTGACTCTATCCAGTGATCCCACTGCACTGCATCGGGGAAACGAATAAATTCGTCGAGCAGATCCTGAAAACCAGCCAAAAAAATTCCGCTTAAACCCAAGCTTAAATACTGGGTGACCCGCCCAGTTGGGCGGCTGTGCAAAATTAATACGAGCCACACCAAAGCCAGCGCTGCGGCGCCACCTTCACTGAGCACATCCAGCCAATTAATTTCCGCGAATAATTTTAAATCGGCAATCGCAAGGCTGGCGATTAGCGCCAAATTTGCACTCATGCCAACAAAAAATAGTTTCCATTTGTGGTGTTTCAGCATAACCGCGCATAACTCGTAAGATAAAAGTGCTGCACCGATAGCAGATTCGTGTGACGGTTTTATGAATCAGGGTTGGAGGTGTTGAAAATAACTTAGCAGCAGTAGAGGAGGCAAATCAGCTCAGGGTATTTGTTGGCGCCTAAGCCCGTTCGTCACAGAAGTGTCATTTATTGCCCCTAGTTTGGCGCCGTTGAATCTTTTTAAAAAAATTAACGGGGGAGCTTAGTGTGAAAAAATATGCATCGGAATCAAACATGAATCGAAAATTCATCAAAACAGCTATGGCAGTTGTGATCGCGGGCTTGGCTGGCGGTGCGGTAGCTGATGGGCGCATCGAAGGAAAGGTAAACGCTACTGAAAAAGGCATTGCCTTGCAGGGTGCAAAAATTCGCATCGCAGAATTGAACCGCGAAGCTGTGAGCCAGCGCGACGGACGCTTTGTGTTTTTGGATGTTAAACCCGGCAACTACACACTGGTCACCAGTTATATCGGTGCGGACGATATTAAACGCGCAGTGATTGTGCAAGATCAACAAACCACACGCGAAAATTTTCAATTAACCGGTGTGTCCGGTTTGGTTGAGAATATGATTGTAATTGGTCAAGTGGCGGGCATTAATAAAGCGCTCAATAAACAGCGCAGTGCCGACAATATTATTACTGCGGTATCGGCCGATGCGATTGGTCAATTTCCGGATACCAATGTGTCTGAATCTTTACAGCGTTTACCCGGTTTATCAATTGAGCGCGATCAGGGTGAAGGCCGCTACGTGCGTGTGCGCGGTATGGGGCCAGATTACAACGCCGTCACCATTAATGGTGTCGGTGTGCCGGGGCCGGATGCGGATCGCCGTGCAGTGGCGCTGGATGTAATTCCATCGGACTTGTTAGAAAACTTAACAGTGACCAAAAGTTTAACACCGGATATGGATGCCAATTCACTTGGTGGCAGCATTGATGTGCAAAGCCTGTCGGCATTTGATCGCGATGGATTTTTTTATCAACTCACGGCTGAAGGCAGTTTTGATGAAAATACTGAAAATACCAGCCCGAAAATTGCCGCGACCGCAAGCAATCAATTTAGTTTGGGTGGTGATGAAAACAATCTCGGCGTAGCGTTTGGGATCAGTTCGTTCAAACGTGAGTTCGGTTCGGATAACGTAGAAACTGGCGGCGCATGGGATTTTGACGAAGGTGCTCTGTTAGAAGAATTGGAACAGCGCGATTACCGTATTACCCGCGAGCGCTCCGGTATTACCTTGAATTTGGATTACAAACCCAATGACAATACTGATTTATATTGGCGCAACCTGTACAGCGAATACACAGATGCAGAAATTCGTTTGGCCAATGTTATTGAATTTGAAGGTGCTGTCGCCGAAGGCGAAGTCGGTTCGGCGGAAGTGCAGCGCGAATTAAAAGATCGCACCGAAACGCAAAAAATTCTTTCGACTTCACTGGGCGGGCAGACCCGTTTGGATAAGTGGACTGTGGATTACCGTGCGGCTTATAGCAAATCTGGCGAAGACGAGCCGCAAAATATTGCCGGTGCGGTATTTAAAATTGACGATGATGTTATTGCCGATGAAGTATTTGATCTCTCCTATGGCAATAACAGAAAAATTCACATCAATGCGCCTGCTGAGTTTTATCAATCGGCCAGTTATAAATTAGATGAAGTTGAGTTGGGTAGTACTAATACCAATGATGAAAGCACGGCATTTAATCTGGATTTCACCCGCGACCTGGAGTTGGGCAATAAACCAGCACAAATAAAGTTTGGGGCAAAACACAGCGCCCGTGAAAAAGATAATGATGTCGAAGTGTGGATTGCGGAAGATTTTACCGGCGATACATCGCTCAGCACATTTTCTGGTGGCGCGGTAGATTATAAACACGGCCAATTTGGTAGCTCTATTAATGCTGCGCAGGTCAAAGCAGCAGTTGCAGATGCAGAATGGGATGAAGAAGAAAGTAGCATTGGCGATTATGTTGTCACTGAAGATACCAGCGCCGCTTATGTGATGGGGCGTGTGGATATTAATGCGTGGCGCATTCTGACCGGCGTGCGCTATGAAAGCACGGAATTTACCGCGCAGGGCAATTCCTATGATGCAGACAGCGGTGAAGTCAGTGCGACCTCGTTTGAAAATTCTGACGATTGTTTTTTACCTGCTTTACATATTCGCTACAGCATCAATGATAAAACACAAGTGCGCGCCGCTTGGACTAACTCAGTAGTGCGCCCTGGTTTTGCCGAGTTGTCTCCCGGCCGCTTGATTGAAGAAGATGACGGTGATATTGCCGCAGAGTTTGGCAATCCGGATTTGAAATCGCTGGAGTCCAGTAATATCGACTTGGGCATTGAGCATTACCCCGGTGTTGCAAGTGTAATTTCAGCGTTTGCGTTTTATAAATCCATCGACAATTTTGTTTATCAAACTGACCTGGGTGGCACTGCGGGTTATGAAGGGTTTGATGAAGTAGTAACCTATGTCAATGGCAATAAAGCCGACATACTCGGTGTTGAATTTTCCGCGTCTAAACAGTTCACGAGTTTGCCATCACCTTGGGATGGTTTGCTGATTGGCGGCAATGCAACCTTTGTTGACTCTTCGGCACAAATCGGCGGTTATGACGACAGTGAATTTATCGTGCGCGATATTCCTATGCCTAGCCAATCAGACGTTTCCGCGAATTTTATGCTGGGCTACGAGTCTGATGTGATGAGCATGCGCTTGTCGGCCAACTATAAATCTAATTACTTAATTGAAGTAAGTGATCCAATGGACGCGGTGAAAGACACTTATGTCGACGATCAAATGCAGTTGGATTTCTCTCTGCGTTATTACTTGAGTGATTCGGTTAAATTGCATTTTGAAGCATTGAACCTGACGGATGAGGTGTATTACTCCTACGTGAAAGATGCTAACTACAATTCGCAATACGAAAGCTACGGTGCGACCTATAAACTCGGTATTACCTTTATGCATTTTTAAGTATTGATTGGATGTGCTCTTGCGATTCGGATGGCTCTTGCTGAGCCATCCTATAACAAAGGTTTTGATTATGATGTATGTGCGTAGTGTGTTGCTGGCCAGTGCGCTGGCTATTTTTTGTTTGCCTGTGGTTGCTGAAAATAATTTACCGCCTGAGTTAAAACAAGGTTTGGTTGCGCCATTGCCGGTGCTGCAGCAACAGCAAATGACTTATCTTAGCCTGGGTGATGCCATTCACTGGCGCGCAGCCGATGGTTCGTCACTGGCGCAATTGCCACAATCGGCAGAATTGTTGGATTGGCGTTATCCAGTGACATTGGCTTCACAAAAAACTACCGGTGCAGAGTTGATTGCTGCAACGGTATTTTTACCTGAGCAGCAAGCGGGCTTGATCGCACTTGATCCGCAGACAGGAAAACTGCGCGAATTGCTGCGTGTACCTACACCGGAATTTAAAATCGAAAATTTGTGTTTAAGCCATGTAAGCGGAAAACACCTTTCGCTTTATTTGCTGGATGAACGCGGCATGGCGGAGCACTGGTTGGTGATTGATGCCAATGGCAACGCCGCCGCAAAATTATTGCGCCGTGTACCCATAGCACCTAACAGCAAAGCCTGTGCAGTGGATGATGCGCAGGACATTTTATTTGTCGCCGAAGAAGGTGTCGGCATTTGGGCGCAGGGTGCTTCCGAGGAATCCGCTCCCGGTCGCATAGCGGTGGATATGCAACAGCCTTTTGGTGCATTGCGCGGCAGTGTGGAATCGCTGGCCGTGGTGCCGCAAGGATTGATCGCCGCAATCGCGGAAGAAAAACAACTGGTGTTGTATCGCACACAGCAAGGTAAATTCAAACAACAGCAGGTACAGAACCTTCCCAATACTGATGAACCGGAAATGGTAAAAGCAGTTTTGGTGGGCGCTAATACTGCGGACAAATATGCACTCAAAGTGGTAGTGGGCGATGAAAAAACTGGCAACCAATTTTTATCCTTGCCTTGGCAATTAACACCGGAAAAGTCAGCCCACGCGATGGTGAGTGTGACAGCGGATGTGCAAACCCAAGTGATGGCGCGTTTTGGCGATGCCGCAGATGATCCTGCTATTTGGATCAACAAAAAACGCCCGCAAAAAAGTTTGGTGATCGGCACTAATAAACAGCAAGGCCTATTTGTGTACGATATGCAAGGGCGCGAAGTGCAGCAGTTTAATACCGGAAAATTAAATAATGTCGATGTGCGCTACGCGGTTCCCTTTGGTAAAAAAGTAGTCGACATAGCTGTTGCTACCAATCGCGATGATAATAGTTTGGCGATTTATACCATCGACCCAAACAATGGAAAATTATCCTATTCCGGCAGCGTCGCTACTGACCTTGAGGATATTTACGGTTTTTGTCTGTACCAGAATGCCAGTGGCATCACCTATGCTATTCCCAATGCAAAAAGCGGTGAGTTCCAGCAAATCCAATTAACCGCTGTTACTGATCCGAAAAATAAAAAATCTATTCACTGGCAGGGCAAAAAAGTGCGCAGTTTTTTTGTGCAGAGCCAGCCGGAAGGTTGTGTGGCTGACGACAAACACCAGCGCTTGTTTGTGGGCGAAGAAGATGAAGCGGTGTGGACCATCGGCGCTGAACCAAACTCAGGAACGCAAGTTGAATTAGTATTGCGCGCGGGCGATGTGTTAGTGGCCGACGTAGAGGGATTGGGAATTTATCAGGGTAAACATAAAAGTTATCTGGTGGTGTCCAGTCAGGGTAATAATTCCTATGTGATTCTTGATGCGGTGGCTCCCTATAAAGTTCGCGGTGCAATTCGTATTGATTTAAGTGCAGATAAGAATATTGACGGCGTTTCGGAAACCGATGGCCTTGAGGTGACTCATGCCAATCTCGGCGATGTATTTACTGAGGGTATGTTAGTGGTGCAGGACGGCCATAAAGTCATGCCGGAAGCACCGCAGAATTTTAAATATGTGAGCTGGGAAAAAATCCGTAACGCGTTGCAGTTAGATTAAAGGTAAATGGCAATGAATGATAAGAAAAATCTCCGACTTGTCGATGTGGATGATATTCCCGTTAACCCATCTGCCAATCCCTGGCTGTCAGATGTTATCGCTAATCGCCGCAACTTATTAAAAGGTGGGCTCGGGTTGGCGCTAGGCGGTTTTTTGGGCGGAAGTTTATCGGCTTGCACAAGCGATGCTAAAAAGTTATCGCCCGTGCTTCCGCTACAAACCACATCAACAGTGATTGGATTTAAATCTGTGCCAATTCAAGCTGCGCTTGATTTTGATCGTGTTGTGGTAGCAGAAGGTTATAGTGCGCGCGCATTTTTTTCCTGGGGCGATGAAGTTATTGCCGGTGCAACTCCCTGGAAAGCCGATGCAACGAATACTTGGCAAGAGCAGCAATTGCAGGCGGGACAAAATCACGACGGCATGGCCTATTTTCCGTTTCCGTCTGCGCCAAATGATCACGGTTTGTTGGTGATTAATCATGAATACACGAATCCGTCATTGCATCCCAATGGCCCCACTGAAACACTTGATGCGCAAGGTATTATTCATCGCCCGGAGCAGGAAGTATTAAAAGAGCAGGCTGCGCACGGTGTGAGTGTGATCGAAATTAAACGCGATCAGCCGCGCAATTGGCAGCGGGTAAAAAATTCTTCATTTAATCGTCGCTTAACCGCTAATACTCCCATGGAAATTACCGGGCCTGCAGCTGGTTCGGCAGATTTGAAAACCGCGCAAGATCCTACTGGAACCCGGGTGCTGGGCACGTTAAACAATTGCTCAATGGGGCAAACTCCTTGGGGCACTTATTTAATCTGTGAAGAAAATTGGCATAATTATTTTGTTAATCGCGACACGCAAGATTGGCAGCAGCGTGTTTCCCATAAGCGTTACGGCATTGCTAATGGCGCAAATAGCAGTAAATACTATTGGGAAACTGTCGATCCGCGTTTTGATGCAACACCAACCGAAAAACAATATTTTAATGGCTTTGTGAATGAGCCAAATCGTTTTGGTTGGGTGGTTGAGTTTGATCCTTTTGACACGCAATCGCTGCCAAAAAAACGTACCGCACTGGGGCGTTTTGCGCGCGAGGGTGCAACCCTTGTGGTGGGTGATGCAGGCGAAGTGGCCGTGTATTCGGGTGATGATACGCGCGGCGAATATGTGTATAAATTTGTCGCGCAGCAGCGCTTTGATAAAAAAAATCCAACCGCAAAACTGGATTTGTTAGATGAAGGCATTTTGTACGTTGCGGTATTTTATAGCGATGGTCGTGGCGAGTGGTTGCCACTGCTGTGGGGCGAGCGGGGGTTAACCGCGCGCAATGGTTTTATGAATCAGGCAGATGTACTAATTAATGCGCGCGCTGCCGCTGATATTCTCGGCGCAACACCGATGGATCGCCCTGAGTGGGTGGCGGTTGATCCGCACACACGCGAGCTTTACGTCACGCTCACTAATAATGATGAGCGCGGTACCAAACCGGATCAGCCGGTGGATGCCGCAAATCCGCGCCAAGAAAATCATCACGGGCAAATTCTGCGCTGGGCGGAAAAAGACTCCAATCCGGCGGCGACAGAATTTAACTGGGAAATATTTTTGCTTGCGGGCAATCATGCTGATGAAGCCTTTCCGGAAAATCAGCAGGGCACTATTCGCGGAGATAAATTTTCCTGTCCGGATGGTTTGTGGTTTGATGCCGATGGCCGCCTGTGGATTGAAACCGATTTCGACGATGAAGAAAGTGTGTATCAACCAATGGGTTGCAATCAATTGCTCTGTGCCGATCCCGTATCCCGTGAAGTGAAACGATTTCTGGTCGGGCCGCGCGGCTGCGAAATTACCGGTTTGACTGCAACGCCGGATGGCAAAAGCCTGTGGCTCAATATTCAGCATCCAGGAATTAGCTACCCTGCCAGCGACGGCAAAACTCGACCGCGTTCTACAACGGTGCTAGTGACTAAAAATGATGGTGGAGTGATTGGTTCCTAAATGTAATCTTGCAAAATAAAAATGCCCGGCAGATGTCGGGCATTTTTTATCGATTGGTATTTTATATGCGGGAGTTTGTTACTGGCCTTTGCGCGATTCGCGAATATAGAAGCGTGCGCTTTTAGCTTGGTTGTAGCAGTTATCGAAGTTTTCCACGCCTTGCATGGTGCGTGCGGTGGTAATCAGGCCTAGCGCTTTGGTGTAACTGACTGTTCCGCTAAAGCCATCTGCTTTGGCGATGGATAGCTCGCTCCAAGCGGCATCGATTTCTTGAGCGCAGGCACTGCGGTATTGGGTTTTTCCAGCGCAGGCAGAAATCGCACCGGCAAGTACTAATAAACTGCTAATGAAGATAACTTTTGAAGATGACATCTGTGATTCTCCATGGGTGATGTTGATCATTGGATCAAGATCTGGCTCAAGAGTTCACATTCTCGCTGGTGTGGGGCGGAAAGCCAAGCCTGTGTTAGGCAAGTAGTGCGTCTGCTTGATGATGAAGCTCCCGATCAACTACATGGATCGCCATTGAGAGCACTTGATCAAAGGGGGCATTCACATCAATTGTGAATACATCTGGTTCGTGGCTCGGGTCTTCCAAACTGTCGAATTGGCTATCGACCAAGCTGGGCGCCATGAAATGCCCGGCGCGTTTGTTGACGCGATTTTGAATGGTGTCTTTGTCGCTGTTTAAAAAGAGGAAAATGGTTTTCAATCCGGCTTTGCGCAGCTCGTCGCGATGCATGCGTCTAAGGCCGGAAAATGCCAGTGTTGAATGCTGATGATTGCGTGCAACACCGCGAAAGTAATCGCGCATACGAATGACCCATGGCAGGCGCATGGCATCGGTCAGGGGTTGACCTTTCGCCATGCGATCGCGCGCTTCCTGACTGTGAAAGTCGTCGCCATCCAAATAGACGTAACCGTAGTGTTCAGCCAATGCCTTGGCCAGTGATGACTTTCCGCTACCTGAAACACCCATAATAATAATGAGGTGGGTGCTGGCATCAGGGTTAGTTATCGCTACTGAATAGTGCATGGAAGTTTTCTCGTGTACACCGAAAGATCAAAGCATGCGAGCATGCTGATGATAGCGCAATCATTGTGCTTGTGGTATGTTAGCAAAAAATAATAGCCAAGTGCAGATATTGCCTATGAAAACAGCAAAAAAAAGAAGTTCCGATAAGAAAATCACCCTTGTTGATGTGGCCGATGCATCAGGTGTTAGTGCAATCACTGTCTCCCGCGTGATCAATCAGCCCGAAAAAGTATCAGAATCTCTGCGCATTCAGGTGCAAAAAGCCATTGATGCGCTCGGTTACATACCCAATCAGCATGCCAGTTCTTTGGCTTCCTCCAAGTCAAGAGTGATAGGCGTTGCCATTCCATCATTGAGTAACATCGTCTTTACCGAGGTGTTGCGCGGTATTTATGAGGTGATGGGCGCAGCGGGCTATAAGGTACTCTTGGTTGATACCCATTACTCGCCCCTGGAAGAGGAAAAAATGGTGCGAACACTGCTGAGCCAATCGCCCGAAGGGTTGATTATCACCGGTGGCGACCAGACCAAAGCCTGTCAAAATTTCCTGCATAAGGCGCGTATTCCGATCGTGCAGATCATGGAGTTATTGGCCGATCCTATCGATATGAATGTTGGGTTTGCGCACGGCCGCGCGGGTTTTGATGTGGTGAAGTATTTGCTGGGGCAGGGTTATGAGCGCATCGGTTTTATCGGCGCCCGTATGGACCCGCGTGTGCAGCAGCGTATGCAGGGTTACAAGCTTGCACTCGAGCAGGCGGGTAAGTTTGAAAAGAATTACATAGTCACCACCCCAGAGCCATCTTCGATTGGTGTTGGTGGCGAACTGTTCAAAAGTTTAATGGCTTCCACGAATGGTGTTATCGACGCTGTATTTTGTGTGAATGATGACTTGGCTCTCGGTGCCTTGTTTGAGGCGCAGCGGATGAATATTCGTGTCCCTCAGGATATGGCAATTTGTGGTTTTAACGATATCGAAGCGGCAGAGTACGTAAACCCATCGCTCACCAGTGTGTCGGTTGGCCGTTATGAGATGGGTGTTAAAGCGTCTGAAATGATTATTCGTGTGCTCAATGAGAAACCGATTGAGTCGAAAAAAATAGATATGGGTTATGAGATCCGCAAGCGTGCTTCGACCAGTCGTTTGTTGTAGCGATTGTTTGCCGTCTGTAATCCGCAAAAAACTATAAAACAAGACCTACTACTAGAGCCCTAATGCATTTCCCTCTGATGGATACCGCTCTCTCGGGTGGCGAAATGCTATTAATCAAAAGTTGGAGAGTAATGGTGAATGTGCAACAGCCCCTGGCAACAAAAGATGATCGCCTCGCTAAGCTGAGCTGGCGCGAGCGAATTGGTTACGGTTTGGGTGATGCCGGATTCAATTTTTATTGGGCGATTATTGGATCTTATTTAGTATTTTTTTATACGGACGTGTTTGGTATTGGCGCTGCTGCAGCGGCAACCATGATTACCGTTACCAAGATTATTGATGCGATTACCGATCCAATCATGGGCGGCATTGCCGATCGCACCAATACTCGCTGGGGAAAATTTCGCCCCTATTTACTCTGGGGTGCGCTGCCGATGATGGGTGCAGGCATTTTAACCATGAGCACCCCTGAGTTGGATGATACAGGTAAGTTGATCTGGGCATACGCGTCTTACTGCCTGTTAATGCTTTGTTATACCGTGTTGAATATGCCGTACAACTCGCTCTCCGCAGTCTTAACGGCTAACACCCAGGAGCGCAATAAGCTCAATAGCACGCGCTTCTTCTTTGCCTACTTCGCCAGTATTTTGGTGGGTGCGGCCACGCCGGAATTGGCAGAGTATTTTGGTGATGGCGATCGCTATTCCGCAAAAGGGTGGCAGATGACCATGGTTATTTACTCAATCATCGCCAGCTGTTTGTTTATGGTTACTTTTTTGACTACGCGCGAGCGAATCCAGCCAGCGCTCACGCAAGAAAAAACCCATCCCTTAAATGATTTGAAAGATCTGTTCATCTGTCGCCCATGGTTGGTGTTATTTGTATTGGCGCTGGTGTTTATGATCACTATGACACTGCGCGGTAGTTCAGCTGCTTATTATTTTCGCTATTTTGTTGAGCGCCCGGATTTGCTTGGCAACTATATAGGTTTGCAAATGGCGGGCCTGATGGTCGGCGCAATGTTCGCTTCAACCGTTACTAAATATGTCGATAAACGTAAATTGTTGATGTGGTTGCTGTGTGTGGTCGCGATATTGTCAATTGCATTCACCTTTGTGCCCAAGCCGCACGCTAACGGTGTATTGGATATAACCTCTAATGAGGTGCAGCTTGATGCGGCCACCTTGCTTGGGAGGCCTCATGCAGAGGGTGATGTCTATCAGTGGCTGCGCCACGACAAAATTTTTTGGATTATTAAAGAGCGTGTGCCTTTGGCGGAAACAGGGCCGGCATTGAATCTGCTTGATGCGAACGGGCAGGTAATTAGTGTGAAGCGTATCGGCGCGGATGGCACAGTGCGCGATAGTGCAGAGTTACCTAAAGAAATTATCTGGATGTTTGCACTGAATATTCTGATCAGTATTGCACTGGGTTTTAAACCGCCGATTACCTGGGCGATGTATGCTGATGTGGCTGATTATAACGAGTGGAAAAATGGGCGCCGCGCAACAGGTATGACTTTCGCTGCTACCACTTTCTCGCAAAAAATTGGCAGCGCAATTGGTTCGGCATTAATGCTCTCAGTGTTGGCGATGATGGGCTATCAAGCAGGTCAGATGCAGGATGGCGCTTCGCTCGATAGCATCATCTATATGCAAACCTTGGTGCCCGGGTTATTTGCGCTCCTCACCGCATTATCGCTACTGTTTTACAACCTGAGTGACGCTAAAGTGGAATCAATCCAGCAAGAGCTTGAGGCGCGTCACTCCTAGCTATTACTGCTTTAATTTAGCGCCGTGTTGCGGCGCTTTTTTATTTCCCTCCCCACTCGTAATAATTGTTTTCGATAGGACACCTTCATGACCAACGCTCTACTGAGTCCCAGCCAGACTGGCGAACGCTATGATTTGTTAACTCCGACGGCCATGCCGCGCGCTGCAGGATTTCTGTGGAATCAGCAGATGATGATTCAGGTAACCTGTCGCGGTTATGCGGTTGCACAATTTATGCAGCCCGAACCTGCTAAATATGCCTATGCGCCGAATCTGGAAGCAAAAACATTTATGCAGCCGGAGCAGCCCTACTATGCCCATCATCCGGGGCGGTTTTTTTATATCAAAGATGAAGAAACAGGAAAGATTTTTTCTGCGCCCTATGAGCCAGTGCGTGCGCCCTACGAAGATTATGTTTTCTCTGTTGGCAAAAGCGATTTGCAGTGGGCGATTGAGTGCGATGGTGTGCGCGCCGAGTTGACGCTGTCACTGCCGGTAAAAGATGTGGTGGAATTGTGGCAATTGCGCGTGATTAATAATTCCGGCCGCGTGCGCAAACTGAGTGTCTATACTTATTTCCCTGTTGGCTATATGTCTTGGATGAATCAGTCGGCCGAATACCGTGCAGATCTCGGCGGAATTATCGCTACTTGTGTCACCCCTTATCAAAAAGTGGCTGACTATTTTAAAAATAAAAATTTCAAAGACAAAACATTTTTCTTGCATGAGGTTAACCCCGTTGCCTGGGAGGCCAAGCAGGAAACCTTTGAAGGCGAGGGTGGGTTGCACAATCCAACTGCGTTGCAAGCGGATGTGCTCGCCTGCGGTGATGCGCGTTATGAAACGCCTGCGGCGATTTTGCAATACCGTTTGGAAATGCCGGATCAGGCGCAGCAAGATTATCGATTTATTTTTGGGCCGGCATTTGACGATGCAGAAATTAAAAACCTGCGCGATACCTATTTGAGCGCATCGGGCTTTGCTAAAGCGCAGGCGGATTATGCCGCCTATATCGCCACTGGCAGTGGCTGTTTACAAATTGAAACGCCCGATGCGGAGTTAAATAATTTTGTAAACAATTGGCTGCCGCGTCAGGTGTTTTATCACGGTGATGTCAATCGTTTAACCACAGACCCGCAAACGCGCAATTATCTGCAAGACAATATGGGGATGACTTACATCAAACCCGAAGTTACCCGCGCGGCATTTTTGCATGCGCTCAGTCAACAGGAAGAATCGGGCGCTATGCCGGATGGTATTTTGCTCGCCGAAGGTGCCGAGTTGAAATATATCAACCAAATTCCTCACACGGATCACTGCGTGTGGCTACCGGTGTGTTTAAAAACCTATCTCGACGAAACCAATGACTACGCCATTTTGCAAGAACCTGTAGCAGGTCATGATGGTAAAACTCTTTCCGTATTCGAGCGCATCTCTAATGCGATGCGCTGGTTATTGCAGTCGCGCGATCAGCGCGGCCTGAGTTTTATCGCTCAAGGTGATTGGTGTGATCCAATGAATATGGTGGGCTACAAGGGCAAGGGCGTTTCTGGTTGGTTATCCCTGGCAACGGCTTATGCATTGAATTTATGGGCGGATGTCTGCGCTAAACAATCCCAAACAGGATTGCAAAACGAATTTAGTGCTGGTGCGCAAGATGTGAATGCAGCAGTGAATAAATACTTGTGGGATGGCGACTGGTTCGGACGCGGTATCACTGACGATGACGTGGTGTTTGGTGTAAGCAAAGACAAAGAGGGGCGCATCTTTTTAAATCCGCAGAGTTGGGCGATTTTAGCAGGTGCGGCGAGTGCAGAGCAGCGAGAAAAAATGATTGCCGCCATTGAGCAGCAATTGGAAACACCTTACGGTGTAACCATGCTTGCGCCTGCATATACCGCGATGCGCGATGATGTGGGTCGGGTGACGCAGAAGCATCCCGGTTCGGCGGAAAACGGTTCGGTTTACAATCACGCGGCGATTTTTTATATCTACAGTTTGTTTAGCATTGCTGAAAAAAATCATCACTATTCGGATCGTGCCTATAAATTGCTGCGCCAAATGATTCCTGGTCCAAGTGAGGCAGATTATTTGCAGCGCGGTCAGTTGCCGGTGTATATCCCCAATTATTATCGCGGTGCTTATCACCAGTATCCGCGCACTGCGGGGCGTTCATCACAGCTGTTTAATACCGGCACTGTGTCTTGGGTGTATCGCTGTTTGATTGAGGGTGTGTTTGGTTTGCAGGGTTGTGAAAAAGGGCTGCGCATCGCGCCGCAATTGCCATCGCACTGGCCGAGTGCTTCTGTGGTGCGGCACTTCCGCGGTGCCGAGTTTAAGGTGGAGTTGGTGCGCAGTAATGTGAGTGCAATCGAGGTGCGCTGTAATGGTGAGCTGCTTGATGATAATTGCATTGGTAATATTCAGGCGGGGCGCAGCTATTCAGTGCAGGTGTTGATTCCGCAGTAGTTCTAAGCGGCAGCATTTAATGCGCTGCGGATAACAAAAAGGCGCAACCCATTAATGGTTGCGCCTTTTTTGTTGCAGCGTGAAGATGTTATTAATCTGTTTTTGCGGTTTTCTTGGCAGCTTTTGCCTTGGTGGCTGGAGCCTCTTCAGTGGCGGGTTCAGCTGCTTTTGCCTTGGTTGTTTTGGTTTTGCTGGCCTTGGTGGGTGCTGCGGCTTGGCGTGTTTTGACGATAGAGAGATATTTGACCCAAGCTTGCTCTATAGGGCTTTTGGGGGCGCTCTGATTGGCGATGACTTTGAGCATGTGCAGATCGTCTGCGGTGGGGTCTGAGACTTCTTCCATTGTTAGGGCATTTATCAGTATGCCCTGTTTGCGAATCAGGCGCGCCTGAATGTCCGATAGGCCACCTTTTTCAAAACCATCGGGAAAGTTAACGGTATCTTGAAATGTTTGTTTCAGATAGTGGTCACGCGGCAGCATAGAGTATCTCCATTATTAGTATGTGCACTTCTGGGTTAGGTGCTAACTGTGGGCAACTGCATCCTTTATCGGGTTGCTCGCCAGTTGATATCACCCCAAGCCCAGCTCTCTTTTTGGTTGTGCTGGAAAAGGTTCCAAGCAAAAGTTGCTGCCGAAGATAATCTGTTTTTATGACACTGTATAGACCTAAAATTATGCTTTATGGTGTCTATGGCAGCATTTGGGTTAAATTACGGGCATAAAAAAACCGGCTTAAGCCGGTTTTTTTACACGCGAGATCAAAAGGGCGATTAAGCTGCTGCCAATGCCTTGATTTTTGCGTTCAAGCGGCTCTTATGACGAGCGGCTTTGTTCTTGTGAATCAGGCCTTTGTCAGCGATACGATCGATCACTGAAACAGCTGAAACATAAGCGGTTTGGGCAGCTGCTTTATCGCCAGTGGCGATAGCGGCAAGCACTTTCTTGAGGTAAGTACGCCCCATAGAGCGCATGCTTGCGTTGTGCTTGCGAGCTTTTTCATTTTGACGCGCGCGTTTTTTGGCTTGGGGTGAGTTTGCCACCTTAGTGCTCCTATAAGATAAATTCTGGACAAATACTGTCGAAAAAAGGGTCGGGATTCAAGGACGCGACATTATGCCGTGTTCGATTTTTTTGTCAACCAATATCCCCGAGTAATTGACTGATTATAGTCGTGGTGGGGGGAGTTGCTGTGCTAACCAGTATACAGGTACGCGGCATGATAATATTGGCGCCAGCGATCAAGGTTGAAACCTCCAGGGGATTTTTGCGTGTCTACTCATGATGAATCCAATCAAACCGATGTGAATGCCACAACTGTGCGCAGCGGCGATGAATTTGTTGCTGCTCCCAACGCCACGCAATTCACCCAATACAGCGCTCCCCATAATCACTCCGCTGGATTTGCGCAGGCGCGGGAGCTGGTTAAACAATCCCAGAGCGGCAAGGGCACACTGCTGAAGAAACGCTTTTTGTTGGAAGATGTGCTGGGGCACGGCGGTATGGGCACCGTCTATAAAACCAAGGATCTGCGCAAAGTCGAAGCGGAGGATCCCAATCCTTATATCGCCACCAAAATTCTCAATCAGGATTTCAAAGACCATCCCGACGCTTTTGTTACCCTGCAGCAGGAAACCGCCAAGTCGCAAACCCTCGCCCACCCTAATATTGTCACGGTGCACGACTTTGATCGCGAGGGCGATACGCTGTTTATGACCATGGAGCTGCTCGAAGGGCAGCCGTTGGATCAACTGATCAAGGCGCAGCGTGGCAAGGGGCTGGCGAAAGAGCGGGTCTGGAAAATCACCAAAGATTTGTGTGCTGCGCTGGCTTATGCCCATCAGCGAAAATTAATTCATGCCGACTTCAAACCCGGCAACGTGTTTGTTAATACCGATGGCAACGCCAAGGTGCTGGATTTTGGTATCGCGCGCGCCGCCTCCAAAGAAGTGCAAAAACACCATTTTGATGCTGGGCAGTTAGGCGCATTGACACCTGCTTATGCCACCATCGAAATGGTAAAAGATGAACCGCTTGGTTTTAGCGATGATGTCTACGCGCTCGCCTGTGTGGTGTATGAAATGCTGGCGGGGCGCCACCCCTATAACAATCGCTCAGCGTTGGATGCGCAGCAACAAAAGCTGACGCCAAAACGCTTGGATAAACTCAGCGCCCGTGAGTGGCGAGCACTGAGCCATGCACTGGCACTCACTAAAGCAGAGCGCACGGCGAGCGTTGCGCAATTTGTTGATGAGTTATTTCCCCGGCGCAATCCGTTAATGTTAACCGTCGCAGTCAGTTTGGCGCTGGTATCACTCGCCGGTGCGGCTTGGTTTGGTTATAGCCAATATCAAGCAAAGCAAACATTACAGGCGACCATCGCCGAAAAAATCACTGCAGCGCAACAATGTTTTGCGCAGAGCGATTTTAATTGTGCGATCGAGCAGAGCATGGTGGCGACCAATCTTGCGCCGGATAATCAGGTTGCCATCGCTCTTTTACAGGCAGCGCAAACGGCCAAGGCTGAACGTGTCGATGAGGAAAAAATGGCGGCCTTGGTGCAAGAGGCTGAAACCTGTTTGCAGCAGCAGGATTTAAATTGTGCCAGGCTTTTTGCCGAGCGCGCGCGTGAACTCAATGCCAGTCATTCGGCCAGCCAATTGCTCATGGAAAAAATTGCCAAGATTGAACAGCAACAACAATTAGCATTGGCAGCGCAGCAGCAGTCCATTAATCAGGAATTAGTAACTGGGCAAAATTGCCTGAACGCAAAGGATTATGATTGTGCACTGGCAGTGGCAGCTAAGGTATTGTCGGTTGATCCGGCCAGCGCGCAGGCGGTTGAATTGAAACAGTCGGCAGCGATGGCGCAGCAGCAATATAAAGAGCTGGGCGCAAAAACCGCAAAACTGCTCGATGATGCCGAGCGCTGCATGGGGAAAAAGAATTATGCCTGCGCGATTGCCAAGGCGGAGTCGGCACTGGATTTGGATTCCACTAACAAAGCGGCAATTGCGTTAAAAACACGGGCGCAAGAAACCCAGCGCAAACTTAAGGAAACCGGTTTTACAATTAAGTAAGTGTATTGAGATCAAGAGTTCGCAACCATAACCGATCAGGTACTGCAAATATGAAAAGCAAAGCGATTATTGTTCTATTGTCATGTCTTTTGGCGAATCCGCTACAGGCGTTTAGTTTAAAAGATTTGAAAGACAATATAGATCGATCTCACAAGTGCAGTAGTGGCGATCAGGGCTGTAAAAATCGCGAGCGCTTAAAAGCGGCGGCGCGCGTGGCTGCTGTAGCAGTGGCAGTGACGGTGTTGACCAAAATGATTATCAAACATCGCTCCGAGCGAATTGCAAAAGAGGGGCAGGTAGCGGAAGAGTACAAAGCGCAAAACAACAACCTGCCTGCCGAGCCTATGGCGACGCAATACGTCACCAAAACCCTGCCGGGCAATATTGTTCAACCGGGCAAAGAGGTGATTATTCAGTCCGATATAGTGGTAGTGCCAGGCACCAAACAAAAAACTGCATTGATCGAAGAGCGCATTGCGATTTACGACAATGAAGACAATAACAAAGAGTTAAAAAACTTTACCAAGCCGGTGAACGCAAAAACCAAACGCGGTGGCCGCTACCAAAATGAGTTTTCGTTTACCCTGCCTGAAGGTTTGCCACAGGGGGTATACCCGATTAAAACCGAGTTGTTACTTAATGGGAAAGTGGTGGATAGTTCAAATAATGATATCCAGCTGGTCTTGCAAGTTAATGAATTTGGTGCGATGCAATTGTTGGCGATGAATTGATTCTATAAAAAAGGGCGCCACTATCGGCGCCCTTGTTGTATCTGCTGCTTATTTGTTGGTGTTAAAAAATGGCAGGGTGCCATTGGGCAGCATGGTGGTAGGCAGTTGTCCGTTCCATTTTTCCGCTTTAGTTAATTCAATTAAATTTTGATTTTGCGCCAGCGCTTCAGCGCGAATTTTAATTGCCGAGGCTTCTGCATCACCTTTAATACGAATACTTTCGGCTTCTGCTTTGGCGCGGGCTAATTGTGAATCGGCTTCTGCCTGTGCTTTGGTGACGGCAATCTGCGCTGTTACCCGCTCTTTTTCCAGATTTTGTTTTTGCGTTTGCACTTCCACTTCTGCACGCATGCGGTCTTCTACGGATTTTTCGTAAGCTGCACTGAAATCGATATTTTCAATCTGCACTGAGTTGATCACTACCGGGCCATTGATGGCTTTGGTGATGGCGTCAGTGACATCGATACCGAATTTAATCCGCTCTTGCACCACGGAAATTGCGGTGTATTTACCAAAAATATTTTCAACTTGGGTAGGCACTTGGCGATCAACCAAACGTGCCATCATTGAGTCGATACTTTTGAAGTTGGCATAGACCTCTTCCACTCTGTCGGCTGGCACACTGAAAGTGACTGATGCGCGAATCGTCGCGGGTTGTTGATCGCGGCTATAGGCTTGCAGCGCTTGATAATTGGCGGTGTGGGTTTGTGTGGAGATTTTTACCACTGTATCAATGAGTGGAATTTTAAAACCCAAACCGGGTGCTGCGGTACCGATAATTTTTCCGTTGCGCAAATGCACACCGCGTTCACCTTGGTCCACTGTGTACCAACTGCCGTAAACAACCGTAAGCAGAAACAATACAATCAGTACTGGAATAAGTTTGGCGAGACTGATGGGGTTGGGTGAGCTGAAATCGGCTTTTAACATGGTGCGTCCTTATAGTGGGTTAAACGTAGTGGGTTAAGCAGTTTTGGTTGAGTGTTGCAGTAAAGAGTGTTCAAGTTCTTCTAGCCTTGCGGGCGTGCCTACATCGCTCCATTGGCCACTGTGTACTTGTCCGGTCAGTTGTTTATGGTTAATTGCGCGGCGCAAAACTTCTACCAGCGGAAATTTTTGTCGCTTGCCCGGGTACTCGCTAATTAATTCCGGCTTGAGCAAACTGATGCCGCCAAAGGTAAATCGTTGTGGATGTGTTTTGTCGGGATCATCGAGTAATTGGCCATTTTCTGCCAGAGCAAAGTCGCCCTGTGGATGAAACTGCGGATTGGGCACCAGCAGTAAATGCCCCGCTTGGTTTTCACTAAATGGCTGCTGGATAAATTGTGCAAATTCCAGATCGCACCAGACATCGCCATTGATTAATAAAAAAGGCTCAGCGCTGAGCAAATCGATTGCGTGCAAAATAGCGCCGCCGGTTTCCAGTGGTTCGGGTTCGGTGGAGTAGTGAATATTTACATCAAATTGTTGGCCATCTCCTAAGTGGGCGCGAATTTTTTCACCGAGGTAAGCGAGGTTGATTATCACCTCGCGAATACCGGCACGCTGTAAATTTTCCAGATGATATTCAATCAGCGGTTTACCGCCTGCGCACAGCAGCGGTTTGGGGGTGTGATCGGTAAGTGGGCGCATGCGATTGCCGAGCCCGGCGGCGAGAATCATCGCTTTCATTGTTTGTCCGCCGTTTGATTTCCTGCGATTCGATTTCCTGCAATTCGATAGTCCTGATACCAACTCTGCTGTTGCGCCAGTGGCAATAAGGTGTGTTTAAACCAAGTGGCGAATGCCTGTAATTGTGGATATTGCTCGGCAATTTCGAGGGTGTAGCGAATCACTAACGGCAGGTCATTTAAATAGCCAGCTTTGCCATCGCGCAAATTCAAGCGCGCAAAAATACCCAGCACTTTTATATGGCGCTGCAAACCGAGCCAATCAAACCAGCGCAGAAATTCGGTTTCACTGATGTTCGGAATAATGCCGGCGGCGATGGCGCGTTGGCGATAATCCAGCGCCCAGTGCGTGACTTTTTCTGCGGGCCAGCGCAGATAACAATCGCGCAGCAACGAGACTAGGTCATAGGTGGCGCCGCCCCAGAGCGCGCCTTGAAAATCAATCACGCCGAGGGAGTTGTCATCGAGCAGTAATAAGTTGCGTGAGTGATAGTCGCGGTGCACAAAGGTTTGCGGTTGGGCGAGGGCGTTGTCTTCCAGTTGGATGAACACATTATTGAGTAACTGCTGCTCTGTTGCGGTGAGTGAATGCCCGAGCAATTTGCCTGCAAACCATTCGCTAAATATTTCCAACTCGCGGCGCAAGAGTGCGCGGTCGTAACGTGGAATAAGTGCAACATCATCCTGACTGTGCTGTAACTGCAGCAGGGTAGAAATTGCTTGTTGATAGAGGCTATCGGCATTGCTGGAATCGACTTCGCGAAAGAATAAGCGGTCGCCCATGTCTTCAACTAACAAGAACCCTTGCTTGGCATCGGCGGCGGCAATGCGCGGGCTGCGCACACCTTGCTGTTCAATCAGACGGGCGATGGCGAGGAACTGCGCGGTATCTTCGCTAGCGGGCGGTGCGTCAACTGCCAACCATTGTGACGGTGTCTGAAAGCGAAAGTAGCGGCGAAAGCCCGCATCCCCTCCCAAGCTGTGTAGCTCAATGGGATGCAACTCTGCTGATGTGTTATGGGTTACCCAGTGAGTAAGGGCTAACTTTCTGCCATCGGTGGCCGCTGCAGTCGATGCGTTTGTCGCGATTGGATCGACCTTGGTATGGGGCGTGGTCATGCAGATTCCGAAATTGAGGTGATTATTGGGCGGCATCAGCTGTGCTTGCCTTTAGGGCTGGATTCTACCCCAGCCAGGCGATTTCCCCCAATTCATTCCCTGTGCAGGTTGTTTACAGTAGAATCGCATCAATTTTTTCGGCGGCATACTTGGCGCGCCTATTTGAGACCGCGGTTAATGGCTCCATCCCAGCATCACCCCAAACAGTATCTGCGCAGTAAATTTCTTCGTTCCCGCCTAGCCCTGTGTGTTGCAGCCCAGTGTGCGGGATTGCTGCTCCTGTCTGCTCCCTTGGTGTGGGCGACTGACTCTTCCACCCCAAAAGACCCCAATGAGCAATTGCGCGAATTGGATTGGGTGCCGCTGGATGAGCTAACCCCCGAGCAGCGCGCGCAAGTGCCTACCGCCTGTTGTGGTGCCTATGTGGCGCCGCCGCGCGATGATGCTGAATCGGATATGGATCCGGAAAAAGCCAATATCTTTGGCACCGCAGATTACTCAGAGTCAGAAAAGCAAACCAAATTTATCATGCGCGATGACGTGCGCCTGACGCAGGGGCGCCGCTCCTTTCGCGCCGATACTTTCACTTTCGATAAAACCACCCGCGAAGCGGAGCTTGAGGGCAATATCCAAGTACGTGAGCCGGGCGTATTACTGCGCGCCGACAAAGCCTATGTCGATACCAATACCGGCAATGCCCGCTTGGATAACGCCCGTTTTGTGCTGTACGAAACCCGCGTGCGCGGCCGTGCTGAAAGCCTGCAAAAATTTGGCGATGCGGTAATCAGTCTGGATCAGGGCACTTTTACCAGTTGTGAGCCGGGCGATAACACCTGGTCAATCCGCGGCTCAAATATCACCCTGCACAACGACAAACACTACGGCACCGCCAAGCACATGCGTTTGCATATCAAAGATGTACCGGTGGTTTACGCGCCTTACTTTCGTTTTCCAGTGGGGCCTGATCGCCTGACCGGTTTTTTGTTTCCCTCAATAGGTTTTGATGAAAGTGACGGCATAGGCGAGTTTTCCGCGCCGTTTTACTGGAATATCGCGCCCAATTACGATGCTACTATCACGCCGCGCTACCTTTCTGATCATGGCTATATGCTCGTGACCGAGTTGCGCCACAAGTCCGAATTTTTTGATACAGAGCTGAGTGGCAGTGTGCTGAACAACGATCGCAGTGGCGATACTGGCCGCGCTGACGATGAAATCGATCAACAGTATCTCGGCAAAGATCGTTGGCAATACAGCTTGGAGCAAACCGGCGGGCGCAACCAACCATGGGCGACTGAAATTGATTACACCGATGTTAGCGATACCGATTATATTCGCGATGTCGATGGCAGCGCGGTTGATCTAAATCGCCAAGCCTATATTCGCCAGCGTGCCGCCGCCACTTACAGCAGTGAGCATTGGCAGTTGGGCGCCAAAGCCGAAGAGTTTCGCTTGCTGACCAGTTCGCAATTGCCTTACCGCGAATTACCACGCTTGCATGCCGATGGCCAATACCGCATCAATGATTGGTTGATCGAGCTGGACAATGAATTCACTCATTTCGGCATGAATCGCTATTTTGAAGAAGATCCCGCCAATGCGCTCTACAAAGCGGATTTGATCACCGGAGAGCGTTTGCGCACTAACTACAAAGTCACGTGGGATAAAGAATTTACCATCGGCTATATAAAGCCGGGCGTGGGTCTGAAAACCCTTGGTTACGAGTTAGAGGCGACCAATCTGCGCACGGATGTGGACAGCAGCCAGCAATACTTAGCGCCGCAAGGTTCACTGGATATGGGTTTGTATTTTGAGCGTGACAAAACCTTGTTTGGCGACGCATTTACCCAAACCCTGGAGCCGCGTGCATTTTATCTCTATCGCGATTATGAAAATCAGGACGCACTCTATGGCCTCACATCCGCAGCTAGCTATGTCAATTTTGATACATCGGATCTGATTTTTACCTACAACCAACTGTTTCGCGACTCGCGCTTCTCGGGCGGTGATCGCATCGATGATACCAATCACTTAGCACTGGGTGTAACCAGCCGCTTTGTAGAGAGCGATACCGGCATAGAGCGCTTGCGCTTGAGTATCGGTCAGATTAGCTACTTTGAAGACAGGGAAGTCAGCATCCTCAATAATGATGACGCCTATGCCAATACCCGCACTAGCTCGGCGGTGGCAGGACAGGTGAGTACGCTGATTGGCGATCATCTGCGCATTAGCAGTGACGTGCTTTACGACCATCAGCAAAAGCAGATAAATACTGTCAGTACCAGCTTGAATTACATGGATGAGCAATATCGGATTTTGAACGTTGGCTACCGCTATAGTCGCGATCCGGTTTCGCTCAGTCCACTGGAAACTACCCCGAATATTGGCGAAAACCTGAATCAGATCGACATCACCACACTCTGGCCAGTTTCCAACCAATGGGCATTAATTGCCCGTGCTAACTACGATTTTACGTACAATGCGGAACTCGACACCTTTGCTGGGCTCGAATATACCGATTGCTGCTACCGCGTGCGTATTCTCGCGCGGCAGTGGGTGGATTTCGATTTTAGTCCCGATTTTATGGAAAACCTCAGCAGTAATGACTATGACCGCGGTGTGTTTATCGAAGTGCAGTTGCGCGGTTTTGGCAATTTGAGTCAACGTATTAGTAACTTGCTCGACAAAGCCATGTTTGGTTATGGTGAGCGTGAAGCATCTCTACAATAAAACAGTGATTGAATTATGAGTAAGAACCAAAGCAGGCCACATCTTTTGCACATGGGTTGGACATTATTGTTAGGCGGTGTGCTGCTGGCGACCAGCCAACTCGGTTTGGCGCAAAGCAATACAGTATCACTGGATCGGGTGGTGGCTATTGTTGATAAAGATGTAGTGCTGGAAAGTGAATTGAATGATCGCAAGGCGTCCATTCTGGAGCGTTTGAAAGGCCAGTACCAGCAATTGCCACCCGAGGATGTGCTCAACAAGCAAATTCTTGAGCAGCTGATTATCGAGCGTATTGAATTGGGCATGGCCGAGCGTTACGAAATCAAAGTCGATGAAGCAGAAATCGATCAGGCAATTGGTCGGGTGCTGCAAAAAAATCAAATTACCTTGGCGCAACTTGAAGCTGATTTGAAAACGCAAGGCTTGACGCTCGAGGGTCTGCGCAAACAAATGCGCAATGAGTTGACTATCAGTCATTTGCAGCAGGGCATAGTGAATAGCCGCATCAAAGTGACTGAACAAGATATCAATAACTTTCTTTCGTCTAGCGATGGCAAGTTTGCTACCTCGCCGGATTTTCATATCGGCCATATATTAATTGCCGTGTCCAGCAGTGCCGATGCAGACACTATTGCCGCCGCTGAAAAGCAAGTCAACGATATTTACCAAAAGCTGCAATCGGGCAGTGATTTTTCCCAGATGGCGATTAGTTATTCCAATGATCAAGCTGCGCTGCAGGGGGGCGATATAGGTTGGCGTAAACTGGCGCAACTGCCGGAGTTGTTTGGCAATCAAATGGCTGAGTTGCGCGAGGGGCAAGTATCTAAGCCTTTCCGCAGCGGCGCCGGTTTTCACATCCTCAAAAATATTGAACAGCGCGGCGGCGGCGAGCAGTTAGTTGAGCAGACTCATGCCCGCCATATTTTGATCAAAACCTCAGAAATTATGGACGATGCACAAGCGCGTCAGAAACTGTTGGATTTAAAAATGCGTATTGAAAAAGGCGAAGATTTTGGCAAGCTCGCCCGTGAGCATTCAGAAGATACTGGCTCTATGTTGAGCGGCGGCGATTTAGGTTGGGCCACTCCGGGGATGTTTGTGCCTGAGTTTGAAGAGGCAATGGGCAATACCTCTATCGGTGGCATTACTCGCCCCTTCAAGAGCCAGTTTGGCTGGCATATTTTGCAAGTTCTCGAACGCCGCAAAGAAGATATGAGCGATAAAATGAAACGCAACCAAGCGGCTAACGTGTTGCGTTCACGTCGTTTTGACGAAGAGTTTCAGTTGTGGCTGACCCAAATCCGCGAAGAGGCTTACGTCGAAATCAAACTCTAAGCCTGTAGTTTTTTACCGGTTTTATCGGCGGCTAAAAATTGGATTGCCATGGGCGGTTCTGTTTTTAGCCGCTGTGTTTTTTAGCATAGTATTTTATTTATTTTTTAGGCGCAGATAGCATGACCTCTGTATATCGAATTGCTCTAACTCCGGGTGAACCCGCCGGTATAGGTCCAGATTTGGCCGTGATGCTGGCGCAGCAAGCCCTGCCCTATGAGGTGGTGGCAATCGCTGACCCACAATTATTGCAAACACGTGCCCAACAATTAGGTTTGCCGTTGCAGTTGCGCGAAATCAATCTGCAGGATGCGCCGCGCCCGAGTGCGGCCGGTGAATTGGCGGTGCTGCCTATCGCGTTGGCTGAGTCCGCTGTGCCGGGCAAACTGAATGTTAAAAATGCACCTTATATTTTGCACACGCTGGATGCTGCTATCGAAGGTTGCATAGCTGGTTATTTTGCAGCGCTGGTTACTGGCCCGGTACAAAAAAGTATCATCAATGATGCCGGTATCGCATTCAGTGGCCATACCGAATATCTCGCGGAAAAAACGCACACTCACAAAGTGGTGATGATGCTCGCTACCGAGGGCTTGCGTGTGGCATTGGCCACTACCCATTTGCCGCTGAAAGATGTTGCAGCGGCAATTACCGAAGACGAACTCACGCAAGTGACGGAAATTTTGCAGCGCGATATGCAAACCCAATTTGGTATCGCTCAGCCCCGTATTTTGGTGTGTGGTTTAAACCCGCACGCCGGTGAGGGCGGTCACCTCGGGCGCGAAGAAATTGAAGTCATCGAGCCGGTGTTGGCACGGCTGCGCGCGCGGGGAATGAATCTGATTGGCCCGCTACCAGCCGATACGTTATTTACGCCAAAATATTTGGATAACGCCGATGCAGTGCTCGCCATGTATCACGATCAGGGTTTGCCGGTTTTAAAATACAAAGGCTTTGGGCAGGCGGTGAATATTACGCTGGGGTTGCCGATCACACGCACCTCGGTTGATCACGGCACCGCGCTGGATTTGGCCGGCACAGGCAAAGCCGATATGGGCAGCTTACGCACTGCATTAAGTTACGCTCTAGCTATGGTTGAAGCAAAACACGCGCGCTAATTATTGGAAAATGTTTATGAAAAAAACGCTGCACTCTTTTTCAAAACGGGAGTCACAACCGGAATCACGGCACAAGGCGCGCAAACGTTTTGGGCAAAACTTTTTGATCGATCACGGCATTATTCGCGAAATCGTGCGCGCGGTACATCCGCAAAAAAATGATCTGATTGTAGAGATCGGCCCAGGCAAAGGCGCGATTACCCAATTGCTCGCCGACAGTTGCGACAACCTAAGTGTGATCGAACTGGATCGCGATTTGGTGCCTTGGTTGAAAGTTAAATTCGAACATCACCCGAATTTTAACTTGTTCCAAGCAGATGCGCTGCAATTTGATTTTGCACAATTAATTAAAAACGATCAGCCGCTGCGCATAGTTGGCAACTTGCCGTACAACATCTCAACACCGCTGATTTTTCATCTGCTCACTTATGCCAATCGCGTGCAAGATATGCACTTTATGCTGCAGAAAGAAGTGGTGAAGCGTATGGCGGCGCAACCGGGTGATAGCGCTTACGGTCGTTTGGGGATCATGGTGCAATACTATTGTGCGGTGGAAGATTTGTTTGATGTGCCGCCTACATCGTTTGATCCTGCACCCAAAGTGGATTCAGCCATTGTGCGCTTGACCCCGCACGCACAGTTGCCGCATGTAGCAAACAATATTAAAAGTTTGGAAACATTGGTAAATGTCGCGTTTCAACAGCGCCGCAAAACCCTGCGCAATTCACTCAAACAATTATTGAGTGCTGAGCAAATGGAAAGCCTGCCAGTGAATTTACAACTTCGTCCGGAAGAAATCAGTTTGCCTGAATATGTCGCCATGAGTAATTTGCTTGGCGAGCTTTCATTGAATGGCCAAACCTTGAAAGAGGCTGACTAAAATGTCGGATATACAAGTATTAGTGCGCACCAATTATATGGCCAGCCAATCACTGCCGCTCGAACATCGCTATGTGTATACCTATACCATCACTATCGCGAATAAAAGCGACGTGCCCGCGCAATTGATTAGTCGCCACTGGCGCATCACTGACGCTAATGAAAAACTGCAAGAAGTGCAGGGTATGGGCGTGGTGGGTGAGCAGCCTCATTTAAAACCGGGAGAAAGCTACACTTACACCAGTGGTGTTATTCTTGAAACCGAAACCGGCATTATGGAAGGCACTTATCATATGCGCGCAGAGGACGGTGTTATGTTTGATGCACCGATTCCCACCTTTGCCTTAGTGCCGCCACACGCTGTGCATTAAATTTTACCTAAAAACATTTAATAAAAAAATCGGCAGGTATTGATATGGCAACCTATGCAATTGGGGATATTCAAGGTTGCCTTGAACCACTGCAATGCCTGTTAGCAGAAATTAAATTTAATCCACGCCACGACAAACTCTGGCTCGCGGGCGATTTAATTAATCGCGGGCCAGACACTCTCGCTACTTTGCGCTTTTTATATCGGCTGCGCGATTCCGTTACTATCGTATTGGGCAATCACGATTTGCATTTTATCGCCGTTTATTATGGCCTGCGTAAGCTCGGTAAAAGCGATACGCTGGATGAATTATTGCGCGCCCCCGATTGTGCTGATTTGGTCTATTGGTTGCGCCAGCAAAAATTAGTACATTGTGATCCTGCATTAAATTTCACCATGGTACATGCCGGTATTCCACCGCAGTGGGATTTGGCAGAAGCATTGGCTCGCTCCCGCGAAGTTGAAAACGTTTTGCAGTCAGACAAAATAGAACATTTTTTAGCGGGTATGTATGGCAATTTGCCCAGTCGCTGGAGTGATGATCTTGCTGGTGTTGATCGCTTGCGTTTAATCACTAACTATTTTACCCGCATGCGTTTTTGCAGCGCTGAAGGTGAATTGGAGTTGCAAACCAAAGAGAGTGCGGATGCCGCGCCGATTGGGTTTGCACCCTGGTTTTCATTTTCTGCACGTAAAACGCGCACGCAAAAAATTATTTTTGGTCACTGGGCAGCACTGGAAGGTCATACAAATACTAAAAATGTATACGCGCTTGATACCGGCTGTGTATGGGGTGGTTCGCTCACGGCTTTGCGCTTGGAGGATGAACGCAAGTTTTCCTGTGATTGTCTTGCATAACGGTTTTATACGCCCGGTTTAATTTTTCGCTTAATGAATAAGCGCAATTTGTAACACTCTGTATCGTTCAGTTTCAATTCAATTTTCTCCCGCTAGTATGCCTCCAGCATTACTACAAATGCTGTTGTCTATATCAGAGGATAGATTATGAAATTGAAATTATTGTCCATCATTATTACTGCTGGTTTTTTAACATCGCCCTTCGCGCTTGCTGCAACCTACCAAAGTGAATTATCGGCTTTTTACGAGGATATTGACGTAACAGACGGCTCTGAAGAGGGCTATTCTGTTGGTCTTGAAGGAGCCTATTATCTTTCTCCCGTAGACACAAAAAACCATCCCCTTGCAGAAGCTGCTTTTGTTGAAAAAGCGAGCAGCGTCTATATCAACCTTACCAATTATGAATTTAAAGAGTCGGGCGACCGTTTAGATATTTATCACCGTGCGCTAGGTGTTGATTTTTATATTCCCAACACGATTTTTTATGTGGGTGCTGGTGTTAATCAATACAAATCAAAATATTCTTTACCGAGCGATGAAAGTTTTGATGCAGCTAGCTTTTCGTCAAAATGGGATTCCTCCTGGTTTATAAAGGCGGGTGTTGCTCCAGTTACAGGGTTGTTGGTTTGGTCGGAATTTGAAGAAGATGTTGATGTGTCTGAGCAGTGGAATATTAATGGTAAGTACGTTATTCCTTTCGCCGGTGAACAGGCGTTAAACATTGAGGCCAGTTATGCCTATCAGGATATCTACGGCGCTTCAGATACAATTAGGGTGGCTGCAGATTATTATTTTGATCGGCATTTGAGTTTGGGGGCTGGCTTTGTTAATTCTTCCTATGATGGCGATGAATTTAACGATAGCGACACCAGGACGGACTATTTTATTCGCGCGCGTAATTACTTTACCGATAATGCCAGCTTGGAACTGAGTTACTACGATGGAGATTTTGAAAATCGTTTAATGTTAGGTGGCACTATTCGTTTTTAATTGATTGCGGATAGTTTGTACTTAACTACTGATTTGATTCGTTAATAAAACGCCAAGGGTTAATTCTCTTGGCGTTTTTTGTTATATAAAAGCAATTGTTTATTGCTGGAATTTTGTTTTAAGGATATGTCTTGCGTTTTAATGCGATGGGTTTATAGTTAATCCATTAGGTAGATTTGCTTTTTCAGTAGTTTTTAAACTTAACTACAATATGAAGTAATGCTGCCGATAATTGTTAGAAGTGAGGTGTCCGGGTTTCTGGTACGTCCTGTGTTCTGGCTGTATGTCTTTGAATATAAAAGACTTGGGTATTTGAAAAGTGATTGTTGTGGGTGCTTTTCAGTAGTTTTCCCCGCCACTTGGCCTAATCGCCATCTCTGTAGTCAGGTCGCACCTTTCGCCGGGTTAGTTCCGGTTTGTTCCTGATCTCTCTCATCGAGTGTTGCTCGATATTTTTTTGCGTAAGTATCTATAGTTGTATGCTTGTTCTATGTGCAATGCTACGCAAATGTATGAACAGGTCTTGGGGTTTTAGGCTTCTGTGAATTATGCAGATAGTCGTGCTCAACTGTTCATTTGCGATTTCGATAAAAGCCATAAGCTACAAGAAGGAGTCGTGCAGTGAAATGCCATGTGTGCCTAATAAATAATAAATTGCAGTATTGGATTGGTCTGTTGTTGTTAGCCCAAATCAACGGGGTGTTTGCGCAAGACCCAAAATATAATATGCCACGCGGCGTCACAGATATCAGTCATCAAGTCTATGACTTGCATATGATTATTTTTTACATTTGTTGTGCGATTGCCGTAGTTGTTTTTGCATTAATGTTTTGGTCTATCTTTCATCACCGAAAGTCAAAAGGTGCGCAGCCTGCCCAATTTCATGGCAGTTTGAAGGTTGAAATAATCTGGACTGCAATTCCCGTCTTAATTCTGATTGCAATGGCTATTCCTGCGAGCAAAACCTTAATTGCGATGGAGGATACGTCTGATGCCGACCTCACGGTATTGGTGACTGGTTCTCAGTGGAAGTGGCACTATAAATACCTTGAGCATCCCATCGAGTTTTATTCATTGCTCGCGACGCCGCGCGACGAAATTAATAATCTCGCCACTAAGAACGATTTATATCTGCGTGATGTTGATAAACCGTTGGTGCTGCCGACAGGTAAAAAAATTCGTTTTCTGGTCACTTCCGATGATGTTATACACTCCTGGTGGGTGCATGATTTTGCGATCAAAAAAGATGCTAACCCTGGCTTTATCAATGAAACCTGGACCAAGGTGGATAAGCCGGGAATTTATCGTGGGCAATGCGCCGAGTTGTGCGGAAAAGATCACGCCTTTATGCCCGTAGTGGTGGATGTGCGCAGTCCTGAGGAGTTTGATCGTTGGGTCGCTGAACAGCTTGAATTGCAGGAAAGGTTAAAAGCAGAAGAGGCGGCGCGCGGCATGATGGATATGCAGGAATTGATGACGCTTGGCCAAAAAATGTATGAAGCACATTGCGCCGCATGCCATCAGGTATCGGGTGAAGGGCTTGCGGGAGCAATTCCTGGGCTCAAGGGGAGTCTGATTGCGACAACAGATATTCCTGCACATATTCGCATCGTAGTGGAAGGAAAGGCCGGTACGGCGATGCAGGCTTATGGTAAGCAGTTAAGTAATTCCGAACTGGCGGCGGTCATCACGTATGAGCGTAATGCTTGGGGTAACAATACCGGCGATATGGTGCAGGCTGCCGATATTGCCGCGATCAAAGAGGGAGAAAAATAATGAGCACAGAAACTTCCCATGCGCTTGGCCCGGCTGATCATCATGACCATGATCATAAACCTAAGGGCATTACCCGCTGGCTGTACACCACTAATCATAAAGATATAGGTACGCTTTATTTATTGTTTTCTTTGCTGATGTTATTCATTGGCGGAATTTTAGCGATGGGAATTCGCGCTGAATTATTTCAGCCAGGTCTGCAGTTTGTTGATCCACATTTTTTTAATCAGTTAACAACGGTTCATGGTTTGGTGATGGTGTTTGGAGCGGTAATGCCAGCGTTTGTCGGCTTGGCCAATTGGATGATTCCGCTGATGATTGGTGCACCCGACATGGCGTTGCCGCGCATGAATAACTGGAGTTTTTGGATACTCCCGTTTGCCTTTACTATTTTGCTTTCTACTTTTTTTATGGAAGGCGGTGCACCAGCGGCAGGTTGGACTTTTTACGCGCCCCTCTCAACGACTTACAGTACCGATAGCACTGCATTTTTTGTATTTTCTGTGCACTTGCTTGGTATATCTTCAATCATGGGGGCGATGAATGTCATCGTTACCATTTTCAATTTGCGCGCCCCAGGCATGACTTGGATGAAGTTGCCGCTATTTGTTTGGACCTGGTTAATTACCGCTTTTTTGTTGATTGCGGTGATGCCTGTATTGGCAGGTGCAGTAACCATGGTGTTGACCGATAAATATTTCGGTACCAGCTTTTTTGATGCGGCTGGCGGTGGTGATCCGGTGATGTTCCAGCATATATTCTGGTTTTTTGGTCACCCCGAAGTTTACATCATGATCTTGCCCGCTTTCGGTATAGTCTCCAGCATTATTCCCACATTTGCGCGTAAGCCTTTATTTGGCTATGAATCTATGGTTGTCGCAACGGCAAGTATTGCGTTTCTCTCTTTTATTGTCTGGGCGCATCATATGTTCACTACTGGCATGCCGGTAGCTGCCGAATTATTTTTTATGTATACCACTATGTTGATCGCAGTGCCGACTGGTGTAAAAGTATTTAATTGGGTGGCCACTATGTGGCGCGGCTCAATGACTTTTGAAGTGCCGATGATGTTTGCTGTTGCATTTATTGTGTTATTTACCATTGGCGGCCTGTCCGGTTTGATGCTCGCGATTATCCCTGCCGACTTTCAATACCACGATACCTATTTTGTAGTGGCACATTTTCATTATGTTCTGGTGACCGGTGCGGTATTTGGCATTATCTCCGGTGTGTATTATTGGATTCCAAAGTGGACCGGGGTGATGTATAGCGAACGCATTGGCCAATTCCATTTTTGGTGTTCATTAGTATCCGTCAATATGTTGTTTTTCCCTATGCATTTTGTCGGCCTTGCGGGTATGCCGAGGCGTATTCCTGATTACGCATTACAATTTGCTGATATGAATGCGTTTATCAGTATTGGTGGATTGTTGTTTGGTTTATCGCAATTAATTTTTGTGTGGATGGTGGTGCGCTGTATGTGCGGCAAAGGCGAGAAAGCCACTGCGCAAGTATGGGAAGGGGCGCAAGGATTAGAGTGGGAGATTCCATCGCCCGCGCCATATCACACATTTCAAACGCCTCCGCAGGTGAAATAAGCGTTTATTCATTGTTCGAGTAAAGCATTGTTGGAGTAAGACATGGTTTCTCACAAGGTGATAATGCGTAATTTGATGTTGATTTGCCTCGCGATGTTTGCGTTCGGGTTTGCATTAGTGCCGCTTTATGATGTGTTTTGTGAATTTACAGGTCTTAATGGAAAGACTGCTGCAACTGCTGCGGCCACATCAAAACGAATAGATGAGAGTAGAAGTATTACAGTTGAGTTTCTAGCGTATCGCGATCCTGCTATGCCGTGGGATTTTGCACCGGAGATACAGCGAGTTCACTTACATCCTGGGCAAATAAAGCAGGTGAGCTTTTTTGTGGAAAATCATACCGATGAGGCAATGGTAGGGCGTGCAGTTCCTTCGGTATCGCCCGGTGAGGCAGCTCGATACTTTAAAAAAATAGAATGTTTTTGCTTTGTTGAGCAGCCATTGGATGCGCATGAGCGCAAGGCAATGCCTGTGCAATTTTATATTGATCCCGAGTTACCAAAACAGTTTTCAACTATCACCTTATCTTACCGTTTGTATAAAAATACTCCACAGACGGCAAGCCGTTAAACAGTCTGTGCGAATGGAGGAATAACCATGAGTGACAGCTATCAACGCTATTATGTTCCAGAGCAAAGTGTGTGGCCAATTGTAGGCGCAGTTGCCTTGTTTTTTATTGGCTATGGTTCCGCACTGTGGATAAATGCTTTGGCCAAAGATCAGCATGGTGCAGGTTTGTATATGCTGGTGGCGGGGTTTGCGCTCTTGTTTTATATGCTATTCGGTTGGTTTAAAAATGTAATCACGGAGTCTGTGGCCGGGCTTTATAGTGCGCAGATGGATCGCTCATTCCGCCAGTGTATGAGTTGGTTTATTTTTTCTGAAGTGATGTTTTTTATGGCGTTTTTTGGCGCGCTCTTTTATGCCCGGGTTATTTCTGTGCCTTGGCTAGATGGAGCTGGTAATAACGCTATGACTGGTGAAATTCTTTGGCCAACATTCGAGGCAATCTGGCCCTTAACCAAAACACCGGGCGGTGTAGAAACTCAAGCTATGCCTTGGGATGGGATTCCCTTATACAACACTCTAATACTGCTTGTTTCATCAATCACCTTGCAGTTCGCGCACATAGGAGTTGAGCAAAAAAAACCGGCACAGTTGGGCTTTTTCATGATGCTCACGATTATTCTCGGCGTGATATTTCTGTATTTACAAGGTTATGAATATATTCATGCCTATCAGGATCTGGGATTGCAGCTCGATTCCGGGCTCTACGGCAATACATTCTTTTTACTTACCGGATTTCACGGATTGCATGTCACCTTGGGAACGATATTTTTGATCGTTATTTTCTTGCGTATCTTACTTAAAAATCATTTTACGCCTGAGCGCCATTTTGGTTTTCAGGCGGCAGCTTGGTATTGGCATTTTGTTGATGTGGTATGGCTGAATTTATTTGTATTCGTCTATGTTTTGTAAGCCACTAATAAGGACGAGGGTTTGGTGTGATGACCCCAGTCACTAAAAGCACGATCAAGAGTAATACAACTAAAGCTGAAAAGATCAGGCGCCGACCGAGAAACTTTGACATCTTAGGTGCCGCCTCATCATTTTTTAGCATTGCAAATAGTGCTTGAAACAAACTGAAAATAACAATCGCCAATAAAGTTACAAGAATAATTTTTAGCAACATGGAAACACCTTAGCAGGAGTGAGTGTATGACCATTATAGCGTTCAATCGCTATTGGGTAGTTCGCTGGCCATGGGTGTTGGTCAATTTATCGGTAGTGGCGCTGCTCTTAGGTTTATGTTTCTGGCAATTATCACGCGCGGCCGAAAAAACTGAAACCCTTGCGCGTATTGCAGATTGGCAGCAACAGGGGGCGTTAAGCATGGCACAGCTGTCGCACATTGATACAGCGATGGTCGATGGTGTGCAGCTAGAGTTTCGCGCCCGGTGGCTGGAACCCAATGTGTGGCTATTGGACAACCAAATTGTAAATGGTCGTTTTGGATACGATGTGATAATTGCCGTAGAAGAAATTACGGATACCCATTCTTTAAATTCACATAGTGAAACTAAATCGCCTGTGCCGGTGTTGGTAAATTTAGGGTGGCTGGCGGCACCCTTGGCTCGTGAACAGTTGCCTGAAGTGGTTATCCCTGCAGAATTGCAGGTGCAAGGTGTTTATCGCACACGCATCAAGGGTTTGTTGTTGGGTACAAATATTGAGGATCGTGGTAGTTGGCCTATGCGGATCCAACAGCTTGATAGCTTGCAGCTCGCTACTTATTTACAGAAGCCTTTGCATTCGGGTGTTATTTATCAAAATAAAAATTCGCCATTTCTAATCCATTATCGTCCCGTTATTTTGCCGCCAGAGCGCCATCACGCCTATGCATTACAGTGGGGTTTATTGGCAGTGGCAGTGATTGTGATTGCATTAATTGCCAGTGCACGTAAGGAGTTGCCACATGACAAGCCGTAAATTTTTTACCTTATTTATCGCCTGTGCGCTGGTGCCTTTATTGGCAGCTAAAGTCAGTTTGGCGATGGGGTGGTTTAGTCACTCCAGTATTAATAAGGGTGAGTGGCTAGAACGGGATATACAGTTGCTTCCTGTCGCTTCATCTACGGCGGCGCATTGGCGCCTAGTTTATGTGCGTGCAGCAGATTGTAATCAGGAGTGTGAGCAGGCATTACATACACTGCAGCAGCTTTATACTGGGTTAGGTCGCAAGCAAATCAATCTGGAACCGCTGTTTTTAGCGTCGACACACGGGGTTGGCTTTACGCAGTTTCCTGCAGTTAATCTGTTGGTTGGTTCTCAGTCTCAGCCTGAATTGGAGAATCAAATTGTCATCGTAAATCAGAATGGCTTGGTATTATTGCGCTATCCGGTATTTGCTGATGTTGAGCAGATGAAAAATATTGCTAAAGATATTCGTGCGGATCTACTGCGGCTGATGAATTACGACAGGAGTGATGTATGAGTCGTTTTGCTGGCTTGGTTAACTTTACCCTGCTACTGGCGTTGGTAGTGATTATCTTAGGTGCTTATACCCGTTTAACCGATGCGGGTTTGGGCTGTCCTGATTGGCCAGGTTGTTACGGCAAGCTCACCGCACCTTTACATGAAAGGCATGTGGCCGAACTGCAACAACAATTTCCTGATGCACAAATAGAGCCGCACAAAGCACACAACGAAATGCTGCATCGTTACATAGCGGGTTTGTTAGGTTTGACTGTGCTAGGAATTTTTATAGTAAGCCACATAATCAAAAAATTCCGTTTATTAACCGCGATCATTTTAACCCTAGTGGTATTTCAGGCCGCACTGGGTATGTGGACGGTGACACTCAATTTGCTACCGTTAGTAGTACTGGCACATTTGCTCGGTGGCTTTACTCTATTGAGTTTGTTGGCATTGCTACGCATGGAAATTTATTGGCAGCTTCAGGTTAAACAGAAACAATCTTTACCAAGCGAGCCACAGCTTACGCCATTGCTGCCTTTTGCGTATGGGGTCTTGTTGATTTTAATCGCACAAATAGCGTTAGGTGGATGGACGGCGAGTAATTATGCTGCCGCCGTATGTTACGAGTTGCCATTTTGTGAATCAGGTTGGGTTGAGCGATTTTCGGTACAGTCTGCTTTGCACTTGCCGCTCGGTCATGAGACCTATGAGTTTGGCGTGTTACCCTATGAGGCGCGTATGAGTATTCATGTTCTACATCGCATGGGGGCGATATTGACTCTGTTGTCGTTGGGTGGATTTATTTACTGCTGCTGGTGCAGAGCGAACACACGTTTTATGAAAAACATTGCAGTTGTTATAGCAGGCCTATTGCTGTTGCAGTTTACGCTGGGGCTAATCAATGTGGTGGCGAGATTGCCGCTATTAAATGCTGTTGCACATAATGTGGTGGCAGCTAATCTATTAATGCTGTTTGTGGTTTTTGTACGGCAAATATATTTACGGAAAGTGGCTGTCTGTGCGGATTTCTCTTTTTCAGAAAAACATCTTTTGCAACAAGACAATAATAAATAACGATAACTCGTTAATTACGACTAATTATTTGCAGTAGGAGTTGTATATGGGAAGTATCAAAAACGCTGTGGCGCCAGCCCTTGCGCGTAGCGATTTCATCATGAATTTCCGCGATTATTATCAGCTCACCAAACCAAAAGTGGTTGCACTTTTGGTGCTCACAGCTTGGGTTGGCATGATGTTGGCTACGCCTACACCGCCGAATTTTTTATTGGTTGTATTGGCCAGCTTGGGGATTGCTTTAGTCTCTGCTGCTGCCGCTGCGTTTAATCATGTGCTTGACCAAAAAATTGATGCACAAATGGCGCGCACTTATATGCGCCCTTTGCCAAAAGGAAAATTAACCACAGTGCAAGCAGTGGGGTTTGCCTGCCTACTGGCGATTACGGGTTTTATGATTTTGTTGTTGGCCGTTAATACGCTCACCGCGTTGTTAACACTGTTTGGCTTATTTGGTTATGCTGTGGTGTATACCTTGCTGCTAAAACGCGCGACACCGCAAAATATTGTGATTGGCGGTCTTGCTGGCGCCTTGCCACCGGTGTTGGGGTGGACTGCAATTACTGGCAGTTTGAGTGGTGAGGCGATGTTATTGATGATGATTGTATTTACCTGGACGCCGCCACATTTTTGGGCACTGGCTATTCATCGTTGTAACGATTATGCCAAAGCTAATATCCCTATGCTGCCGGTTACTCACGGCATCGAATTTACTAAAACCGCTATTTTACTTTACACATTATTATTGTTTTTGGTGTGCCTCTTACCTTACTTGGTCGGCATGACTGGCATTATCTATCTTGCTGCCAGTATTTATCTTAATGGCAAGTTTATTCATCACGCGTGGAAATTAAAGTTTAGCGCTACATCGGTGACAGCCATGGAAACATTCCGTTTTTCTATTGTGCATTTAATGGTTTTGTTTTTGGTGTTGTTAGTTGATCATTATGCAAAGTGGAGTTTCAGTGAATTACTACAATAAGGTTGGTGCGGCGGCATTTTTGTGTAGCTTGGCTAGTTATAGTGCAGCACAAGTATTAATAGAAGATGCCTGGGTGCAATTGGCGCCACCTGCAATAACAGTTAACGCTGTTTATATGCAAATTCACAATCCGCAACTGCGGCCACAAACCATCGTGAGTTTGAGTGCAGATTGCTGCGCGATGGTGATGTTGCATAATACTCGCAAGATGGGCGATAAAGTAGTCATGGAGCACCTTGACTACTTGGAGCTTCCTGCCCAATCAAAAGCGCAATTGGCGCCTGGCGGTATGCATATCATGTTAATGGAGCCACAAGAAGAGTTGACGCTTGAAAGCAAAGTGAAACTCACTTTTAGTTTTAGCGATGGCAGTACCCAAGAGTTTGACCTCCATGTTAAAAAAAATGATTTATAAGAAACCTTGGCAGGTGTTATATCCAGTAGCAATTGCCGCCAGCGTGGGACTTGGAATTGTATTGGGGATGCAGCATTTTTCTGTTGCATCCCCGCTAACTGCGGCTCAGCTATTGCCAGAACCAAAACCGCTGACCGGATTTATTTTGGAAAATCATCGTGGTGAAGTGGCTAATGAAAATATTTTTCGCGGTCATTGGAGTTTGGTTTTTTTCGGCTTTACATCTTGTCCAGATTACTGCCCGATGGAATTGCAGAAATTAGCCAAGTTACTAAATATGATGGGGGCGGGGGATGAGCTGCAAGTGGTATTCGTATCTGTTGATCCAGAGCGCGACGGGCAAGAAAAACTGGAGAGCTATGTTCAATTTTTTCATTCGCAGATAACTGGTCTACGGGGGAGTAATGTTGAGTTGGCCAGTTTTGCCAAATTTTTTGGCGCAGCCTATGATCGTTCCGCAATTTTAAACAGTAAGGTGTTAAGTATTCCCGCCGGAATCAATATGCCTCTTGAAGTAGGTGAACAATATCAGGTTAATCATTCGACTCGAGTGTTCATGATCAATCCCAGTGGGGAGTTTGTTGGCAGTTTTACGTCACCCTACAGCGTGAAAGATATGTTGTTTGATATGCAAAAATTAATGGGCAGATAGACTTTTAAGTATCATCGGACTACGGCAATCATCATTAATCATAGATGTTGCAGTTATTGAGATTTTTCTTTTGAAATTGATTTGATCTAACTGTACTTAGGAGGAAGGCTGGCACTAACGTATACTTGTAAAAGATGGAAATAGTTTTTTAGTTGTTGAGACCTATCACGATTAATACCGAATAATCTAATAACAGTGTTGGAGACAAACTATGATTTCCCATGTTGCTGGTCTATTTATTCACCCTCATCAAGAGTGGGAAGAGATTCGCGATACCCAAGAAAGCGTTTCCCATTTGTATTTTGCACACGTTCTTTTACTGGCATTAATTCCCCCTGTCTCTATGTATATCGGCACTACAAAAGTGGGCTGGGTGATCGGCAATGGTGCTCCAGTTATGCTGACCGAATCCAGCGCGGCAGTGATGAGCATACTAATGTACTTGGCTATGCTTGCTGGTGTTGCTGTTATCGGGGTGTTTATTAATTGGATGGCGCGTACTTATGACTCGGCCCCTGGTCTTGCGCGTTGTATTGTTTTTGCCGCCTACACTGCGACTCCTTTGTTTCTTGCGGGTTTGTGCGCTCTTTATCCCAATGTAATTCTCACTATGCTGGTGGGCATAGCCGCTGTGTTTTACACGGTGTACTTGCTGTATATGGGGATTCCAATTTTTATGAATATCCCGGAGGATGAAGGCTTCATTTATTCCAGCTCTATTCTCACCATAGGCTTGGTAATGTTTGTATCGATTATGGCCATCACCGTGTTAATTTGGAGCTTTGGGTTTGGGCCTGCGTATACGGGGTAATTACTTATTTGAGTATTAAAAAAGCCGGTGCTGTATTAACAGTACCGGCTTTTTCGTTTGTGACTTATTTGCTAGCGACTACAAACTGGCAAAAACTTCAGCCGCAATTTTAAGTGTGTTGTTAATATCGTCCTCAGTGTGCGCGCCCGACATAAACCCCGCCTCGTAAGACGCGGGAGCTAAATACACTCCGCGCTCCAACATGCCGTGAAAAAACTTATTGAAACGTGGGATATCACAGGCCATCACTTGTTTAAAGTTGGTGACTTTTTTCTCGCTGGTAAAAAAGAAACCGAACATACTGCCAACGTGATTGGTGGTGAAAGGAATGCCTGCCTCATCCGCGAGTTTTTGTAGACCTTCCACTAATTGCGTCGTGCGTGTGCAGAGGATAGGGTAAAAACCATCTCGCTCTAATAGCTCTAATGTTTTTAAGCCTGCGGCCATGGCCACCGGATTGCCTGACAAGGTTCCCGCTTGGTAAACGGGACCGGATGGGGCAATCATTTGCATAATGTCGCGGCGGCCACCAAAGGCGCCGACTGGCATGCCGCCGCCGATCACTTTGCCGAGCGTGATGATATCGGCGTTCACACCATAGTGGCCTTGCGCACCTGTGTGGCCTACGCGGAAGCCGGTCATCACCTCATCAAAAATTAATACGCTGCCGTATTGATCGCAGACTTCGCGCAGACATTCTAAAAAGCCTGGCACTGGTGGTACACAATTCATATTGCCCACTACCGGTTCAACAATGATGCAGGCGATTTGATCGCCGAGCTTGGCATAACATTCGCGCACTTGTTCGGCGTTGTTGTAATCCAAGGTGAGGGTGTGATCGGCCAATACCGCAGGTACACCGGGTGAGCTGGGCACGCCCAGAGTGAGTGCGCCGGAGCCAGCTTTAATCAGCAGCGAATCCGAGTGACCGTGATAGCAGCCTTCAAATTTAATAATTTTGTCGCGCTTGGTGAATGCGCGCGCAAGACGAATGGCGCTCATGGTGGCTTCGGTGCCCGAGCTAACAAAACGCACCATGTCCATATTGGGAATTAAATTACACAGCTTTTCAGCGAGTGTAGTTTCGCGCTCGGTGGGGGCGCCAAAACTTAAACCAAATTTGGCGGTTTCAATAACCGCGTTGATGACTTCCGGGTGGGCGTGACCCAGCACCATTGGCCCCCAACTTTGCACGTAATCGATATAGCGTTTGCCGTCCGCATCCCATACATAAGCGCCTAATGCTTTTTCAAAAAAGATGGGTGTGCCGCCTACGGCTTTAAACGCGCGCACCGGTGAGTTAACACCGCCGGGAATGGTTTTTTGGGCTTGTAAAAATAATTCTTCAGAGCGGCTCATGGTGATTCCTACAAATTAATAAATTTTTTGGTTTGTGCGGTAATATCATCGGCGGAAAATAAACTGTGGCATACAGCGAGCATATCGGCACCTGCGTCCAATAATTGTTTGCCGTTATCCAGCGTAATACCGCCAATCACTGCAATGGGGGTCTTGCCAAATGCTTTACGCGCATCGCTAATTAACGAGACGGGTGCTGGGCGTGCATCGGGTTTGGTATTGGATGAAAAAAACCGGCCAAAGGCGATGTAATTGGCGCTGTCTTTGATTGCTTGTTGCGCGAGTGTCAGTGAGTCGTGACAGGTGATACCGATAATCGCTCGGCTGCCGAGAATAATACGCGCGGCGACCGGATTGGTATCACCCTGACCCAGATGTACACCGTGGGCGCCAATCTCCTGAGCGAGGTTAACATCATCATTAATTAATAATTGCGCCTGATGTTGTATGCAGAGTGCCAGTAAACTTTTGGCTTCAAATAAGCGGCGGATTTGGTCGCCGGATTTATCGCGATATTGCACCAGCTTGCAGCCGCCGGTTAAGGCGGCGGCTACGGCGTAAAATAATTTGTCGCCGGGCAAGAGTTGGGTATCGGTAATTGCGTAGAGTTTGCTGTTCATATTAAAAGGGTTTTACCACAACTAAAATGACAATGCCGACCAACAAAAGTACCGGCAGCTCGTTAAACACGCGAAAAAATTTATGGCTTTTGCTGCAGCGATCATCGCGCAGTTGTTTGAAATAGACGACGCAGGCATGGTGGTAAACGGTAAGCAGGGCTACAAGTGTAATCTTGCACCAATACCAAATCTGGGTGGAGTAATACTCCCAGCCGAGCCAACTCATCCAGACACCAAAAATAAAGGTGGCGATCATTGCCGGGTTGGCTATGCCGCGCAGTAATTTGCGCTCCATAATTTTAAAGCGCTCGCGGCTGATCTCGTCTTCGCTCATGGTGTGATAGACGAAGAGCCGCGGCAAATAAAATAGCGCTGCCATCCAGCTTACAACGGAAATAATATGGAAGGCTTTGATCCAGAGCATGATGTACCTGCGCTAATTATTTAATGGGATGATCGGGAGTGATTTGCCCAGGCGGCGGCTCTATAGCGGTTGTATCAATTGATACGGTTGTAGTAGCCGCGGGTTTTTCTTCTTGCTGAGCTTCTTGGATTTTCTTTTTATGCTGTTTGCCATAACGCACATTGCCGTAAGTTAACAAGAGTGCAGACATCAACACCAACAACATAATCGCGCCGCTGGGGAAACTTTCAATTAACTCTGACTCGGGCAGACTGAGAATTAACAAAATAGTAATGAGTCCTTTAGGTGCAAACCAAAGCAGTGGCTCTATTTTTTTGTCGCCCGCAAAAAAATAGACTATCGCGATGCGAGGAATTAAATAACAGGCGACCAGTGCGGTCGCTAATATCCATACATGGGTATGCATTAAATCGGAAATTAGCGTTGAGTAGCCGAGTAATACAAAAAAGAAAGTGCGAATGACAAATGTGGCTTCGGCGATTAAATGTTTAAATGTATCCAGCTCTTCACCGAAATTGTAACTGCGAATACGTCGTACCAGTGGTAGTGGTTTAACGAGAATAAAATTATTCAAAACCAAACCGACCACCATCACAATAACCAGTGGGGCTAAATGCAGTAATTTTGCACCGGCATACATGAGCGCGATACCGGCAATCATAGGTACAAAACGTACATGAGCTTCAATGCGGCTGATTAGCCAATACAAAACAATAGCGGCGATAAAACCAACAACCAAACTCAGCCCCACTGTGCCGACTGAAGTGAGTGCGCGCAGGCCAAAATTACCTTGCCCTTCCAGCAGCGTGTAAAACAATAACACCCCGGCGATATCGGAAATCGAACTTTCGTAAATCACAAATTCACGTAATTTTGGTGAGAGTGATGCAGCAGCGGGAATGGCTACTGCGCTAGAGATAACGGCCATAGGGACTGCGTATAACCAGGATAAACGCCAATCAACATCAAAGCTGTAGTGGATTAACGCGGCGATTAATCCGCCGGTAATTAACAGCCCCAGTAGCGAGCAAATGGTGGCGCGGGCAATCAGCCCGGAATTTTCCCGCGTGACTTTTAAGTCCAGTGCACCCTCTAACACGATTAATATCAAGCCCAAAGTGCCGATAATTGGCAATAACATATCGAGCAGGGGAATGCTGAAACCAAAATAATCCAACACAATGCGCAGTAAAATCCCGCTAAAAATAAGCAGAACGACTGAGGGGATGCGAGAGTGGTGTGCAAAGGCATCGAACAAGTAAGAGACAATAATGATGCCGCTCAGCGCCAACAAAATCCAATTCAGCAATTCCAAATCTTTATCCTCAAATTAACAATATTAAATACGGTAGTAATTATTGATTTTGTCGCGCGTGATTATGCCTGCGACCTGCGCTTGTGATGTGGTGATATAGCCTGCTTCAACTTTTGCCGCTTCAAGTGTTTGCAGCGCTTCAAATAAGGTGGAGTCATCCGCGAGCGGGATTATATCCAGACGACGCGCCGGTATCTCTAATAAATTGATGGTATCGCTTGCGCCGGTTTCGCCTTGCTGCGCTAAAAAAGCGGCTAAATCCTGACCGGGGATGATGTGTTTGTTATCGTCAAACACCAGCCAGCGTGGGCGATGAGTGAGCAGCGTATTCGCTTCCGCATAAGACAAGGTGCTTGCGCAGATTTTGATATGGCGATCTAACAATTGGCGCGTGCCGGTTTTATTGAGCAATTGTTCCGCAATTTCCGGTGTACGAAATTTGCCTTGGATTTTTAATAAGGTTTCAAATAATCCGTTGCAGCGAAATACCCAGCGGGTAGTGAGGCAGGCGATGATTACCACTAGCATGCTGGGGAAAATAATACCCGGATTATAGGTTAATTCGATAATCGCCATCATCGATGCAAGCGGTGCATTGAGTGTCGCGCCCATCATCGCGCCCATGCCCAGCACCACATAAAAACCAATCGGGCTGGCTGATGCGGGCATCAGGTTGTGCGCGAGTACACCTATGGCACCACCGGCGCAGGCACCTAAAAACAGCAGTGGTCCTATCACGCCGCCGGGCATGCCCACACCCAATACAGCACTGGTCACGAATAGCTTGGCGATGATAATCCCTATTAACAGCCAAAAGCCTTGTTGGCCAGCCAGCGTGCGCTCAATCGTGTCGTAGCCGATACCGAGAATCTCGGGAAAGTAATAGGCGGTGCAGCCGGTGATTAATCCGGCAAAGGCAAAACGCAGCGCGATAGGGCGGTTGAGGGCGAGGCGACACCAAAAGGCTTGCGAGCGAATGTAGAGAGCGGCGAGCAGTGCAATAAAGAAACCGGCAAGCAGGATCAGTGGCATCTCCAGCAAACCGCCCATCTCACCGGTGAGCGGCGCAAAGTTGATGACATTACCAAATACCAAGTGGGATAAGGTCGTGCCTGCGACAGCGGCTAAAATCACCGGAATAAAACCGGCGATGCTGTACTCCATCACCACCACTTCCATGGCGAAAATCACCCCGGCCATAGGGGTATTAAAACAGGCGGCAATGGCCGCGGCGACACCGCATCCCGCTAAGGGGCGCAAGCTGTTGGTGGGTAATTTCATCCACTGCCCTAATAGGCTACCGGCGCCAGCGCCCATATGTACCGCAGGCCCTTCGCGCCCAACCGATTGCCCTGTTAATAAGCAGGCGGCACCGCCAAAAAATTGCACCGCAAAGTTGCCCACGGGCATGCGCCCTTGATGATTTTGCAAGCGGTCAATGACATGCCCAACACCGGTGCCGTGATGGCGCTTGTCGATAAACTGCAGCACTACCCCGATCAGGCACCCGCCGACCAAGGGAAGATAAAAGTGTAGGCTGGGGTCTAGCGCCTCAAAATTTTCAAAGCTGTCGGGCAGCCAGTAGCCCAGTGGTACTTCGATCAGCAGGCGAAACGCAATAATAATCAGACCAGCCAATATGCCGGTGAGTAAGCCAAGCAGTGTCAGCTGGGGTAGGGAGTCTACATCGGCCAAGCGGTCGCGAAAGGTTTCGCGCCAGTATTCCAGCCGTTGAGCGAGTGACAATTTACCTGCTATGGGTGCGGCGCTGCTGGTAGAAATGGGCGGGATATCGTCATTTGGTGTATCGGCCACGGGCATTACCTGCTTATTTGCCCTGCAAAATGGGCAGCTTTTACTTTCGATTTATGGATAAGGCTCTTATGATAGCCGTCTTTAATTTTTCCAAGTTGAATACAGCGGGCAGGATAACAGACTCAGCCCCGTTCAATTAAGCGCAATGACAGTGAACCAATCTATTGGAGGTTGAGGTGATTAAAGCAGCCATCGTTGGCGGAACCGGCTATACAGGCGTGGAGTTACTCCGCTTGCTTAGCAAACATCCACAAGTAGAAGTGACGGTAATCACCTCTCGTGCCGAGGCTGGTACTAAAGTGGCGGAGATGTACCCAAGCCTGCGCGGTCATGTCGACTTGGCGTTTAGCGAGCCAGATGTAGCGGTATTGGGTGAGTGCGATGTCATCTTTTTTGCTACCCCACACGGTGTGGCGCAAAACATGATGGGCGCGTTGATGAATACCAAAGCGCGCATTATCGACCTCTCGGCAGACTTTCGTATCCGCGATGTTCCGCTCTGGGAAAAATGGTACAACCAAACCCACGGCGCGCCCGATTTAGTCGCTCAAGCGGTGTATGGCTTGCCCGAGGTGAACCGCGCAGCGATTCGCACCGCCAAGCTGGTTGCTTGCCCTGGTTGTTATCCTACCGCGACGCAATTGGGCTATCTGCCCTTGATTGAGAATGGCTTGGTCGATCCGACCCGTCTGATCGCTAATGCCGCCAGTGGTGCCAGTGGTGCTGGGCGTCAGGCTAAGATCGACAATCTGTTGATGGAAATCAGCGATAGCTTCAAAGCGTATGGCGTTGCTGGCCATCGCCATTTACCTGAGATTGAGCAGGGCTTGCGCGATGTGCAGCCTGCCGGTGCCGCGCCAGTTGCCCTGACCTTTGTACCGCATTTGTTGCCGATTATCCGCGGTATCCACGCCACACTTTACGCGACACTGCTCGATGCGAACAAGGTGCCCGATTTGCAGGCGCTCTATGAGCAGCGCTATGCCAACGAACCGTTTGTGGATGTGCTGCCCGCCGGTGAATTGCCCCAAACGAGAAGTGTAAAAGGCTCAAATGTCTGCCGCATCTCGGTTTTGCGCCCGCAACAGCGCGATACTGTGGTGGTGTTATCGGTGATCGATAATCTCACTAAAGGCGCTTCTGGTCAGGCAATCCAGAATATGAATATCATGTTTGGATTTGATGAAAAAGCCGGTTTGGATGTTGTGGCGCTGATGCCCTAACGGTTTAATTTGAAGCTCACTATGCGGGATGGCTTAATACCCCATCCTGCCAATAATAAGATGGTCGCTATGAATCCCGCTAAGGCTAAAGTAAAAGGTTCTCCTGTCTACCGTATGAAAGTGGTTCCTCATCGGCCACTCAAAAATGCATTTGTTGTACTGCTATTACTTGCAGTTGCTACTGCCGCTCTCGTCGCCACCTATTTTTATGCCCAAAATAAAGCCAGCAGTGAGCGCCTTTCCCTGCAAGAAGCGCAAGAGTTGCGCGCGCAGCTGGAGACACTGAATCACGAGTTGAGTGAATCAAAGCGCGAATTGGCAAAGTATCAATTAAATGCGCAGGTTGATCATCAGGCAGGAGAAGAGTTACGTAAGCGAGTTATGGTATTGCGCGATGAAAAGGCGGCGCTGGAGCGCGAAGTGCAGGTTTACCGCATTCTGACCTCGAAAAAAAGTACCAATCCCAAGGGGATAAGCTTCGGCATCTTTTCTGTGTCTGCGCTTGCAGACAATAAAAAACAATTCAAACTGGTTGTACAAAAACTGGCGGAAGGTGACGATGATTTTTCCGGGCAGTTGCAGGTATTGGTCGTTGGGCAGCAGGATGGTAACGAGATTAAAAAGTCCCTGCATGAACTCGTTGTGAGTAAAACCGACGCCGAATCTATGGCTGAAAATATCCCCCTGAACTTTAAATTTTTTCAAGCTGTTGAGTGCGAGATAGTGTTGCCAGATGGATTTGTTCCCGCACGGGTTGAGCTGGCAGTTAAGTCAAGCTCAGGCCGCAATCCAGTGACGGTTGAAGCAGACCTTGAATGGCCAGAAATTAAATAGCAGTTGCTAAGGAGCACCCAGATGGCATTTTCTAATAATCACACTCTTATCTCACGCGCAACCAAAGTGACGGGCGATCTTTACTTTACCGGCGAGTTGCAATTAGAGGGAAAGGTAACAGGCAATATCATCGCTGAAGATGAGAAGGATGCAAAAGTGGTGATTTCAGATACTGGCGTAGTAGAAGGGGAAATTCGAGCGCCGATTGTTATTGTAAATGGCAAGGTACAGGGCAATATTTACTCGAGCAAGCATTTGGAGTTGGCGGCCAAAGGCAATGTTACGGGTACTGTACATTACCACTCGATCGAGATGGTTAAGGGTGCCCAAGTCAATGGCAGTATGATCAATAAGCAGCAAGAGTCAGCCAGTGTCTTGGAAATCGCGAGCGCAAAGGCTTAATAGTTGACTGTTTTACTGGGGTAAAGGGATAATAAACATCGCCCGCCGGGCTTTGTTGTTATTCGGAGTAAGTATGTCTACCGCTGAAATCTACGTCCCTCAAGTTGTCACTGTTACCGAGAGCGCTATTGCCAAGGTGCGGAGCCTGATTGAGGAGGAAGACAATCCCGATCTAAAGCTGCGAGTTTACGTCACCGGCGGCGGCTGCTCGGGTTTTCAATATGGATTTACCTTTGATGAAGCAGTGGCTGATGATGATTCAGTAGTGGAGCGCGATGGCGTTAAAGTAGTAGTGGATGCGATGAGCTATCCCTATCTGGTTGGCGCGGTGGTGAATTATGAAGAGGGCTTGCAGGGCTCCAAGTTCGTCATCCAGAATCCGAATGCATCCAGCACTTGCGGTTGTGGTTCTTCGTTTACCGTCTAATCCCACCTTAACAACCTTCCGGTATTTATCCTGCGTGGTAAATACCGCCCAGAATCACCTCTCTTTTTGCTCCCGTTACATCGCAGATATTTCCTGGGCGATGATGGATTGTCTGTTGCGCTAACCATGCAAATGCCATGGCTTCTATCCATTGCGGATCCAAGTCTAACGCTGAAGTGCTTGCTATGACATCTTTGGCTAACAGGCTTTTCAGTCGCTTAATGAGCGCAGCGTTATAAGCGCCGCCGCCGCAAACAAAAATTTCTTTTGGTGCTTGGCTGAGTAGGTCGATACTGTTTGCAATCGTTACTGCTGTGAGTTCAAGTAATGTTGCCTGAATATCAGCGGGTGATGGCGCTGGCGTGCACTTGTGTAAATTCCTCTCCAGCCATACACGATTGAAGCTTTCTCTGCCGGTGCTTTTGGGGGCTTGTAAGGTGAAATAGGGATCTGCCAGGAGCGCCGTGAGTAGTGGAGCATATGGCTGACCGGTAGCTGCCCAATCGCCATGCTTATCGTATGGCTTTCCCAGATGCTCTCCTATCCATGTGTCCATCAGTACATTCCCTGGGCCGGTATCAAATCCGAGTGTTTTCCCTTGTGCAGGTAACCAGGTGATGTTTGCCATACCGCCGATATTAATAATGACGCGATCTTTATCGCGCGTATGAAAGATGGCGCGATGAAATGCGGGGACTAAAGGTGCGCCTTGTCCGCCAGCTGCCATATCGCGCCGGCGAAAGTCAGCCACTGTAGTGATGCCGGTTAATTCTGCGATTAGGTTGGGGTCGCCAATCTGCAGGGTAAACGTACCTTCAGCTGAAGCTGGGGGGCGGTGACGAATGGTTTGACCGTGGCTGCCAATCGCTGCAACTTCTGCTGCATTGACCCCGGCATTGCTTAGTAGCCCCAAGCTTGCCTGGGCAAATAATCTTCCCAAGTCTGCATCAAGTGCCCCCATTCGGTCGATTTCATTCTGACCGGGGAGTGAGAGAGCGTGAACTTGGTGTCGGATTTTAGCTGGAAGGGGGGTTGTGTGACTTGCAATGAGCTGCGGAGTGGATTGCAGATCGACAAGCACTGCATCTATTGCATCAGCGCTGGTGCCGGACATCAAGCCTATGTAGAGCTGGCTCCGAGGCATGAGATATTTAGTTGCTATTACTGCCGCTTTTGGCAACCGCCAAACGGCTGGATGATTTGTACTGATCCAGTTTGGCAATCAATGGACGAGTAGTCTCGTTAAAACGCGCCAGCTCGGTTTTTTCAATGCCGATGGATTTCGGAAGTGGAACGGTAACCGGGTTGCGCACCTGGCCGTTAACATGGAATTCATAGTGCAAGTGAGGACCAGATGCCAAACCAGTGGAGCCTACATAACCGATTATATCGCCTTGGCTCACGCGAGTTCCACTTCGCATCCCTTTAGCAAAGCCATTCATGTGACCGTAGAGGGTTTCAATACCTTGTCCATGCTGGATTATGATGCAATTACCATAGCCGCCTTTGCGTCCAGCAAATGCAATTTTTCCATTGCCAGCTGCGCGGATCGGGGTGCCTCTTGCCGCAGCATAGTCGGTTCCCTTGTGCGCGCGAATGATATGTAGAACGGGGTGTTTACGTGCAAGATTAAAATGTGAACTGATGCGGGCAAACTCAATTGGGGTGCGCAAAAAGGCTTTATGCATGCCGCGGCCATCGGGTGTGTAGTAGTTGCTGGCACCTTGTTTATCAGTATAGCGGACTGCTTTAAAGGCTTTTCCACCGTTGGTAAATTCGGCTGCCATGATCTTGCCGGTGCCGATTCGCTTGCCATCGAGGAATTGCTCCTCGTACATCACTTTAAAACTATCACCTTTTTGAATATCCAGCGCGAAGTCGATATCCCAACCAAAAATATTGGCCAGCTCCATTGTCAGGTTGCTGGGCATGCCCGCGCGTTTACCTGCCATATAAAGAGAACTGTCGATAGATGCTTGACGGAACGCATACTTGATATCGGGTTTTAGGGCAATTTCTTTGCCGGTAAACCCTTTTGCGCCGCGAGTGAAGTGCAGGCTATTTAGTTTATCGATCGTATAGTTCAGGCTCTGTAATTGATCGTTTTCTACCAAAAAAGCCATTTTTTGGCCTGGACGAATATTGCGTAAGCCTTTGGCGTCTTTTGCATCGCTAAACAATTCATAAATACTGCGATCGTTTAGGCCTGCGCGTTTGAATAAAATTGATAAATTGTCACCGTTTTGTATGGTGAACTCTTTCCACTGTGGTGGGGCAGGTTCAATTTCGCGACTACTTGTGGGCTCAGGAGTCGCAGCGAGCGATTGGATAATGGTTTCAACTGCTGGTACGGCGATTGGCGTTGCTTGAGTTTCTATGCCTTGTATTTCTAGCCCGGGGATGTTCTTGCTTTGCGTGCTTACAATTGCGGAGTCGGACGGGGAGCTACTGCCTAAAATGGCTACTAATCCTGCAGATAGTGCCACAGCGGCCATGAGGTGCCCGCGCGGCAGATGTTGAAACAGGGTCGATCGAATGATCGTGTAGTAACTTTTTATTGGAGGCATCGGAAAATATAGTCGCAATTCTTTTATAGATAAGTGATCCAAGAGACAACATTTATAGCAGAAAAAAACGCCATTAACACCCCAAAATTTCATCTTACTGCAACAAGCGCCTGGTTTTGTCTTGTAATTGGGGGAAGATGAGGTATCTTTGCGCGTTTTTGTTCCTAATCGATACATTTTTACAAGCTTGATTGGTGCGTTATGACAGCTATAGATACTAATTTCCTGCAAGAGTTGCAGGAGCGCGGGCTTATTGCTCAGATCGCTGGGGGGGATGCTTTTGCCGAACACCTCAATTCCGGTAGTCGCACGCTTTATTGTGGCTTTGATCCTACGGCGGACAGCTTGCATATCGGCAGTTTGGTTCCTCTATTGATGTTGCGGCGTTTCCAGCTGGCTGGTCACAAACCGATCGCGTTGGTGGGCGGTGCGACTGGTTTAATTGGTGACCCAAGCTTTAAAGCTCAGGAGCGCAAACTCAATACATCAGATGTTGTTGCCAATTGGGTGGATAAATTAAAGAGGCAAGTTAGCCAATTTATTGACTTTGATTGCGGCAGCCAATCTGCTGATGTGGTTAATAATCTTGATTGGGTTGGAAAAATGGACGTGCTGAGCTTTCTTCGCGATGTAGGTAAGCATTTTTCCGTTAATAACATGATTAATAAAGAGTCCGTGAAGCAGCGCCTCGATCGTGAAGGTGAGGGTATCTCTTTCACTGAGTTCACTTATATGCTGTTGCAGTCCTATGATTTTGCTGAGCTCTATGCACGCAATAGTTGTACCTTGCAGATTGGGGGTAGCGATCAGTGGGGCAATATTACTGGCGGCACTGATTTGACGCGTCGTATGCATGGGGCGCAGGTGTTTGGCTTGACTATGCCGTTGGTAACAAAATCAGATGGCACAAAGTTTGGAAAAACGGAAACGGGTACTGTCTGGCTGGATGCTACAAAAACCTCTCCTTATGCCTTCTATCAATTCTGGCTGAATACTGCGGATGCGGACGTCTACAAGTTCCTGCGTTACTTCACTTTTCTTTCTGTGGCGCAAATTGCTGCCATAGAAGCGGAAGATGCAGCTCGTCAAGGTAAGCCTGATGCGCAGCGCATCTTGGCAGAAGAGGTTACGCGGCTCGTCCATGGCGATGCCGGCCTACAGGCTGCCCAGCGCATCACTCAAGCGTTGTTTAGTGATGAATTGGCAGGGTTGAGTGAGTCTGACCTATTGCAGTTGCAGCAAGATGGACTTCCATCGTCGAAATTAATTCGTGCAGATATTGTTGATATGCCGCTTACTCAGTTATTAGCTGATGCAGAGTTGGCTGCATCAGGAAAGCAAATTAAAGATGCGCTGGCCAGAAGTGCTGTTTTTATCAATGGTGCAGCTAAGTCTATCGATGACAATATGCAATCTGCTAATTGTTTTGCCTCGGGGGACTCTTTTTTCGGTCGCTTTTATATCGCACGAGTAGGGAAAAAGAAGTATCACTTGTTTGAGGTTGTATGATTTTTGTTGTGATTGGTGATTCATTGATCTTGTGTGAATTTAAAGTGCATTAAATTCCAAAAAGAGCTTGCGCAAGGGTGGTCGGGTTCGTATAGTGCGCGCCCTTGCCGAGCCGGGGTCAGCCGCGAAAGCGGAGTGATTAAAAGGTGCGGCAAGAATGTAAAAAGTTAATAAAATTAACGCTTTACAAAGTAAAAAAATAGCGTAATATACGCGCCTCGCCAAACGGTGAGTGGTAACGAAAAGCGAAAAGCTGAGTGTTTTAAGCGAGTTACCGGCAAGCGAAATCTGAAAAAGAAAACGCTTGCGAATAGTAAGAAGGTGCGTATAATGCGCCTCCCACGGTTGAGCCGAAGCGCTAACCGGTTTTTTAACAAGACAGATCAAGCAATGCGTGTGGGCACTTGCGGATG
>NZ_JBXUOS010000011.1:0-184647 GCF_057196725.1 Cellvibrio sp. ATLC23 | reverse complement strand
GTGTGTGTTGGCGCGGAGCGGGTTCTTTGAGCATGGCAGTCATCGCAAAATAATGTGCTGCCATTAAATAAAAACCCCCAGCGTTTGGCTAGGGGTTTGTCAGCGGTCTGAAATGGGCGCTGTAGCGCCCATTTAATTATCAAAAACTAGAGATGTGCTGGTTCGGAATCTGGTGCTGTTTTGTAGATGCCCGCATACTTAATACCAAAATACATAATGTACAGGTAGCAAGCAGCAGGTAACAAAAAGGAAATTTGCAGGCCAAAAATATCAGCCAAAGCCCCTTGAAGTAGTGGCACAAGCGCGCCGCCAACAATTGCCATGCACAAAACGCCAGAACCTTGGCCGGTAAACTTGCCTAGGTTGTGTAGTGCCATACTGAAAATGGTTGGAAACATGATGGAGTTAAACAAGCCAACAGCGATAATGGCCCACATGGCCAGCTTGCCTTCGCTGAAAGTGGCAGTTAAAACCAGCAAGACAGCACAGATGCAGTTGAATGCCAAGGTTTTACCCGGGCTGATATAGCGCATTACTGCAAAACCAATAAAGCGGCCAATCATTGCACCGCCCCAGTAATAACTTACCAAGTGAGCTGCGTCTGCTTCTTTCAGACCGGCGATATTTTCTTCGCCAAAAAAGTTAATCAATAAACTGCCGATGGCTACTTCTGCGCCAACATACAAAAAGATTCCGATCGCGCCCAATACTAAATGCTTATGTGAAAGTGCAGATTCTTTATTAGATGCCATATCACCAGATACGCCGGGTGTATCTTCGTGCTGAATTTTTGGCAATTTAGCGAAAGCAAAAAATAATGCCAAACCGAGTAATGCAGCAGCAAGTGCTAGATAGGGGCCTTGAACTGTAGCTGCTTCTTTTGCGCGGTATTCAATAACTTCTGCTGCAGGTAACAAACTGAGCTGGTCGGCAGTTAAAACTGCTCCACCGAGAATTAAAATTCCACCTAACCAAGGGGCGATGGTGGTTCCCAAAGAGTTAAATGCTTGAGTCAATGTTAAGCGACTGGATGCGGTTCTGGCTGGGCCAAGTATGGTGACATAGGGGTTTGCAGCAACTTGTAAAATGGTAATGCCAGATGCAAGCACAAATAACGCAAGTAGGAAAATGGCGTAACCACTGGTGGCGGCGGGATAAAACAAAGCACAGCCTGATGCCGCGATAATCAAACCAGCAACAGCACCATTTTGGTAACCGAGCTTTTTAATGAGCGCACCGGCAGGCAATGAGATAACAAAATAGGCGCCGAAAAAGCAAAACTGTACCAGCATCGCCTGGGTATAACTTAATGTGTAAACACTTTTTAAATGTGGAATCAAAACATCATTCATTGATGTTAATAGACCCCACATAAAAAACAGAATGGTGATAATAATGAGGGGCACGGTATTGTTACCTGTGTCCACCGAGCTGTGTTGCGTTGATGAGCCTTGCGGAATGCTGGCCATGTTTTTACCTCTTGTTATAAAAATAGTTGTATTTGTCGTGGTCTTAAATTGACGATTACCGATTAAAAGCCTGCGTCAAGCGCGCAGTACTATAATCCAAGGCTATTAGGCTGTCACATTGTTTGTTCCCGGTTTACAATCTGGAATCTAATATCCATCTTATGGTCAGTTTGACTTATATGATTGAGTGCAGCGTACGAATTAATTGGCCGTGGCAATTAAAAAGCGTGCGATAAGAAAAGCGATAAAAATCAACTTAGAGGTAACCCCTGTGGCAAAAGCAACCATCGACGACGTGGCCGCTCTCGCGGGCGTCTCCATGAAAACGGTGTCGCGTGTGGTAAATAACGAGCCCAATGTTCGTCCCGCTACGCGTGAAAAAGTTGAAGCTGCGATTAGTGCTCTTGAATATCGCCCCAATCAATCTGCACGCAGCCTTGCTGGCAACTGCTCCTATCTGTTGGGGCTTATTTACGGTCACCCAAGTGCGCACTATGTATTGGATATTCAAGAAGGTGTATTGGAAATTTGTCGCCCACAGCGCTATGAACTTCTGGTGCATCCGGCTATTCATCGCGATCCCAATCTGATTAATGATGTGACCGACATGATTTTGGAGAAGCGTGTTGATGGTGTGATGTTGACACCGCCGCTATCAGACAATATGAACGTAATCAATTTGCTGAAGAAGATGAATATTCCATTTGTGCGTGTGGCGCCGACGGAAAATAAATCAGCATCACCTTATGTTGAAACTAACGATGAAGAAGCCTCCTACGATATGACTTGCCAGCTTATTGCCATGGGGCATACACGCATCGGATTTATTTGCGGCCATCCAGATCACCGCGCTATGTCATTGCGCTATGAGGGCTATAAGGCTGCGCTGGTAGAAAACGATATACCCTTGAAAAAGAGCTTGGTGGAGCAGGGCGATAATTCATTTGAATCAGGTGAGATGTGCGGGAAAAAATTATTGGGCGATGCCCAGCGACCTACGGCTATTTTTGCTGCGAACGATGATATGGCAGCAGGAGTAATGATGGTGGCGCATCAGATGGGCATTAAAATTCCAGGGCAGTTGTCGGTTGCGGGGTTTGATGATACACCCGTCGCGCACCAGATTTGGCCTGCATTAACCACGATTCGTCAGCCTATTCGGCAAATGGCAAAAAAGGCAACTGATTTGCTGCTTAAGCAATTAAAAGGGCGTGAGATTCAATTGCCTGCGAGTATGCTGAGCTCCAGTATCATCTCTCGCGAGTCAACCGGGCCGTTGATTAAGCCCAAAGATAAACATTGAAAATATAAATGTTGCTCAAATAAAAAATGCACCCGCGGGTGCATTTTTTATTAACAGGATATTGAACTATATCAATGCGCTTTTAATTCGGGAGTGTTGTGAATTAACCAAGCGGCAGAGCCAACTAGCGCAGCTTTGTCATTCACAATCAGGCGAATAGAAATATCGCTGACATATCCTGCCATCGGGCCTTTGTTTTTGTAGCGCTCAAGAAAGTGAGACTCGGGCAACAAATCTTTCAGCTTGGGGGTAATTCCTCCGCCGATAACAACGCCGCCGCGTGCACCAACTGACAGCGCTTTATCGCCAGCCACTTCACCCAATACATCGCAGAAAGTTAACACTGCTTCGCGGCATAATGGGTCTTCATTGGCGAGGCCTTTGGTGCTTACGTCAGCGGGAGTATAGAGTTTTGCTTCAACTCCCGAGTTATGGGCGAGTGCGCGATAAAGTGTCACTAAGCCACCGCCCGACAAAATATTTTCAACTGATACGTGAGCCTGCTCCTTCAATAAAAATGATTTTATCGCAAGCTCTTTTTCGTTGGTGGGGGCAAAACTGGCGTGACCACCCTCGGTAGGAATGATTTTCCATTTGTTTTGGCTTGGGACTAGCGCTGCCATACCAAAACCTGTGCCTGGCCCCATGACTACAATCGGCGCCTCAGTGTTGTATTTGTTTGACTCATACAGCGTGACGAGTTCGTTTTCTTGTAAAAATGGAACCGCATAGGCGAGAGAGGCGAAATCGTTAATAACGTGTAGGGTTTTCATGCCCAGCTGATCGCGCAAACCATCTATAGAGAACTTCCAATTCAAGTTGGTCATAGATGCCTGACCATTTTCAATAGGGCCTGCAATTGCAAGACAGCCATAGGCGGGAATATCAATTCCAAATTGACTACAACATGCTTTAATCATCGCTGCCATGTCGGCATGCTCAGCACACTTGAGTGTTATTTGACGCTCTGCTGTGTAATTAATTTGGCCATTTGCGCGAACATTTTCTGCATCATATTCGACTAAACCAAAACGGCCGTTGGTGCCGCCGATATCTGCAACCAGTAACAGGCTCATGTGACTCCTCAACTTCTTTTATATAGAAGATTAAATAGTTATAGGGGGTATGTGTTGTTGGGTAGTGGTTAGGCGCGGGAGGATAACATTAAACTGAATGGGCGGAAATTCACTTTGCTGACATATGTTAGGTGAGTGCGGTGATTTTTTCGGTGCACATTTCTGGTGCTTTCTGGATGGTCTGTTCATATACGCTATCAATCAAGTCATTTTTTCGAGTTTTTGCAATGCTGCTTGTCGACTGTTTATTCACTGGTTGACAGCGCTGTCATTAGGTAGTAGCTTGCGCGAGCTTGGAAGTAATATGAGTCGTATTGTGGTCGTAATTACATAAGAAATGTGATGTCACACTGGGCGCTCACTGATGAGTGCTCTGCATAGATAAGTTCTCGCCCCGATAAGATATTACTCAGCGGGGAGCTCAAGGAATCTTCCGTTAAATGGTCAAATGGCTGCTACTTTAAATAGGAGTCACCCATTAGGCTGCCATGCCAGTTTAGATATCGGTCAATACATTAACTATTATTAGCTAGACACCCCAGCGGAGGTTGCAAACGTGCAGTGGCCCAGTATCACCAGCAAAGTGAAAAAAGATCCAGCGCTTGAGGCGAAAATCGATGAATTGCTCGCGCAGTTAAGTCTTGAGGAAAAAGTGGGGCAGATGATCCAGCCGGAAATTCGCCACCTGACACCGCAAGATGTTAAGGATTACCACATTGGCTCGGTGTTAAATGGCGGCGGCTCGGTTCCCAATGGCAATCGTTATTCAAAAGCGGCGGATTGGCTGGCAATTGCTGACGCTTATTATCAAGCATCCATGGATACCAGCGACGGTAAACTGGCTATTCCAATTATGTGGGGTACAGATGCTGTACACGGGGTGGGGAATATCGTTGGGGCGACTTTGTTTCCACACAATATTGCTCTTGGTGCAGCGCGCAACCCTGAACTGATAAAAGAAATTGGTCGCATTACGGCAACTGAAATTGCCGTTACTGGCTTGGATTGGGATTTTTCTCCCACTGTTGCCGTTGCAAGAGATGATCGCTGGGGGCGCACTTACGAATCCTATTCTGAACATCCGGAGCTTGTGCGCGAATACGCAGGCATGATGGTAGAAGGCTTGCAGGGTGATGCGCGTGATGCCAGCTTCCTCTCCAAATACAGTGTCATTTCAACTGCAAAACATTTTATTGCCGATGGCGGCACCCATAACGGCATCGATCGCGGCAATTGTCTCGATGATGAAGAGACGTTGTTTCGTGTGCATGCAGCGGGTTACTACAGCGCAATTGAGGCTGGAGTTCAAAGTGTGATGGCCTCTTTTAATGGTTGGCATGGCGAGCATATGCATGGACATCGCTATTTGTTGACCGACGTGCTGAAAAACCAGATGGGTTTTGATGGTTTGGTGGTGGGTGATTGGAATGGCCATGGATTTGTGGCGGGTGCAACGGTATTGAACTGCCCGCAAGCGATTAACGCCGGGCTAGATATCTTTATGGTGCCTGATCCAGATTGGAAACAGCTTTTTAGCAATACAGTCGAGCAAGCGCGCACAGGTGTTATCCCCATGGCGCGAGTTGACGATGCTGTGCGTCGTATTCTGCGCGTCAAACTGCGTGCAAAGCTATGGGAAAAAGGCCTGCCATCTACGCGCCCACTTGCGGGTAAAGATGAATTGCTCGGTGCTCGTGAACATCGCGCCATTGCGCGTCAAGCGGTACGGGAATCTATCGTACTACTAAAGAATAAAAATAATATTCTGCCCCTGTCTGCCAAATTGAATATCCTTGTGGCTGGTGATGGGGCAGACAATATTAGTAAGCAGACCGGTGGTTGGTCAGTCAATTGGCAAGGCACTGGCAACACTATGGCCGATTTTCCTGGCGCGACTACCTTGTGGTCGGGTATCCAGAGTGCGGTTGCTAATGCTGGTGGAAAGGTCACTCTAAGTGTCGATGGTACTTTCAGTGAAAAGCCGGATGTTGCGATCGTTATATTTGGAGAGGATCCCTACGCTGAAATGCAGGGCGATATTCAGCATCAGCTATTAAAAGCGGGTGATACCAGCGATTTGGAGTTGCTTAAGAAATTAAAGTCTCAGGGGATTGCCGTGGTGGCATTGTTTGTCACTGGTCGCCCCATGTGGATTAACCGCGAATTAAATGCATCCGATGCATTTGCGGTAATTTGGCAGCCGGGTACTGAAGGTGCCGGTGTGGCTGATGTGATCTTCAAGAATGCTAATGACCAAATTAATTTCCCAGTGCAAGGTCGCTTGGCATTTTCCTGGCCTAAGTCGCCAGATCAAGGCACGTTAAATATTGGTGATAAAGATTACGATCCTTTGTTCGCCTACGATTTTGGTTTGAAATACGGTGATGTAGATACCTTAGGCGATAATTTGTCGGAAGAGGGAATCGTTTTTGAAGCTAGTTCTGCGGTGTTAGAGCTATTCAATCGTCGCCCCATGGGGGCTTATGGCATTATTTTGGAAGGCAAAAATAATGACCGAACTAATCTTAATGGCAATGTCGCCAGTGTAACGACACTCACGGTAACTTGTGTTGATCGCGATGTGCAAGAAGATGCGCGCCGCGCAGTGTGGAATGGAGCAGGGGAGGGGCTAGTGGCCATATCGACGGCCAATCGACAGGTGTTGAGCGATTATTATGAATCCAACTCGGCATTGGTAGTGGATATTAAGGTAGATCTGGCGCCGGAGCACAAAGCATGGGTGCGAATCGGCTGTGGCCCCTCCTGCTATTCGCAGGTGGATATTACGCAAGAGTTAACTAGCATCGCGGGTTGCGGATGGCACAGGCTTATGGTTGACCTTAAATGTTATCCTGATGCAGGTACTGATTTTGGTCTGAAGAGAACGCCGCAAGAGCTGTTTGCATTGATATTGGAGCCTTTTGCGTTGGTGGCAAATGGCCAAATGGATGTGACCTTTTCACATGTGCGGATAGAAAAATATTTGGCTCAAGGGGCGAGTGTACGTTTGAGCGCACTTTAGTTTTCTTTATTGCGTGGTAACTATTATCAGAGAGCCGCACAGACATAGTGCGGCTTTTTTTATCAGCTAAATATACCTTTTTTCCTTTTCCATTGTTTTGAACCGTTATTGTGCATGATAAAAAGTGGGCGTGCATTTTTGTGATCCAAAATTGCCCTGGTTAATAATCCAATTTGATTGAAAATGGCGCGCTAAAAAATCCCATGTCCCTATAACAGGGCGAGCTAAAAAAATGCATTTTTTTTAAAATGACTTTTTTAAAATTTATATCCTATTGATAAATAATGAATTGTTTCATTGTTTCTGCTTTAAAAAATCAATTGGCATAAGCCTTGCTCTACTAGTTATCAGTCATCCCCATGTTGTGCTTGCAAATTAATAAGCTTCATTTTTAGTGCACAACAAGCAATAAATTTGAAATTAAATTTATTAACGCGGTGCTGATTATCTAACACACACATCGAAAAACTTTGGAGAAGGTTCTATGAAAAAAAATACGATTCATCTTCTTGCTGCGGCCGTAAGCTCACTTATTTGTGCAGCGCCAGGTGTCTCTGCAAAAACATTCACGGAATCTATGCAGCAGGGCAGTGTAATAAAAGTTAATTTTCGCACACGTTATGAAGACGTCACTGAGGATGTGTTGAATGCGCAGGGTAATAAAACTGGCGAGAAGGAAGCCGATGCTTGGACAACAAGATCGCGTTTGTCTTATCAGTCGGGTCCATGGAATGGTTTCGGATTTTTTCTGGAAATGGATAATGTCAGTGAGATGACCAACGAAATTGGTTATCGAACTGCAGGTAACGATCCTTTGAATACCAATAAAGCGGTAATTGCGGATCCCATTGGAACTGAACTTAATCAGGGGTTTGTTTCATACACTACTTTTAATAATCAAGTTAAGTATGGGCGCCAACGTTTGGTGCTCGACAATTCACGTTTTATTGGTAATGTGGGCTGGCGCCAGAACGAGCAAACTTATGATGGTGTTTCTTGGACCAACAAAGCAGTTCGTTATACCAACGTTACTTACGCCTATATCAAAAATGTTAACCGTGTATTTGGTGAAGCAAATGCGGCATTAGGTGATTTAAATATGAATAGCCATGTATTGAATGCCAGCTACACTGGTTTTGATGCGGGTAAATTAATTGGGTATGCCTACTTATTGGATGTAGAAAATCCTATTGCACAATTTGGTCTGACAAGTGATACCTATGGTGTGCGTTGGCAGGGTGCCGTAGGTGATGCTTTTACTTACAATTTGGAATATGCAACACAGCAAGACGCGGGAGCAAAGCAACTTTTTGATGCGGATTATATGCTCGCTGAGGGTACTTTTAATATTTCTCGTTTCAGTGTTGGCTTGGGGTATGAAGTGTTAGGTTCTGATAATGGCGCTTATGGTTTTGCAACTCCCTTGGCAACTTTGCATGCATTTAATGGTTGGGCTGATAAGTTTTTGGCAACCCCAAAAGATGGTTTGCAGGATAAATACTTGAATCTCGGGATGACCTTTGCGGGTGCTCAAGCAATGGTTAGTTACCATAAATTCGATGCTGATTTTGGTGGCGCAGACTATGGTGATGAAATCGATATTAGCCTCACGAAAAAAGTCGGTGCAGTGGTTTGGACTGCAAAATATGCTCAATATGCAATGGGTGATGCGGCAACTAAAGTGGTAGATACCAATAAGTTTTGGTTGATGGCAGATTGGAATTTCTAAGTTTTAATTTTTCTTTGGGTTATCGGTAACAAATATATTCCGAAGTAGCTTGTTTGTTGATTGACTACAAATCCCGGCTGGTTGCAGTCGGGATTTTTTTTATGGTTCTGATGAGGCTTTATGTTTAATAATAAAAAAGGCCGCAATGCGACCTTTTTAAGTTTACCTGCAATCGCAATTATTTTTGTGGGTAATCGCGTTTCGGGCTGCCGGTGTACTGTTGACGAGGGCGCCCAATTTTATAGGGGCTGCTGACCATTTCATCCCAGTGAGAGTACCAACCTACTGCGCGACCAAGTGCAAAAATCACGGTGAACATTTCGGTAGGAATACCGATTGCTTTCATAATAATGCCCGAATAGAAATCAACATTTGGATACAGCTTTTTGGAGATAAAATAGGGGTCTTCCAGAGCGATTTGTTCCAGTCGCTTGGCAATCGCTAAGAGTGGATCGTTTTCCAAACCCAACTCAGCTAATACTTCATCACAAGTTTGTTTCATTACTTTGGCTCGGGGGTCAAAGTTTTTGTAAACGCGATGACCGAAGCCCATCAAGCGGAAACCAGATGTTTTATCTTTTGCGCGTGCTACACACGCTTCAATATTTTCAACGCTACCAATTTCTTCCAGCATCTCTAACACGGCTTCATTGGCGCCGCCATGTGCAGGTCCCCATAGGGTTGAAATCCCTGCGGCTATAGCTGCAAACGGATTGGTGCCTGATGAGCCAGACAGGCGCACGGTAGATGTTGAGGCATTTTGTTCATGATCTGCATGCAATACAAAAATGCGATCCATTGCTTTGGCAATGGTTTTGCTCACGTTAGGTGCTTTGCCTGCGGTGCCAAAAGTCATGTTCAAATAATTTTCGGCGTAGCTGAGGCTGTCGTCTGGTGCGATGAACTCTTCACCTTGACGATGCTTGTAAACCATTGCAGAAAGCGTTGGCATTTGGCCAATCAACCGATAAGCAGTTAGTTTGCGACTTGCTTCATTGGTAATATCGATTTCGTCGTTGTAAACCGCTGCGAGTGCGGCAACAGCGCTGCACAAAATCGCCATGGGATGGGATTCGCGCTTGAAGCTTTTAATGATATTGGCAATGGAGGGGTCTACAGCGGAGTGTTGCTTGATTGCGGCAGTAAATTCTTCTTTTTGTGCTGGTGTTGGCAGTTCGCCATTTAATAAGAGGTAACAGGTTTCGAGGTAATCAGAGGAGACAGCCAGTTGTTCAATCGGGTAGCCGCGGTGGAGTAGCACTCCTTCTTCGCCATCAATAAATGTAATACCTGATTCGCATGAGGCGGTGGACATAAAGCCCGGATCAAATGTGAAAAAGCCATTCTTGGTAATACTGGTAACGTCGATGACATCGGGGCCGATAGTGCTTGAATAAATAGGTAATTCAATCGTCGTATTAATGCCATCAATCGTGAGATGTGCTTTCTTGTCAGTCATTACTGACTCCTGTGCTTACTGATTGGACTTAAGGCTTGAGAGAAGCATGTTTCGCTCTGCTCAACTGATAAAAGCTGTAGGTGGCTGCGCGTTGTGCAAGTAGCCCTACATTTAATAGCGTCATAGGCCGGCTATATTTTTATGGGCTGGTCGACTTCTTATGTAGTAGGTCGACGCTGCCGTGTGCGAGCGGCATTATAGATGACTTAATTGTTAAGGAGAAAGTTTTTGGCGCATCTCCGGGGTAATTTCTTTTATCTTTTTGAAAAAATTTGCGTGGTTGAGTGTCGCTTCAGTGGTGGTGCGTTAGGTTATCTCTAGGGTCTGTTTAGGTGGTTGCACTCATCTGGAGCGGTGCGCCTGAAAGTGCGCGCTTGAGGTGCGTTTTTGTTGGAATCTTTTAATGTAATCAAGGTGTTGCGTAAAAGTGCCGTTAAAAAAATGGCGATATTCTGATGTTGTAATTTGGGTTGGTTTCCATTGGGGTTTTTGTTTGTGTTTCCAGAGGCCAATCTCTATAATGCTGCGCGACTTGCAGGGCGTGTTTCATTTAAGGTCATTTTTAAATGATAAAAAATGAAGCGCTTATTCTTAAACCTGCCCGCGATGGGCATAAAGGTGAGATAGACCGTGAACAAGAAAAGACCTGTCAACCTAGATATAGCGACGATTAAACTCCCCATTACTGCCTACGTTTCCATTCTTCATCGCGCCTCTGGTGTTTTCCTTTTTGCCGGTGTTGCTGTCCTTTTGTGGATGCTCGATACCAGTCTTGATTCGCAGGAAGGTTTTAACAGCATGAGTGATATGGCTGCAAACCCTATTTGTCAATTTGTCCTCTGGGCTGTGTTGGCGGGGTTGGCTTATCACATGGTATTAGGTATTCGCCACTTGATTATGGATTTCGGTATTGGTGAATCACTTCAAGGCGGTCAAACCGGCGCTAAGATTGCGTTGTTTGTTGCCATTGTTCTGATCGTATTGGCGGGGGTGTGGGTATGGTAACTTCAGTAACCAGTTTCGGGAGAAGTGGTCTTTACGATTGGCTGATCCAGCGTGTTGGTGGTGCTGTTATGGCGGCATACACGATTTTTATTGTCGCCTATTTGGCATTAAATCCTGAGCTGACTTTCGAGCAGTGGCAATCCCTTTACAATCAATTGTGGATGCGCGTGTTTACTCTTGTCACTCTTCTTTCCTTTATATCCCATGCTTGGATTGGTTTGTGGGCAGTGCTGACTGATTATTTAACTACTCGTCTATTAGGCTCCAAAGCAACTTTCTTACGTATATTTGCCCAGATAGTTCTGGGTGCAGTTGCAGTCACCTATTTGGTTTGGGGTGTTCAGGTAATTTGGGGTGTTAACTAATGGCTACTATGCGCACGATTTCTTTTGACGGTATTGTGGTTGGCGGCGGTGGTGCGGGCATGCGCGCAGCTTTGCAATTGGCTCAATCCGGTTATAAAACAGCAGTAATTACTAAAGTATTTCCAACCCGTTCACACACTGTATCTGCTCAAGGCGGTATTACTTGTGCAATTGCGAGTGCTGATCCAAATGACGATTGGCGCTGGCACATGTATGACACTGTAAAAGGTTCTGACTACATCGGTGATCAGGATGCTATTGAATACATGTGTTCAGTCGGTCCAGAGGCTGTGTTTGAGCTAGAGCATATGGGCTTGCCATTCTCTCGTACTGAAGAGGGGCGTATTTATCAACGTCCATTTGGCGGTCAATCTAAAAATTTCGGCGAAGGCGGTCAGGCGGCACGTACATGTGCTGCTGCAGACCGTACCGGCCATGCATTGCTGCACACTCTTTACCAAGGCAATCTGAAAAATAAAACTGTATTCCTGAACGAATGGTTTGCCGTTGATTTGGTAAAAAATGAAGACGGTGCGGTGGTTGGTGTTATCGCAATTAATATTGAAGACGGTGAAACCGTTTATGTAAAAGCAAAGGCAACCGTATTGGCGACCGGTGGCGCAGGGCGTATCTATGCATCCACGACTAATGCGCACATTAATACCGGTGATGGTGTTGGTATGGCATTACGTGCTGGCTTCCCAGTGCAAGATATCGAAATGTGGCAGTTCCATCCAACCGGTATTGCTGGTGCGGGTGTGCTTGTAACTGAAGGTTGTCGCGGTGAAGGTGGCTATCTCATCAATGCAGACGGCGAACGCTTCATGGAGCGTTATGCACCTAATGCAAAAGACCTTGCGGGTCGGGACGTAGTAGCGCGTTCAATGATTCAGGAAATTATTGCAGGGCGCGGTGTTGGTCCGAATAAAGATCACGTGTTGCTGAAACTTGATCATTTGGGTGAAGAGGTTCTGGAGAGCAAGTTGCCAGGTATTTGCGAATTGTCGCGCACCTTTGCTCATGTTGATCCGGTTTATGCGCCAATTCCGGTGGTTCCAACCTGCCATTATATGATGGGTGGTATTCCTACCAACGTGAATGGTCAGGCGTTGACTGTTGATGCGGAAGGCAATGATGTAGTGATTGATGGCCTTTTTGCTTGTGGTGAAGTGGCTTGTGTGTCCGTCCACGGTGCCAACCGTTTAGGTGGTAACTCACTGCTCGATTTAGTGGTATTTGGCCGTGCAGCTGGTTTGTACATCGAAAAGGCATTGCGTGAAGGTATTGAGCATCGTGATGCAACCCAGTCAGACATTGACAAGGCCATGGCGCGCCTGAACAAAATCAATACATCTACCACAGGTGAAAGTGCTTCGATTCTCCGTAAAGAGTTGCAAACCATCATGCAAAACTACTTCGGTGTATTCCGTAAGGGTGAGTTTATGCAGAAAGGTATTGAGCAGCTTGCAGAGCTGCGCAAGCGCATTGAAAACGTCTCCATTACCGATAAGAGCAATGCGTTTAATACAGCTCGTATTGAGGCATTGGAATTGCAAAACTTGCTTGAAGTGGCTGAGGCAACGGCAATCGCGGCGGAAGAGCGCAAAGAATCACGCGGTGCTCATGCGCGCGATGACTTTGAGGATCGTGATGATGCCAACTGGTTGTGTCACTCAATGTATTTCCCCGGTGAAAAGCGTGTAGGCAAGCGTGCGGTAAATTTCAAACCGCGCACTATGGAAGCTTTCCAACCTAAAAAACGCACCTATTAATAACCACGTTGGTAATAACCGCATAGGTTAATCGGGAGAAAAATTATGTTGAAAGTTCAAGTTTATCGCTACAACCCTGACACAGATAATGCCCCTTATATGAAGACCTATGAGTTAGACACTCAGGGTAAAGACTTGATGGTGCTGGATGTATTGGAATTACTGAAAGCGCAAGATGAAAGCTTGGCTTATCGTCGCTCATGCCGTGAAGGTGTATGTGGCTCTGACGGTATGAATATTAATGGCAAGAATGGATTGGCTTGCATCAAGCCAATTTCTGAATGCGTAAAAAACAATACGCTGATTCTGCGCCCCTTGCCTGGTTTGCCAGTAATCCGCGATCTAGTGGTTGATATGACTCAGTTCTACGACCAATACAAGAAAATTGAACCTTACTTGCAAAACGATACGCCTGCGCCGGCAATCGAGCGTTTGCAATCACCTGCAGATCGCGAGAAGCTCGATGGTCTTTATGAGTGTATACTCTGCGCCTGTTGCTCAACGAGTTGTCCATCTTTCTGGTGGAATCCCGATAAATTCATCGGTCCTGCTGGTTTGTTACAAGCATATCGTTTCCTGGCAGATAGCCGTGATTTGGCGACAGAGAAGCGACTGGCCAATTTGGATGATCCTTTCAGTGTATTCCGTTGTCATGGTATTCAAAACTGTGTGGCGGTTTGCCCCAAAGGGTTAAACCCGACACGAGCCATTGGTCATATTCGTAATATGTTGTTACAGAGCGCTACCTAAGGTGGCGCTTTTCTGTATCTGAAGCTGACAAAAATATGATGACAAAGTGAGCGCCTTGGCACTCACAGCGTTGAAAAACTGTTTGTTGTAACTCAATGTTGCGACGACTTAAAAGCGGCGCTTTTAATCACAAGTTGAAAGCGTTTGGTAGCTAACCGCTAGTTGATAGCAGGGGATTTGCCTGAGTCCCCAATGATTAAGGTGAGTGGAATGCAAGACAGCATTATGGAGCAATTTTGGAGTACGTCTCACATCTCTGGTGGGAACGCTGCTTATGTCGAAGAGCTCTACGACACATATCTACACAATCCTAATGCCGTTCCTGAAGAATGGCGCAATTACTTCGATCAGCTTCCCCGTGTGAACGGTGTACTGACTCAAGATACTCCCCATTCGGTCATTCGTGCCCAATTCGAACAGTTGGGTAAATCCCGTGTTCGCACTGTCTCAGTGGCAGGGGGTTCTGTCAGTGCAGAACACGAACAAAAACAAATTAAAGTACTTCAGCTCATTAGCTCTTACCGGTTCCGCGGTCATCAAAAAGCCCAGCTCGATCCATTGGGCATAATGAAACGCGACCCAGTTCCTGACTTAGAGTTAGGCTTTCATGGCCTTACCAATGCTGATTTAGACACTGTATTTAACGCCGGTGTTTTGTTTATTGGTAAAGAGCAGGCAACTTTGCGTGAAATTATTGAAGCATTAGAAAAGACCTATTGTGGTCATATCGGTGCTGAAATTATGCACATTACGCCACTCGCCGAAAAACAATGGTTGCAGCAGCGTCTTGAGAGTGTGCGTTCTAATCCCGAGTTCAGTAAAGAACAGCGTCTTGCCTTGCTTGAGCGTTTGACTGCTGCTGAAGGCCTTGAGCGTCATCTCGACAGTAAATATCCTGGAACCAAACGTTTTGGTCTTGAGGGCGGTGAAAGTTTCATCCCACTTGTAGATGCTTTGGTAAAGCGTGCAGGCACCTACGGTGCAAAAGAAATTGTACTGGGCATGGCTCACCGTGGCCGCTTGAATGCATTAATTAACGTATTTGGTAAGAGCCCGGCGGAATTGTTTGCCGAGTTTGATGGTAAGCGTTCATTAAAAACGTCAGGTGATGTGAAGTACCACTCTGGTTTTTCGTCGAACTTGATGACTCCGGGCGGCGAGTTACACTTGGCGATGGCGTTTAACCCGTCACATCTGGAAATTGTATCACCTGTGGTTGAAGGGTCTGTTCGTGCACGCCAAGACCGCCGCAACGATAAGACTGGCGCTAAAGTTGTACCAATCAACGTCCATGGCGATGCTGCATTCGCAGGTCAAGGTGTGGTTATGGAGACATTCCAAATGTCTCAAACCCGCGCTTATGGTACTGGCGGCACATTGCATATTGTGATTAATAATCAGGTTGGTTTCACTACCAACAAACGCGAAGATGCACGCTCGACAGAGTACTGTACCGACGTTGCCAAAATGATTGAGTGCCCCATTTTCCATGTGAATGGCGATGATCCGGAAGCTGTATTGTTTGTTGCTCAATTGGCGATGGACTATCGTTACGAATTCAAAAAGGACGTGGTAATTGATCTGGTTTGTTATCGTCGTCGCGGCCATAACGAAACTGATGAGCCTTCAGCTACTCAGCCGTTGATGTATCAAATCATTCGCAGCTTGAAAACTACTCGCACTTTGTATGCAGATAAATTGGTTGCTGAAAACATACTCAGTCAAGCAGCTGCAGATGATATGACCACTGTATACCGAGCGGCATTAGACCGTGGAGAGAATGTTGCCAGCGGTTTGGTGAGCGAGCCGGATCGCAGTTTGTTTGTGGATTGGTCGCCCTACATTGGTCATGATTGGGTTACTCCGGCTAACACGGGTAGCGATCTCAAAGCGTTGCAGGCAGCGGCCAACAAAATGTGTGAAATTCCTGATGGAATTGTGCTGCAAAAACAGGTCGAAAAGATTTACGAAGATCGCCGTAAAATGGCTGCTGGAGCATTGGCCTTGAATTGGGGGATGGCTGAAACCTTGGCTTATGCAACCTTGATTGAGCAGGGCTTTCAGATTCGGATGACCGGTCAGGATGTTGGTCGTGGTACCTTCTCACATCGTCATGCTGTAGTGCACAGTCAGAAAGATGGTTCTGCTTATGTGCCCCTGGCAAATATGGCACCTAACCAGCCTTCATTTGAGCTGTTTGATTCCTATTTGTCAGAAGAAGCTGTGCTTGCGTTTGAATATGGATATTCAACAACTTCGCCAACCGGCTTGGTGATTTGGGAGGCGCAATTTGGCGACTTCGCAAATGGTGCACAAGTTGTGATCGACCAATTTATTACCAGCGGTGAACACAAATGGGGCCGTTTGTGCGGTTTGACCATGTTGCTGCCACACGGTTATGAAGGGCAAGGGCCAGAGCATTCATCTGCACGTCTTGAGCGCTTTATGCAACTGTGTGCTGAACACAACATTCAAGTTTGTGTGCCGACTACGCCTGCGCAAGTGTTCCATATGTTGCGTCGTCAGGCGATTCGCCCGATGCGTCGTCCATTAGTTGTAATGAGCCCTAAATCATTGCTGCGTCATAAGTTGGCTACTTCAACGCTGGAAGAGTTGGCAGATGGTTGCTTCCAAAATGTAATTGGTGACAACAGCGTTGATCCCGCAAAAGTAGAGCGCGTTATTCTTTGTAGCGGCAAGGTGTATTACACCCTCCTTGAAGAGCGCACTGCTCGCAACCAGGAAAATATTGCACTGATCCGTCTGGAGCAGCTGTATCCTTTCCCTGAGGAAGAGCTGAAAGCGGCCATGTCACCATTCAAAGGTATTAAAGATATCTTCTGGTGTCAGGAAGAGCCTATGAACCAAGGTGCTTGGTATAGCAGTCAACATCATATGCGCCATGTTGTACAAACACTGTATGGCAAAGATATGTATCTGGATTATGTTGGTCGTGATCCATCGGCCGCGCCAGCGGGTGGTTACATGTCTGCACACCTTGAAGAAGAAAAACGTTTTGTGAATAAAGCGCTCACAGTGTGAGTGCTCTAACTAACTGATTGAATTGATCAAATAATCCTAGCGCTACAGAGAGATGGAATAGCATGAGTATTGAAATCAAAGCCCCTACCTTCCCTGAATCCGTTGCCGATGGCACGGTAGCAACCTGGCACAAAAAACCAGGTGAAGCCGTCAAGCGCGATGAGTTGATTGTTGATATTGAAACCGACAAGGTTGTATTGGAAGTGGTTGCCCCAGCCGATGGCAGTATTGCTGAAATTATTAAAGGCGAGGGCGAAACTATTTTAAGTAATGAAGTCATTGCGCGTTTTGTTGAAGGTGCGGCAGGCGTTGCGATTGCCGCTGCTCCTGCAGCAAGTGCGCCAGCTCCTGTTGCGGCTACCGCTGAAAAGTTGGTTAATCCAGCTGCGCGTAAAATGGCTGAAGAAAACAACGTTAATACCGCTACAGTGTCTGGTAGTGGTAAAGATGGGCGTGTGACCAAAGAAGATGTTGCCAATCATTTGAAATCAGCCCCCGCTGTTAGCGCACCTGCAGTCGTATCAGCTCCAGCTGCTGCAATCGAAGCTGCGGGTGACCGTGTTGAGAAGCGTGTGCCTATGACGCGTTTACGTAAGCGTATCGCTGAGCGCCTGTTAGAGGCTTCGAATACTACTGCAATGCTCACTACGTTTAATGAAGTGAATATGGGCCCTGTAATGGCTCTGCGCGCAAAATACAAAGATCAATTTGAAAAAACCCACAATGGTTCACGTTTAGGTTTTATGAGTTTCTTTGTAAAAGCGGCTGCAGAAGCACTGCGTCGTTTCCCTGCTGTAAATGCTTCAATCGACAACAACGATATCGTTTACCATGGTTATCAGGATATTGGCGTTGCTGTATCAACTGATAAAGGATTAGTGGTGCCAGTGTTGCGTAATGCAGAAAACATGAGTTTGGCTACCATCGAAAACACTATTCGTGATTTCGGCTTGCGTGCACGTGACGGTAAGTTGGGCATTGAAGAAATGTCTGGAGGCACTTTCACTATCACCAACGGCGGCGTGTTCGGTTCACTTTTGTCGACTCCAATTTTGAACTTGCCACAATCGGCAATTTTGGGCATGCACAAAATTCAAGAGCGTCCCATGGCTGTTAACGGCAAAGTAGAAATCCTGCCGATGATGTACTTGGCTCTGTCTTACGATCACCGTTTGCTCGATGGGAAAGAGGCTGTGCAATTCCTTGTGACCATCAAAGATTTACTGGAAGATCCAGCGCGTATTTTGCTAGAAATATAACCTGCTTTTTTGAAACGCTCTTGGCAACCTAAGAGCGTTTTTTTATGTGAAGGGTTACTGCTCACAAGGCTGTAACCGACTGTTAATAATTTAGGAACATTGTTATGTCTGAAAAATTTGATGTGATAGTTATCGGCTCTGGCCCCGCGGGCTATGTTGCTGCTATTCGCGCTGCACAGCTTGGTCTGAAGACTGCTTGTGTTGAAAAGTGGAAAAACGAAGAAGGCAAGGGCGTTAATGGCGGTACTTGTTTGAATGTGGGTTGCATTCCATCCAAAGCATTGCTCGATAGCTCATACAAATACCACGAAGCAAAAGAAGATTTAGGCCTTCACGGTATTTCTACTTCAGGCGTAGAGCTGAATGTTTCTTCGATGATTGCGCGTAAAAATCAAATCATCAAAAATTTGACTGGCGGTATCGCTGGGCTGTTTAAAGCTAACGGTGTAACTAGCCTGTTTGGGACTGGTAAGTTGCTTGCGGGTAAAAAAGTTGAAGTCACCGATTTTGATGGCAAAGTAACTGTATATGAAGCGGAAAATGTTATTTTGGCTTCAGGTTCCAGCCCAATTAATATTCCTCCAGCGCCTGTTGATAACGATGTCATTGTTAACTCTACTGGTGCGTTGGAATTTACCGAAGTGCCAAAGCGTTTGGGCGTAATCGGGGCTGGCGTAATCGGTTTGGAATTAGGTTCTGTTTGGAATCGTTGCGGTTCTAAAGTGACGGTATTGGAAGCGTTAGATTCATTCCTTGCCATCATGGATCAACAAATTGCCAAAGAAACGCAAAAAATCCTCACCAAACAAGGTTTGGATATCCGTACCAGTTCACGTGTTACCGGTTCAAAAGTAAACGGTAAAGAAGTAACCGTGACTTATTTGGATAAAGAAGGCAAAGAGCAGCAAGAGACTTTTGATAAATTAATCGTCTGTGTTGGTCGTCGTCCATTCACCGAGAATTTGTTGGCAGCTGACAGTGGTGTAAATCTGGATGAACGCGGTTTTATTTTTGTAAATGAACAATGTGAAACTAATGCCCCTGGTGTTTGGGCAATTGGTGACGTAGTGCGTGGTCCGATGCTGGCGCACAAAGGTTCCGAAGAGGGTGTGATGGTTGCCGAGCGTATCGCTGGTCAAAAATCACAGATTAATTACGACATTATTCCAAACGTAATTTATACCCATCCAGAGGTTGCCTCCGTAGGTAAAACCGAGGAGCAAATTAAAGCCTCTGGTGAGCCTTACAATGTTGGTACTTTCCCGTTCGCAGCCTCTGGCCGCGCAATGGCTGCCAACGAAACGCAAGGTCTGGTAAAAATTATTGCTCACGCTGAAACTGATCGCATCCTCGGTTGCCACATTGTTGGTCCAAGTGCTGCAGATTTGGTTCAGCAAGTGGCGATTGCAATGGAGTTCGGTTCAAGTGCAGAAGATTTGGGCATGATGGTGTTTGGTCACCCAACCCTATCGGAAGCAATCCACGAAGCAGCATTGGCGGTGCATGGTCATGCCATCCACATTGCCAACAAGAAGAAGCGTTAAGAGAACCATAGAGTCCTCGTTTTTTAGGCGGGGGCAGGCTCATAAGGCTTGTCTCCATCGATAACCCAGTTGGCATGTTTATCAAAATTTCATGTCCAACCATCGTCAAATGGAACTACACCATGAATTTGCACGAGTATCAGGGTAAGCAGCTGTTTGCCCAATATGGTTTGCCTGTCTCTAAAGGCATTGCTGCTGCGACTGTTGAAGAGGCTGTTGCTGCCGCAGATCAAATCGGCGGCGATATGTTCGTCGTTAAAGCTCAGGTTCACGCTGGCGGCCGCGGTAAAGCGGGCGGCGTAAAACTGGTTAAGAGCAAAGAAGATATTCGCGCTTTCGCTGAAAAGTGGTTAGGCAAGAATCTGGTGACTTACCAGACTGATGAAAAAGGCCAGCCAGTAAGCCGCATTTTAGTTGAGACTTGCACCGATATCGCCAAAGAATTGTACTTGGGTGCGGTAGTTGATCGTTCTAGTCGTCGCATCGTGTTTATGGCCTCTACCGAAGGTGGTGTAGAGATCGAGAAAGTAGCACACGATACTCCAGAAAAGATTTTAAAAGTTGCTGTTGATCCGCTGGTTGGCGCTCAGCCTTTCCAGGGTCGCGATCTGGCTTTCAAACTCGGTTTGGAAGGCAAGCAAATCAATCAATTCGTAAAGATTTTCTTGGGTCTTGCGCAATTGTTCAAAGAAAAAGATTTAGCTCTGTTGGAAGTTAACCCATTGGTTATTACTCCAGCTGGCGACTTGCACTGCCTGGATGCCAAATTGGTAATCGACGGCAACGCTCTGTACCGTCATCCAGAATTGAAAGCAATGCAAGATCCATCACAAGAAGATGCACGTGAAGCTCATGCCGCAGCGTGGGAATTGAACTACGTTGCACTCGGTGGTGATATCGGTTGTATGGTTAACGGCGCTGGTTTGGCGATGGGTACCATGGACATCGTTAAATTGCACGGTGGTCAACCGGCTAACTTCCTCGATGTAGGCGGCGGTGCAACTAAAGAGCGCGTTGTTGAAGCATTCAAAATCATTTTGTCTGATGACGCTGTTAAAGCCGTATTCATCAACATTTTTGGCGGTATCGTACGTTGCGACATGATCGCAGAAGGCGTAATCGGTGCGGTTAAAGAAGTAGGTGTAAAAGTTCCTGTTGTTGTTCGTTTGCAAGGTAACAACGCTGAGATTGGCGCTAAAGTGCTGACCGAAAGCGGCCTGAACATTATCGCTGATACCGACTTGACTGGCGCTGCCAAGAAAGTAGTTGCAGCTGCTGCGAATCAATAAGGGGTGACACATGAGCGTTTTAATTAACAAAGATACCAAAGTAATTTGCCAGGGTTTTACCGGTGCGCAAGGTACTTTCCACTCTGAGCAAGCGATTGCTTACGGCACCAAAATGGTTGGTGGTGTAACTCCAGGTAAAGGTGGTCAAACTCACCTTGGCCTGCCAGTGTTTAACACTGTTGCTGAAGCGGTAGAAGCGACTGGTGCGACTGCATCAGTTATCTATGTTCCGGCTCCTTTCTGTAAAGATTCCATCCTTGAAGCAGCTAACGGCGGCATCAAGTTGATTGTGTGTATTACTGAAGGTATCCCAACTCTCGACATGCTTGACGCAAAAGTTAAGTGTGATGAGTTGGGCGTAGTGTTGATTGGCCCTAACTGCCCAGGTGTTATCACTCCGGGCGAGTGCAAAATCGGCATTATGCCAGGCCACATTCACAAGCCAGGTAAAGTAGGTATCGTATCGCGTTCAGGTACTTTGACTTATGAAGCGGTTAAGCAAACTACCGATTACGGTTTCGGCCAATCTACTTGTGTAGGTATTGGTGGTGACCCAATTCCAGGTTCTAACTTCATCGACATTTTGAAGTTGTTCCAAGCTGACCCACAAACTGAAGCGATCGTAATGATCGGTGAAATCGGTGGTTCTGCGGAAGAAGAAGCGGCTGCTTACATCAAGGCAAACGTGACTAAACCTGTTGTGTCTTACATCGCTGGTGTAACTGCACCTGCTGGTAAGCGCATGGGTCACGCTGGTGCGATTATTTCTGGCGGTAAAGGTACTGCTGATGAGAAATTTGCTGCACTGGAAGATGCTGGTGTTAAAACCGTTAAGAGCTTGGCCGATATCGGTAAAGCACTGAAGGAAATCACTGGCTGGTAATTTACTTGCGTGGTGTTTTCGAAAAGGCGATCTTCGGATCGCCTTTTTTATTGCTTCAACATTAATGTTTCAGTTTATCTAAAGGGATACAAATTTTAATTTTACTCTGGCAGCAAAAAACCTATCGCTTATTGTTCATTTCCTCTAAGGTTTCACCTTAGGTCTCCTGTCTGAATTTGCTGTGCGGCAAATACGTAGGGTAAAGATTTCATGGAATCTGAATGGTGAACCACAATGACATATGCGCCCCACAGTAAGGACAATTCCAGCCAACAGAATCAACAGCAAACGGCAAAAGCAACTGCGCAAACATTTTCCGATAACCGCGAATCCAATTCTGCTTCATCACCACTACAAGCCATGATGGCTAACAGCCCACAGCAACAAAAACTGAAATCCACCGCACAGCTGATGGCCTATAGCCCAGCGCAACAAAAGCTAAATTCCACTTCGCAAAACTTTGCGAATACATCTGAACCCATGCAGCGAATGGACGATGAAGAACCCCTGCAGGGTAAATTTGAAACAGAATCAGAACCCGCACAACTCGAAGCTGCTCCAGAAGCTCCCCGCCCAAACAATACTGGCCTGCCGGATAATTTAAAGGCTGGTATAGAAAACCTCTCGGGCATGAGTATGGATCACGTAAGGGTTCACTATAACTCTGATAAGCCAGCGCAGTTGCAGGCGCATGCTTATGCGCAGGGAAGTGAGACTCATGTGGCGCCGGGGCAGGAGCAGCATTTGCCGCATGAGGCTTGGCATGTAGTGCAGCAGGCGCAAGGGAGGGTCAGGCCTACGATGCAGATGAAGGGGAGTATGCAGGTTAATGATGATTTGGGGTTGGAGAGTGAGGCCGATGTGATGGGGGAAAAGGCGATAGGGATTAACCCCTTTGTTGCGCAGAGAGAGATCGTCGGGGAGCCAGTAAATAAAGCTGTTAACAATGCAGGCTCTCCTCTGCTTTCCCAAAGAAAAATGCCTATGAATCAAGACATAGGTGCAATTATTCAGTGTAGGGTTGATCCCGATTTCACCACCTTTTTAGGTGCTGGTGTACCGACAAAACCTATGATGCAAGTATTCTATGACCGATATGTCGTAGGCGAAATTACTCGATTATCGAGTCAATATATTGATGACGACATTAAAACAGCTATGAACCGTGCGGATCTTTATTTCAAACTGTTTATGCTAAATAGCCGTGATATGAATGAAATTATGGGAAAGTTAAATGCGTTGATTTTAACCGTCAATGCGGCGGCTGATAGTGTGGATAACATCATCACTGCAAATAGGGCCGCTCGAGCAGTTGGACACGAAGGCGATCCTAATTATATTCCTGACGCAGTAACAGAAAAGCGAGATGAGCGTGAGCGACGCAAAGGGGCAACTCACTATGTTGGAACCACTAAAGGAATGCCACTGCGAGGGGTTCAAAGCAACGCTGAAGGAGAGGCCATTCTTGCTAATTTGCAAGCTGCGCTCAATGGCAGCCTTGGGGTCGGGTTTCCTCTGGGGAATGTTGGCGTTCGAGGAAGTGCCATTACTGGTATACGGAGCAGAAATCAACAATCCTTTGCCGAGGGACTTGGCGCACACGATGATGTAAGCGATGCCAGTGATCTGGATTTTTTCTTTACTTGTCCTGCACTTGAAGTTCAAATCAGGGCAACTCAAAACCATCTTCCGGCAGACAGGCGTATTAATGCGGGCGGAACAATGAATGCCCAATACCTATCTCGGTGGTTAAATCTACCCCAGGCGCAAAATGGATATGCCAATGCAGCGGCACTTTTGGCTGCACTCAAAGCATTTGAAACAGCAACCGAAAATTTAATCGGTAGAAAATCAGATGTGACTTTTGTTGGTGGAGCTACTGCCGCAGGTTTAGCGGGAGATGCCGGGACATTAATTTTATAAAATAATTTGTAAGATAAATAAATTTAGTTTAATGCAGAGTGGCAGGACTAATGAGTTATGCCCTCATAATAAATAATAAAAGCAGTTTAGGGGGCAGGTCTTGTTTTTCTGTAATCCCCCTATTTACCTTGGTTGCACTGTTTAGATGCCAATCTCTCCAAAGCTAACAGCCCTAGCATCAAAAACTAAACTCCACTGCGCAACATCGTTAATCCGGCCTAGACTTAGCGATAAATCCCCCAAGAACTAAGCCATGCTCGAAATCACCGAATACACCAAGTTCCTGATCGGCCTGCTCGCCATCGTCGATCCGCTCGGCGCTATCCCTGTATTCATTGCACTCACCGTGCATCAAAAAAAAGAACAGCAACATAAAACTGCGCGCCTCACCGTTGTATCAGTATTTTTTGCGTTGATGGTCGCGCTGTTATTTGGTGAATGGATTTTATGGGCATTTGGAATCAGTATCGATGCCTTCCGCTGTGCCGGTGGTGTGATACTGCTATTGATGGGGTTGGGGATGCTGCAGTCGCGCGGGCACACCACCGCTGAGATAGAGGCCGCGCAAGATGAAACCATCGCGCTGGTGCCGCTCACTATGCCTCTGTTGGCCGGGCCAGGTGCTATGAGTGCGGTGATTGTTTATGCTCACCAGTCCAGTTCAGTTGTACATTATTTGGCGATTACCCTTTGTATCCTGCTCGTCAGCCTTTCGCTATTGCTCTGCTTCAAATTTTTACCTTGGTTCAGTCAACATCTCAGTAAACGCAGTATTGTTATGTCTACGCGGATTATGGGGCTGTTGCTGGTCGCGATAGCGGTAGAGTTTATAGCGGGTGGAATAAAAGGAATGTTCCCGCAACTTGTTGCTTGAGGAGGGGATACTGGCGCAAGGATAATAAGTGTTAATCGACTATAACTAAGTAATCACGATGCTTATTATCTGTTGTGATATTGGATGTCTGCGTTTACAAATATTATAAGTAATTGTCGGCAAACGGTTTTCGGTCGTAAAATCCATAACAATAGAGACTGACTATGCGCATAATCAACCCAAGTTTTTCCCGTTGTATTTTCATTCTGATTTCGTTGCTTTTATCGTTGCGCTTATTTGCGGCAGAACCTGCACCTGAACAAATCCATAAAACCATGAAGACAGCCAGCCAGTTTATGTTGGAAAAGGCGAGTTATCGTGGTGGTTTTGTATGGTCTTATTTACCAGACTTTTCCCGCCAGTGGGGTGAGTTAGAGGCGCGGCGGTCGATGATCTGGATGCAGCCGCCAGGGACCGCAAGCGTGGGGCATCTTTTTTTGGATGCCTACCATGCTACAGGTGATGAATTCTATTACACGGCTGCTGAGCGGGTCGCAGGAGCGATTATCTATGCTCAGCATCCCAGTGGTGGCTGGAATTACGTAGCTGACTTCAATGGTGAGGCATCGCTCAAGGATTGGTATGCGACTATCGGGAAAAGCGCTTGGCGGCTAGAGGAGTTCCAGCACTATTACGGCAATGCGACCTTTGATGATGTGGGCACGGCAGAGGCGGCAAAATTCCTCTTGCGTTTATATATAGAAAAACTGGATCCCAAATATCGCCCGGCACTGACTAAAGCAATCGACTTTATGCTGGATAGCCAATATCCGATAGGCGGCTGGCCCCAGCGTTTTCCGTTGATGCACGATCATCCTGCAAAGGATCATGCTGACTATTCTTCATTCATTACCTTTAACGATGATGTCGCTGCAGAAAATATCGATTTCTTACTGATGTGCTATCAAGTTTTGGGAGAGGCGCGGGTGCGCGAGCCTGTTATCCGTGCGATGAACAGTTTTTTGGTGACGCAGATGGGGCAGCCGCAACCCGGTTGGGCGCTGCAATACACCCTTGAACTCGTACCTGCAGGTGCTCGTTCCTATGAACCAAAATCGCTGCATACGCCAACCACGGCAGAGAATATCCAGCAACTCATCAAGTTCTACCGCATGACAGGGGAAACAAAGTTTCTCGCGCCGATCCCCGCCGCATTAGATTGGCTGGAGAGCCTGCAGTTCGCGACTCACAAGCCGGAATACGAGGGTCGTAGCCATCCGTCGTTCATTGAGTTGGGCACTAATAAGCCCCTATTTACCCACAGGCGCGGTGCGAATGTGAGCAATGGTGAATATTATGTGGATTACACGCCGGGCAATATGCTCGCGCATTACAAATCAGCCAGCATCATTAATGTGGCCAAGTTACGTGCCGATTATCAAGATGCGCTAGCGCTTACGCCGGATCAGGCGACGGCAAACTCACCTTTGAAAGTGATGGGTGATATTGTGCTTCCCCGGTATTTCACCTTAGACAAAGTCAGCGTTTCTGATTTAAATTTTCGCGCACAAAAAAAGCCTGCGGCAAAAGGTTTGGCAGAGCAAGCTGCGGCCTTGGTCGCGGAGCTCAATCAGCAGGGCTACTGGCCTACGCCACTGTATTACACCACCAATCCCTATAAGGGGGCCGCGCCAATCACCAGAGCGACTAATGACTATGCTGCTACTATGGTCGGCGATGAATGGGATACATCGCCCTATCCGGTGAATAATCCCGTGAAGGGGATTTCAACGGGGGCTTACATCAAAAATATGGGTGTACTTATTCAATATCTGCAACAACAGTCAGCACAATAGAAAAGGTTGTTGCTGATTAATTTCTGCTCATAATGGCGCGATGCTTTATTTTTCACCCAAAATGTGGAAAATTGCGCGCCATTTTTCATTTTCGCCATAGAGAGTGACCCAATACCCAGCATTATTGGGCCGTTGTTTTTTATCGCGAGAAAGCCGTTAACAATGCAGGACGAAATTATGAACAACTCAGAGCAACCAACGACATGGTCTGCGCGTAAATCCGCTGATCTTTATGGTATCGATGAGTGGAGTACCGGTTATTTTGGTGTTTCGCCAAAAGGTGAGGTGGTCGTTCGTGCACCTACAGCTGCAGGCGAAGTCAGTGTATCGCTGATGGACATAGTCGATGGTTTGCAGCAGCGCGGCTTGCAAATGCCGGTGTTGTTGCGGCTTGAAAACATCCTTGATTCCCGCATCAGTATTTTGAATGACTCGTTTGCTCAGGCCATTGAAGCGAGTGGTTATCGCGGTCAATACCGCGGCGCATTTCCGATCAAAGTAAATCAGCAAAGCCATGTGATTGCCGAAATTGCTCGTTTTGGCGAGCGCTATAACCACGGCTTGGAAGCGGGCAGCAAAGCAGAATTAATGATTGCAATGGCGACCTTAACTAATCGCGATAGCTTGATTATCTGCAATGGTTACAAAGATGCCGAATTTATTTCGTTGGGATTGGAAGCGCGTAAATTAGGTTTCAAATGTTTTTTTGTATTGGAAACTTTGAGCGAGTTGCAGTCGGTAATCGATCGCAGCCGCGCGATGAATGTTGAACCTTTGATTGGCGTACGTTTGAAATTATCCACCAAAGTTGAAGGGCATTGGAGTGAAGACAGTGGTGACCGCAGTCTGTTCGGTTTAAATACTAATGAATTGGTGGCGGTAATTGATACATTGCGCGATGCCAATTTATTGCACTGTTTTCAATTGCTGCATTTTCATTTGGGCTCGCAAATTCCGAATATTCGTAGTATTCGTGCCGGAGTATTGGAAGCTTGCCGTTATTATATTGAATTAGTCGGCGAGGGCGCGCCGTTGGGCTATTTGGATTTAGGTGGCGGCCTTGCGATTGATTACGACGGCACTTGCAGTACCAACGGTCACAGCCGTAACTACTCGGTAAAAGAATATTGTATCGATGTGGTAGAAGCGATTCAGGAAAGCCTCGATGCCCACCAGATACCTCACCCGATTATAGTCACTGAATCCGGTCGCGCGACTGTCGCGCATACATCGGTGCTGTTATTTAATATTCTCGATGTTACCCATTTTGAGCCTACATCTATGCCGGAGTCCTTGCCGGTTGGTTGCCATGAGATGATTGAAAACCTTTGGCACACTTTATCGGTTATTAAGGCTGTCGGTTTGCAGGAATCCTACAATGATGTGATTTACTATCGCGATAAAATTCGCGATTTGTTTCACTCGGGCGATATTAATCTGCGTCATCGCGTATTGGGCGAAAATATTTATTTGGCGGCTCTGCAAAAAATTGCATCACTCTTGCCAACCATGAAACGCATTCCAGCTGAATTAGAAAGCTTGCCACAATTGTTGGCCGATATTTATTACGGTAATTTCAGCATCTTTCAATCTTTGCCCGACGCTTGGGCGATTGAGCAAATATTTCCGGTAATGCCCATTCATCGCCTCAATGAAGAACCTACTCGACAAGCGGTTATCGCAGATCTAACTTGTGATTGCGATGGGAAGTTACAAAAATTTGCCACGTCCGAAGGTGAGTCTACTACTTTACCGCTACACCCAATTGTTGCTGGCGATGAGTATTATCTCGGTGTGTTTTTGGTGGGTGCTTATCAGGAAACATTGGGTGACTTGCACAATTTATTTGGCGATACCAATGTCGCAAGTGTGCGAGTTAACGTCGATGGAAGCATAGATTTCGTACACGAACTGCATGGCGATAGCATTGCCGATGTATTGAGCTACGTGGAATACAAACCCAACTCACTCTACGAACAATTCCGCCAAACGGCTGAGCAGGCAGTGCGCGATAACATCATCACTATTGCCGATCGGCAGCAAATGTTAGCGGCTTACTCTGAAGGGTTGCGCGGCTATACCTATTTCGAGAAATGATTTTTAACACTTCTGTGGCTGCCAGTGCGCAGGTATAACATTTTTTATTTTAGTGGAGGCCTGTTATGGCAAAAGTATTAATTATCGGTGCCGGTGGTGTCAGTGGTGTTGTGGTGCATAAGTGCGCACAATTGCCGGAAGTCTTTTCAGAAATTGTATTGGCAAGCCGCACTGAATCAAAATGCAAAGCCATTGCCGCACAATTAAATCGTCCCATTAAAACCGCACAAGTCAATGCCGACAATGTACCGGAGTTGGTTGCGCTGATTAATGCAGAAAAACCCGATTTGGTAATCAATGTCGCTCTGCCATATCAAGATCTCACCATTATGGATGCCTGTCTTGAAGCCGGCGTGGATTATTTGGATACCGCCAACTATGAGCCGTTGGATACCGCCAAATTTGAATATTCCTGGCAGTGGGCTTATCAGGATAAATTTAAAAATGCTGGTTTAACCGCACTCTTGGGTTCAGGTTTTGATCCAGGTGTCACCAACGTCTATACCGCTTATTTGAAAAAACATTATTTCGATGAGATTCACTATCTGGATATTATCGATTGCAACGCTGGTGATCACGGTTTGCCATTTGCAACCAACTTTAATCCGGAAATTAATATTCGCGAAGTCACTGCTAATGGTCGCTATTGGGAAAATGGCAACTGGGTTGAAACTCCACCTTTATCGGTTAATCAGGTATTTGATTTTCCCGCTGAGATCGGCCCCAAAAAAATCTACATGATGTACCACGAAGAATTAGAGTCGTTGGTAAAACACTTTCCAGAAATTAAACGCGCGCGTTTTTGGATGACGTTTTCCGACAATTATCTAAAACACTTGGAAGTGTTGGGCAATGTGGGCATGACGGGTATTGAGCCAGTCATGTTTGAAGGGCGTGAAATAGTGCCGCTGCAATTTTTAAAAGCACTGCTGCCTGACCCTGCAAGCCTTGGCCCATTAACCAAAGGCAAAACCTGTATTGGTTGTTTTGCTCAGGGTGTGAAAGATGGCAAACCAGTGGCGATGTTTGTGTACAACGTGTGCGACCATCAAGAGTGTTATCGCGAAGTGAAATCCCAGGCGATTTCCTACACCACCGGTGTTCCGGCGATGATCGGTGCAAAAATGATTTTGGAAGGCAAGTGGAAAAAACCGGGCGTGTGGAATATGGAGCAATACGATCCTGATCCGTTTATGGAGGATTTGAATAAATACGGTCTGCCTTGGCAAGTTGTCGCGGTTGATCCCAGCGCAATAAACGGCTGATATTGATTCATTGCTGCAGTAGGGTGGGTGGAGCCTAAGCGATACCCACCGCCATTTTGATTAAACGATGTGCCCATTTATGCAAAAACGCGAATATTTCACTCACTTTAGTCCTACCTGTGTGCCATCCCCTTGTTTTGTAATCGACAAAGCAGCGCTGGAAGATAATTTAACCATCCTCAATCGCGTGCAGCGTGAAAGCGGTGCAAAAGTGTTGGGTGCTTTAAAAGCATTTTCCTGCTGGAGCCTCGCACCTTTATTTCGTCAGTATTTGTCGGGAACCTGTGCGAGTGGATTGCACGAGGCACGTTTAGGGCGGGAAGAATTTGGCGGTGAAGTGCATTGTTATTCAGCGGCTTATAAAGAGGCAGACTTAATTGAAATTTTAAAAATTGCCGACCATGTTTTGTTTAATTCTTTTTCGCAGTGGTCGCGGTTTAAATCCTTAGCGCTGGCGGCCCAACAAACTCGCCCTGAATTGCATTTTGGTATTCGTATCAACCCAGAGCATTCCGAAGGTGAGGTGGCCTTGTACGACCCCTGTGCGCCTTGTTCACGCATGGGTGTGCCCATTGCACAATTTGAGCAAGCGCTAGTGAATGATCCTGATATTTTAGATGGCATTACCGGTTTGCATTTCCATACACTTTGCCAGCAAGACTTGCCCCCTTTGCAGCGTACCCTGGCGGCAGTAGAAAAAAAGTTTGGCCAGTATTTTTCGCGTATTCAATGGATTAATTTTGGCGGTGGTCACCATATCAGCCGTGAAGATTATCAAGTGGATGAATTAATCCAAACGGTTAAGTCATTTATGGCGCGCCATCAATTGCAAGTGTATTTGGAGCCGGGCGAAGCGCTTGCCATTCGCAGTGGTGTGTTAGTGGCCGAAGTGTTGGATATCACTTGGAATACTATGGCACAGGTGATTTTAGATACTTCCGCCACGTGCCATATGCCCGATGTATTAGAAATGCCGTACCGCGCTGATATTTTAGGTGCAGGCATGCCGAACGAATTTGCTCATACCTATCGTTTGGGTGGCATGACCTGTTTGGCTGGCGATGTGATTGGCGATTATTCTTTTACGCAACCTTTGCAAATTGGTCAGCGTTTGATGTTTGATGATATGGCACATTACACCATGGTCAAAACAACCACATTTAACGGCATTAATTTGCCTGCCATTGCGATTTGGGATTCACGTACCGATGAGCTAAATGTTATTCGTGAATTCGGCTACGCTGATTTCAAACAGCGCCTCTCTTAAATGTAGGGGCGCTGCTTGCTGCGCCCAATTTCTCTCATCTAATGTCCTTTCAGGCTTTTTGTTTATGCAAAAAAAATCTTCCCACATTGGTTTGGTTAACCCTAAAAACCCCGTCAATGTTGGCATGATTATGCGCGCTGCCGGTTGTTACGAAGCGGACACAGTTTTTTACAGCGGAGTACGTTTTGCTCGCGCGCAAAAATTTGCAGCGGATACTAAAGATGCCAGCCGCAAAATTGCCTTGGTTGAAGTTGAAAATTTATTAGATGATATTCCGGAAGGCGCATCTCTAGTGGCGGTGGAATTAATCGAAGGCGCAACGCCATTGATGGATTTTGTTCACCCGGATAACGCCTATTACATATTTGGTCCGGAAGATGGTTCGATCAAAAAGGAACTGTTGGATCACTGTCAGCACGTTGTTTATATTCCTACCATTGGTTGCATGAATCTTGCCGCCACTGTACATGTGGTGCTCTATGATCGCATGGCAAAATCGGGCAGGGCAGTAATAGATGAGCGCCCGATTGCAGAGAATCGGGATGTAAATAACAAAGTCAGAATTTAGCGGTAACTATTTCTTCTCTGATTAAGTAAGTTTCGTCTGTGTCCTCTGGCAATATTTTAAGTGAATTTTTTTCTTGATGCGTTTTATTAGGGCATTCACCTTGGCTCTCTAGCCAGTAGAGTGTGTTGCCTATTAATGCTACTGATCCCGATACAATTGCGCTTGTGGTAGCCGTTAACGTCGCAACGACTAATGCTCCTGTCAGCTCTGACTTGCAGCTTTTGGTCAGGCAGTCTACGTTATCGAACGTTCGCATTTGCTCCGTGGTAAGTACAATTTTTTGCGTAGATACCATGCATTTTTCGTCATAGCTGGCCGCTTTTTTCGGGGTGACCACGCAGGCGCCGATACTGCAGCTCAGCATAATTAAAGTTAACCGACGGCTCAGGCAGGTAAAGTCCTTCATACATAGTTTCTCTGATCGTGAATGCAGGCATTAAACGCAGGCTTCTTTGTGCCCATACTGCCCTAACAGAACACAACAAATTGTAACAATCGGTATCTGCAAATGAGTCGGCTGCTAATCACTTGATGCTGACATTACAATCCGCCGCGCGTTAACTTTTCCGGGTTAAGCAATTGTTCCAACTCTGCGCGGCTTAATTCTGTTTCTTCCTGCGCGACATCAATAATCGCACGGCCTTCTTTGTAGGCCTTTTTCGCAATTGCAGCGGCCTTTTCGTAGCCAATAATCGGATTCAATGCGGTTACGAGAATCGGGTTTTGCACGAGTGATTTTTGTAAGTTGGTGTGATTAACGGTAAAGGTGGCGATGGTTTTATCGGCCAGTTCATTGCTCGCATTGCTGAGTAATTCAATCGATTGCAATAAGTTGTAAGCGATCAATGGCAGCATTACATTCAATTGAAAATTACCCGACTGCCCAGCGATACCGATACTGACATCGTTCCCCATGACTTGTGCGCATACCATGGTCACAGCTTCGGGAATCACCGGATTGACTTTGCCAGGCATAATCGATGAGCCGGGTTGCAGCGGTTTTAAACTGATCTCCGCTAAACCGGCGAGTGGGCCGGAGTTCATCCAGCGCAGATCATTGGCGATTTTCATTAAGCTGACGGCGAGGGTTTTTAAGTGGCCGGAGATAGCAACGGAAGTATCCTGTGCGCTCATCAATGCAAAAAAATTATCGCCCGGTGCAAACATTAAACCGGTAGCCTCACTTAAATGCTCGGCAAATTTTTCGGCAAATTGTTCATGCGCGTTAATGCCAGTGCCCACCGCGGTGCCGCCTTGTGCTAGGCGCAATAACTGCGGTAACGCCATTTGCAGGCGCACGTAATTACTTTCAATTTGGCTCGCCCAACCGTTAAGTTCTTGCCCGAAGGTTACAGGCATTGCATCCATTAAATGAGTGCGGCCAGTTTTAACTACATCGCTTAATGCTTCTGCTTTGCCGAGTAAGCTGGTGTGCAATTCTTCCAGTGCGGGAAATAATTGTTGCTTAAGGGCGAGAGCGGCGCTGATATGGATGGCGCTGGGAATGGTGTCGTTACTGCTTTGGCTCATGTTGACGTGGTCGTTGGCATGTACTTTTTGGCCGGCCAGATCGCTGGCGATATGGGCAATCACCTCGTTCACATTCATATTGGTGCTGGTGCCCGAGCCGGTTTGAAATACATCTACCGGGAACTGATCGACGTAATGCCCTGCGGCTATGCTGTCGCAAGCGGCACAAATTGCCCAGGCGATATCTTCGTCTAATAGTCCCAGCTCTCGGTTAGTGAGCGCAGCGGCTTTCTTGATGTGGACTACAGCGTGAATAAAGCGTGGCGGCAGGGTAAGGCTACTGATGGCGAAGTTGTCGAGCGCACGCTGGGTTTGAGCGCCGTAGAGCGCCGTTTTAGGTACTTGTACCTCGCCCATGCTGTCGTGTTCGGTGCGGAACTCGTTCATATAAACCTCCTTGGGTTAGCAAAAGTGCTGCTGACACAGGTTGTCAGATGTGGGGGTTAGGCTGCTTGGTCTTTAAGTCTAGCGAGTAATAGCAGCTACTATCCATTGTATTTGGCAATCCATTGGTAAGTAGGTCGCTGGTTTGGGTTGCTTTTCGTTACAATCCCTTTTTTAAATCATTACTGAGTTTTTATGTCCAAGCAATTTGTTGTAAATAGTGGATTCGAACCCGCAGGCGATCAGCCCACCGCCATTGCTGGCCTTGTGCAAGGCATAGAGGCGGGGTTAGCGCATCAAACCCTGTTGGGTGTGACCGGGTCGGGTAAGACATTTACCATCGCCAATGTGATCGCAAAATTACAGCGCCCCACACTGATTATGGCGCACAACAAAACGCTGGCGGCGCAACTCTACGGTGAGTTCAAAGAGTTTTTCCCCAATAACGCGGTGGAATATTTTGTCTCCTACTACGACTACTATCAGCCGGAAGCCTATGTACCTTCGTCTGATACGTTTATCGAAAAAGATTCTGCGGTAAACGAACATATCGAGCAAATGCGTTTGTCGGCTACCAAGGCGTTGTTAGAGCGAAAAGACGCCATCATTATTGCATCTGTATCCGCAATCTACGGTTTGGGCGACCCGGAAGCCTATATGAAGATGTTGCTGCACATAGTGCGCGGCGACAAAATTGATCAGCGCCACATTTTGCGTCGCCTGGCTGAATTGCAATACACCCGCAACGATATGGAATTTTCCCGCGCAACTTATCGTGTGCGTGGCGATGTGATTGATATTTACCCCGCCGATTCGGATATAGAAGCAGTGCGTATTGAATTGTTCGACGATGAAGTAGAACAGATTTCGATTTTTGATCCGCTCACCGGCGAAGTGTTGCAAAAAGTGCAGCGTTTTACCGTGTATCCAAAATCGCATTACGTAACACCGCGCGAGCAAATTTTGGATGCGATTGAAAATATCAAAGAAGAATTGCGCACACGTTTGGAATATCTGCGTGAAAACAATAAATTGGTTGAAGCGCAGCGCTTGGAGCAGCGCACCCGCTACGATCTGGAAATGATGCAGGAGCTGGGTTACTGCAACGGTATCGAAAACTATTCGCGCTATTTGTCGGGTCGCAATTCCGGTGATGCACCACCGACTTTGTTTGATTACTTACCCGCCGATGCGCTGTTAGTGATCGACGAAAGCCACGTGACGATCCCGCAAATCGGCGCTATGTACAAAGGCGACCGCTCGCGTAAAGAAACACTGGTCGAATACGGTTTTCGTTTGCCATCTGCATTGGATAATCGCCCCATGCGGTTTGACGAGTGGGAACGCATCGCCCCGCAAATGATAATGGTTTCTGCAACACCCGGAAAATACGAAGCCGAAAATCAAGGGCAAGTGGTAGAACAAGTTGTGCGGCCAACAGGATTGATCGACCCTGAAATTGAAATTCGCCCCGCGACTACCCAAGTGGATGATGTGCTCTCTGAAATCCGTTTGCGCGTTGAAAAAGGTGAGCGGGTTTTAATTACCGTGCTCACTAAACGCATGGCGGAAGATCTTACTGAATACCTTGCCGAACACGGTATCCGCATCCGCTATTTGCATTCAGATATTGATACGGTCGAGCGCATCGAAATTATTCGCGATTTACGTTTGGGGCAATTTGATGTGCTTGTTGGCATCAACTTGCTGCGTGAAGGTTTGGATATTCCTGAAGTATCCTTGGTCGCGATTTTGGATGCGGATAAAGAGGGCTTCTTGCGTTCGGATCGCTCACTCATCCAAACCATCGGCCGCGCTGCGCGTAACGTCAATGGTAAAGCGATTCTCTACGCCGACCGCATCACCGGCTCTATGGAACGTGCGATAGGGGAGACGGATCGTCGCCGCGAGAAACAAGTCGCGCACAATCTCAAACATGGCATTACCCCCAAAGGCATCAACAAAAGCATCGCCGATATTATGGAAGGCTCAGTTGCCCCAGGATCTGGTGGCCGCAGCGCACGCAACAAAGCCATGGCGATTGCCGAGCGCTCCGGTAAATACACGGTGGATGTAAATCCAAAAGATATTTGGAAAACCATCGAGCTAATGGAAAAACAAATGTTCCAAGCCGCAAAAGATTTGGAATTTGAAGTTGCGGCGAAGTTGCGCGATGAGATTGAGAAGTTGAAGAAAAAGGTGATGTGATTGTCGATGATATGTTTCGTAGGGGCGCAATTTATTTGCCCAATGATTTTAACTATGTAATCTGGTCTCTAGTTGAGAATATTCGGGTTCAATAAATTGAACCTCTACGGAAATAAAAAATGTTTAAATACTTACTCCCCGTTATTTTCCCCTCCTGGCGCTTTTTCAGCAGCATTGGCCCATCGCCGCGTATTGAGGTGGGTTTTGTTGTTGATAAAAATTCTGAACCACAAGAGTGGTTGCCATTTCGTTCATTCCCTAAAAAGATAAATTTCAAGCTTGGACTGCAACGGTTATTTCATAATCCTTTGTGGAACGAACGTTTGTATATCAATACCTGCGCGGAGCATTTGTTTGAAGGGTATTCGGAGTTTCGTGAGCGGGAAATTGGTTTGCGTTTAGCCGCGGCTGTTGTCAATAAAGAGATAGCTGTTGTTGGTGAGTTTCAATATTTGGTGTTTCGTATTCGTGCGCTAGAGTCTGAGGCAGGGCAGGTGCGCGATGATATTGTTTTTGTTTCCAAACCATTTTCGTTGAAGGCTATAGGGGACAATTAATGACATTGGAACTTGCTGTTCGCTTGGCAGAAATTATATTGGGTTTTGCGATTTTTCAACAAAGTTTGGAATTTATGCGCGGCCAGGCGCCGGAAAAAACACTCGGGCTTATTCGTGCTGGTTTGGCGATTGTATTGATGTTGGGATTTCAGCCTCTATTAGTTGAATCTGCATTGTTAGTAACAGCGGTAATTCTAATTTGGCGTTTCCAAGGACCATACAATGGCGGCAGCGATACCATGACGATGCTGGTGCTCATGTGTTTATGGGTGTCCCATTTGGCTCCCTCGCGATATTGGCAGGAAATTGCGTTAGGTTATTTGGCGATTCAATTAACGCTTTCGTATTTTCAGTCTGGCTGGGTAAAAGTTATTAATCCTGAATGGCGCAATGGCCATGCATTGCAGCAGGTTTTTGCACTCAGTGCTTATCCGGTGAGCGAGGCGGCGCGATTGTGGGCAGGGCGCTCGCAGGTGATGTTATTCATGTCTTGGTCGGTTATTGTGTTTGAATTGTTATTTCCCTTCGCATTGCTGAATCAAACAGTATTAATTGCTGCACTGGGCATTGCAGCGGTATTTCATTTGGCGAATGCCTGTCTGTTTGGTTTGAATCGTTTTTTTTGGATTTGGCCAGCGGCGTTTCCAGTGATTATTTGGTTTCAGTTGCGTTTGATGAGTGTGTTTTAATCCGTGGAAGTTCATAGATAGTTATCCATCGTCATCCCCGCATGCGGGGATGACGACTCCCTATTTGCGTAAACGCAGTTTTACAGCGTAATTCTCTTTCCTTCTTTTGCTGCTTTGAAAATCGCTTCCAGAATCACAATATCTTTCATGCCTTCTTCACCCGGAACTATAACGGGTGATTTATTTAAAATCGCGAGAGCGTCATTATCCATTTGTTGCGCTTGTTGATTGGCGGGCGATGGGGCAAGCCGGATGCCGTCGCTGGTTTTTCCCCGAACGCCGGAATAGGATTGGAAGGGGTTTAATTCGTACCAACCGTTTTCACAATCGGCGCGCAGTAAATTCATCGACCTTGCATAACTGGTCGCACATTTTGCGTGCGCGCCGCTGGCGAACTCCAATTCAAATTCGGTGGTTTCATCTACATCTTTATAGAGTTCGCGTGTGCTTTCCATTCGCGCAGTGACGGCAATAGGTTCTTCACCCGCGGTATAGCGTGCGGCATTGAGCGGATAGACGCCCATATCGTACATGGCGCCGCCGCCGAGTTTTGGATCGGCGCGCCAACTGTATCCTGCATCGCCGCTGTTGTAACCTGCTTCGGCGGTGATTGTTTGGATTTTTCCGTAAGGTTTAGCTTTGGCGAATTGCATAATGCGTTGAGTGTTGGGCTCGTGCTGCATGCGATAACCAATGGTTAATTGAACTTTGTTTTTATTACACACATCAATCATGGCTTGGCATTCTTTTGCATTCATCGCCATGGGCTTTTCACACCAGACATGCTTGCCAGCATTAGCTGCAATTTCCGTAAATTTTTTGTGAGTGCCAGTGGGCGTGACGACGTACACCACGTCGATATCCGGATTGTTTGCCAGCTTATGCATATTGTCGTAGTTGTAAATGTTGTAATCCTGCAATCCGTATTGTTTTTGCCACACAGGAATTTTTTCGGGTGAGCCGGTGACTATGCCAGCGAGGTGACAATGTTGCGTGAGTTGCAGTGCCGGTGCGAGTAGATCGCGGCTGTAATAGCCGAGGCCAACAAGTGCTACGCCTAAACGCCGTTTAGGCGCAGCAAATAAGGGCGATGCACTAGTTGCGATGCCTAGCGCTGCTAGCGCTTTAATCAGCTCGCGGCGATTAAGTTGAGTCATGGGTGGCGTCTCCGGTGAATTCATTTATTTAGTTGTATGCCTCACAGCCTATTGGTGCAAACAACTAAACAAAAAATTACCTGCGTTAAAAAATCTAAAATTATCAACCGCCTAATTGTCATATTCTGCGTTTTCGCGTGCTCAGTCGGATTGGCGTTGGCTATAGGTCGCTATATCGGGCGTAATGCCAATCAAGTGTTAAGCTGCCAAGAAACCCCCATCACTGGTAGAATGCGTCACTTTTGGTTCTCTCGAACCTTATCTACAGTGGCGCCTCCTATGCAATCTCCTGTTCAAACCCCCTCCAATACCCTCACTGCTGCGCAATATGAAGATTCTCGCTTAGTGCCGCTCTGGCGCTCATGGTGCGAGGTGGCGGGCAGTATTCCTTTGGATAAGTGGCTGAAAAACAGCGTGCGCCAATTTGCGCATTCCGGGCCAACTTCTATGCCGGAATACGATGAGATTAAAAAACACAACAAATTCAAAGCAGCAAAAACAGCGGAGACCTATGCCCGCGCTGAAGCTGCCGATACAGCGGCGCTGAGTTTGGCAATGTTTTCCGCCTTGCGTTTTCAGCAGTTGGCTACTGCTTTGGAGTTTGCCTATCGCAATCAAGCTGAGCCTATCGATTGGTTGCAGTGGGATTTGGAATGGCAGCATCGCGATGTGCAAGGCATTGCTCCTATCGCCTTGTGGTACTGGATTCAAATGCGCGTGACCGGCAGCCAACCTAAAAAGAATCAGGCGCAACTGCGCGATTCAGAAGCTCGCCGTGAGTTTTTCGATCAATTTATCCAAAGCGTCTCTATGGCAAGTATGCCTGTTTTTTTGTTGTGGTATGGCTTGCGCCCGCAGTGGCAAGAATTATTAATTGCCCGCCAGCGTAAAAGTGAATGGTCCGAACAACTGTTGCAGCAATTTATCGAGCAGCAAGTGACTACGCCGCCGCTATGGTTGCGGGTACAAAAAAATGCTGACCCTGAGCAAGTGCTAGATGCGTTGCAGCGCCAGGGCGTCAAAGCAGCGCGCGATGACAAAGGCCAATTGTTTGCGCAGGGTGGCGCTGGCGTGCATGGTACAGATGAACATAAAAATGGTTTGGTAGAAATTCAGGATATCGCCAGCCAGCAAATTGCATTAAGTGTTGCCGTAAAACCCGGTCAAAAAGTCTGGGATGCCTGCGCCGGTGCGGGTGGAAAAACTTTGGCGATTGCGGCGCAAATGAATAACAAAGGTGCGGTTGTTGCGACTGACTTGCACGAATACAAATTGGATGAATTAAAACGCCGGGTAAAACGCGCCGATATTTTTAACGTGCGCGCATTTACCTGGACAGGTTTAGAGCCACTGCGCCTGCCAAAAGAAATTGCACAGCAACGTGGGTTTGACTGGGTATTGATTGATGCACCCTGCAGCTCCGCTGGAACCTGGCGCCGCAACCCGGACGCCCGCTGGCGTTTTGATGCAAATGACACTCAGGAGTTAATTCAGTTACAGCAACAACTGCTCACCAATGCTGCGCCAGCCGTGCGCGCAGGTGGCCATTTGGTATACGCCACCTGCAGTTGGCAAGTCAGTGAAAATGAACAACAGATCGAATGGTTTTTACGGCAACATCCAGAATTTTCTTTGCAGTCACAGCGTGTTTTGGGTGTGCCTGAGTTAAATTCAGACACTATGTTTGTTGCGGTTTTAGCGCGTGAAAATTAATAAGGTTAAATGTAGTGATGGATTATTTTAATTCCATCACTACACGAAAGCCCAAGTGCACATCAAAAATTTCGGTGCGGTGATAATCGCGAATATGGCTGGCGAGGCGCTCGGCATTATCTTTTGCTGAGCCGCCACGTACTACACGCGTGGTACAATTTTTCACGAGCATCGCTTGACCATTTTTAGGGTGCAGTGTGTAGTTGTCTGCAAAACAATCTGCTACCCATTCAGCGACATTTCCCGCTGTGTCGTAAACCCCAAACCCATTCGCAGGATAGCTGCCTACGGGTGCTGTTTTTGCGCCGAATAAACCGGAAAATTTGCTGTTGCAACCGCGGCGGCAGTTTGCGCGGCCACTTGCGTCTTTGACATCATTACCCCACCAAAATAGTGAATTGGTTTCCGCGCGTGCGACATACTCCCACTCAGATTCAGTGGGCAGGCGATATTTTTTGCCTGTGGTTTGGCTTAGCCAATTTGTGTAGGCGAGTGCATCATCAAAACTCACATTAATTACCGGGCGATTGCCTCGCCCCCAGCGATTATCGCTTGGCACTGAGCGATTGGTCGCTTGCGCAAACATATCGTAATCCGCAAAAGTGATTTCATATTTGCTCATCGCAAAGGGTTTGTTGATTGTCACCTTGTGCACTGGCATAGCGAGTGGGTCATCTTTATTGCCCATAAAAAAACTGCCAGTGGGAATACTGATCATTTCTGGGCCGTTACTTTTAATGGAGGTAATTACTTGACTGCTGATTTCATCGCCGGGCGCTATGGCTTCTGTTAAGGAAAAGTTGGGCGAGAGGCTTTGATCAACTATTTCAATCCAATTGCGTTCGGTGTTGTAACCCGCTTGACTGACTTCAATGTGGTAGCGACCAGCAGGTAATTGAATCCCTGGCTGATAGCGCTCTGGGATATTTAAAATGCGCACCCGTGCGCCTTCTGGCAAGGTTTTTACTGTGAGCGCGTAAGTTATAAGTGGCGCACTGCTGGACGAACTTTCGCTGCTGATATCCTCAGTAGTGCCCTCGGCTGTAATCGGGCTTTCTAGTTCGGTAGTTGTCAGTGTTGTTTCGGTTATTGTTGTGTTGTTGTCGGTTACAGGTGCTGCAGTATCGGATGAGAGACCATTGCTGGTTTGTGTACTGCTTGCTGTCGCGCTAGCAATTGTGGGTTTTGATGTTGTGGTATTGGGTAGCGCGATAAAAATATCAGCCGTTACGAGTGCTAATTTTCCTGCGGTGGATATGTTTTCTGTGGGTGCTGTCGTTTTGGCATACCAAATACTGAAGCTGCACCAAGCAAACAATACTGTAACGATGGCAATTCCCAGTTTAGTGAGCGCAAGGTTTTTAGGGCTGAGAGTTTGGTGAATTTGGGTTTCAATTTCTGCGCGCACAGTTAAAGCGGGTGTGTGCTGCTCGTTAAAAAATATTTCGGTAATTTTGGTTGAGGGGCGTACATAAAACCCGCGGCTTGGATTCCAGCGCAGCGCGCGGATTTTATTCCAGCGCCAGCGCACCGCATTGAATGTTGCCGATAGCAAGGCTCTTGCTAAATTTACCACCGTCAAATCTGCCGAGTGTGATGCTGTGGTACTAGGCGCGCGATAATTTTTTTCCAGATTTTCAATGGCGCTAATGAGATCGCGCCCGTGCTGAAAGCGCTGTTCGGGATCTTTCGCTAATAATTTTTCTAGAATTTTTTGATATGCCAAGTATTGAATCGGCAATTTTGGAATTGGAGCGCTGATGTGCTTGAGCGCAATGGTGACCGCTTCATCGCCTTGGTAGGGCAGCGTACCAGTGAGCATTTCGTAAAAGACAATACCCAAACTATAAAGGTCAGAGCGGCCATCAACATTGTTACCCTTGGTTTGCTCGGGGCTCATGTAGTGCGGTGTGCCCACAACTGTACCTACGTGGGTCATGCGCGAATTTGCTGCAAGGCCGCGAGCAACGCCAAAGTCAGATAACACTGCAGAGTTATCGGCACGGAATAAAATATTTTCTGGTTTAATATCGCGGTGAATATAGCCTTTGTCGTGTGCGTGATCGAGTGCGCTGGCAATTTCGCGGGTGATGCGCAGCACTTCTTCGCCACTTAATCCGGTGCTCATTTTGTCGTGCACTGAACCGTTGGGCAGGTAATCCATGGCGATGTAGTTTAAATCGTCGTGACGACCAATATCGTAAATCGCCACAATATTGGGATGTGATAATTGCCCGACGATAGTGGCTTCGCGTTGAAAACGTTCGCTGAATGCAGGGTCGCTATTAAGTTGCGGGTTCATTACTTTTAACGCGACAACACGCCCCACGCTGATTTGGATCGCGAGGTAAACGGTGGACATTCCACCTTGGTTAATTTTTCTTATCACCCGGTACCCGGGAATTTGCAGCGCCATAAAAAATCAGTATCTGTATAAAGTGTTCTGGGGGAGTTTTTACTGCTGTGGGTCCATATTAAAAATCGTCCAGCAGTAGGGCATTGTTAAAAATTTGCCACATAAATCAATAAGCCTAAGAGCGATACTAGTGTTGTACCGAAAATCCAGGCATCGAGATTGGGTTTGCCGGTTAAATAGGGCACCCATTGCCATAAACCTTTGCGTGAATAATTGTTGCGCAGTGGTGATTCAATAATTTGCAGAGTAATGTTATCGCGTCCGCCGCTGGTAAGTGCGGCGTGCAAGAGTTGATCTACGGCCGCTAAACAGTCCGGCGACTCGTATAAAATTTGGGCGATAGTCTTATCGCTAACTTCATCCGTTAGGCCATCGCTACACAGTAAAACCCACTGACCTTTTTGCCACTGTTGTTCAACCATATCGACTTTCACATGGGTAAGTTCTTGCATTCCCAAGCATTGGGTAATGATGTTTTTTTCCGGGTGAAACTCAGCATCCTCCGGGCGAATGACCCCTGTTTCTACCAGCATTTGCACATAAGAGTGATCGGTACTTAATTGCTCCAAACGACCACCATCCTGGCTGGGCGTCCACAAGTAAGCGCGACTATCGCCAACCCAAGCTACTTGATATTTCTCCTCCGTGCTTTTAAGCGCGACAACCGTAGAACCCATACCTGGAGCCCCAATGCCGTGTGCAGCTGAGTGTAGGATACTGGTGTGAGCATGTTGGATGGAGTCGAGTAAGGAGAGGTTTGGGTTTTCTGCGGTTTCGTGCTCAATGGTATCGCGTACGATTGCGCTGGCTACTTCACCGGCTTCATGGCCACCCATACCATCGGCGACCAGCCAAAGCCCATGCTCAGGTCGGCTGAGAAAGCAGTCTTCGTTGTTGTCGCGCAGTAATCCCGGGTGGGAAGCGGCGCTATATTCCAGCGGGCTGATGGTCATAAGTGTTGGCAGGCATCAATGCAGCTTATTGTTGGTGTCGTGTCGTTATTGCCCAATACTAGATGACTTTAGTGGGGAAAACTATGTAGCCGGGGAAAAACTATGCGCCCCGGCACACTTAGTTAACACACTGCGACTAACAGCTCTTAAGCGCGAGGCCCATTTTTTCTGCTAGCTCTTTGTGACCGGCATGGGTCACCAGCGCGATACTGGCGTTTTCTGGCATTAAATAGGTATTGGCCACACGCTTAAGATCGGCAGCCGTGACCTTTAAGACACGATTGCGGAACAGCTCGCGCTTTTCGCGGGTGCGGCCAAATAATTCTGCTTGATAAGTCGATTTTGCCTCACCGGCCGGTGAGCCGGGTTTATCGATACTGCCGATAACACCGAGAATGGCTTCTTCCACTGCTTGCCATTGGTGATTGGTTTCCTGCAGCCAAACCAGTGCATCGTCAAAATCTTTTAAGGTTTCGCTCAAACGCGGGTCGCGATAGGAATAAAAGCGGAAAGCTGCGCTATTGCTATCTTGGCTTGCACCGCCGCCATAGGCACCACCTTGCTCGCGAATAGCGCGATGCAAATAACCATTGCGCAAGAATCCGCCGAGCACGGTTAGTGCAGCCGCATCTGGATGTTCACTCGGTACAGTGGGATAGGCCTTTGCGCAAAAATTCACTTGGGTATTGGTGATCCAAGCTTCGCGAATCGTTTCGCTGACGGGTGGGAGATCAAATGACTTGAAATTGCTGCTGGTATTTTCATGTGGCCAGCGCGCTTGTAAATCATTGCGATAGTTATCCAAATGTTCTTGCTCGCCGACAATTAAAAATTGTTTTGGTGCTTGCAATACCAATTGATGAATCGCGTTTAATTGCGCAGCAAAATCGGAGAGATTTTTTTCGTCATCGAGAGAATTGTCGAGCGCTTTTACCGCCGCGATTCCCTCAAGGCCACCTAGTTGATGCGATAGTTTTGCCGCGGGGCTCATGCCGGCGCAGGCGGCGGTCATCGCCAAACTATGACCGTGACCGGTGATGCTTTGCTCGCGGCGCGCACGGTTTTGTGCAATTAATTCGCGGATGCGATCCAGTTCATCAAAACGCACCTGTAGCAAGGTTTCTTTCATTAAGTCATTCATTGCTGCGTTATTGCGGCTTAAGGCTTTAGCGGAGAGCGTCAGGTAGGCATCTATAGCTTGAATGTCATCACTGGCGCCGCGAATACTACTGAAGGCATGAATGGAGCCGACCACTTCAGCTTGCCAGCGTTGTGTGGCCAAATAATTTTTATCACCCGCACCTAATTCGGTGAGGCAAATACTGTAGTAGGGCAATAATTTTATTTGCGCATCGCTGAGTGCGGGCAATTTGCAGGTGATCTGTTGATACACCAAGCCGTTGGTGCCAGCGCTGTAGCGGCGCAGCGGAAACTCATTGACCTGCTCGTGACTACCGGCGATGTAATGCAAATTGGCGGGGATATCTTCCAAGCCCACTTTAGGCAAAATGCTCTCGTCATCTTGCTGCACTTGTCGCGCTTGTAGCGCGTGCGCACGGGCGATAATGGTTTGTTTTTCTGCATCGCTCAGGCTTGCCTTTAACTGCGCAAGGCGCGCCGTTTCTGCGGCTTGAATGCGGCCATTCATATGCAAATCCGGGCGCATGGTCAAACGTACGCGGTGCGGATTATCGAGCAACCATTTGCGCACAGTTTCCTGAATAAATTGCGGGTTTTGCGTTTTGCGGCGCAAATTTTCCAAGGCGGCATCCATATCCAGCAGCGCAATCGGGTCGCCGCGATGTGTCGCAGAGGTGAGGCCGGTTAAAATTAATTGCAGTCCATAGGGGTAGCCATCGCCACCAACTTCGCGTTGGGATAATTCCAACTGGTGCAACGACGCTTCTATTTGTTCTTGCGGTATGCCATCAGTGACGACTTTTTGCATTACATCCAAAATCATCGCTTCTACTTTGGCCGCGTCTTCCAACGCGCAGCCTTCAAGGCCGCACACAAACGCCATTTCGCGCGATGAATCATCCAAGCCGCACAGCGGTGAGGGCGCTTGGCCAAGCTCACTGGTTTCCAGTGCTTGTTGTAACGGTGAGGCGCTGTTGTCGAGCAAAATATTGGAAATTAATTGTGTTTCAAGTGATTCATCCAGATTGGTGGTTTTGCCCAACAACCAGGAAACTACCACATGGTTTTTATGTTCTATATCATCCGCATCATTTTCATCGAGCGGGTAAGCCTCTTCTACCGCGATGGGCGCGTGGTAGCGTTTTTCATCGCCAACCGCGATGACTTCATCTAACTTTTCAAATTTACTTAAGGCTTGCGCTTCAAATTTTTCCTGATGAACTGCGGCAGGAATATTGCCGTAGGTCATAAAAATTGCATTGCTGGGGTGGTAGTGCGTGCGATAAAAATCTTGCAGCTGTTGATAAGTGAGATTGGGAATGTCTTCCGGCTCGCCACCGCTGTTGTAGTGATAAGTGGTGGTAGGATAAAGATATTTACACAGTGTATGCCATACCTGCGATGAAACTGAGCTCATCGCCCCTTTCATTTCATTAAATACCACACCTTTAAAAACCAAATCGGAATTCGGATTATCCGTTTCGGCAAATTCAACACGATGGCCTTCCTGTGCAAAATCCAACTCATCCAAACGCGAGAAAAATACTGCATCCAAATACACATCGAGCAAATTATTAAAGTCTTTTTGGTTCTGGCTCGCGAAGGGGTATGCAGTCCAGTCAGAGCTGGTGAAGGCGTTCATAAAGGTGTTGAGTGAGCGGCGCACCATCATAAAAAAGGGATCGCGAACCGGATATTTTTGGCTGCCGCAGAGTGCGGTGTGCTCCAGAATGTGTGCAACACCGGTAGAGTCGTGCGGCACAGTGCGCAGTGCGACAAGAAAAACGTTTTCATCATTATTAGCCGCCAAATGGATATGCTGAGCACCGGTAACCTTGTGGCGATATTCTTCAACACGGATTTTCAACGCATCGATGGTTTGGCTGCGCAATAATTCAAACGTCGGATAACTCATAAGCTCGGGTTTCTCTGGTCGGGAGTAAATGGATTTACTGGGTAGTCGGCTTGGGAACAAATGCACTTTGTTGCGCAACGAACAGACGCATAGCGTTTAACAATGGAGCATAGTCAACTCGTTGCTGTTCCAATTGTTGTAGAGCGTAACAACTTGCCTCCAGCGTGGAAAGCTGATTTTCGCTATGTGCTTTGCGGATGCTGTACAGCGAAGCTGGTGTTTCGCTCAGCGTCAGGCGCGGCAGGCACTGCAGGGCGCGATTGAGATAAAGCATTTTGCGGCTTTTGCGCCAGGTTGCATCTATTACCACTAGCCGAAGTTGATCGGCAGTAAATAGTTCTAGTGTTAAGAGTTGCTGCGGTACTGCCAATCGTAACGCTTTGTATTCGACGATTTCAGGGTAAAGCAATAGCGGTTGTTTTTGATCGGTAAATAACCAGCTGTGTAAATCGTTTTCGGCAAAGCTTTCGCCGATTCGAATTTGGCTGTTTTTTAAGCTCAGGTGTAATAACCCCGCCGTATTTTTTGCATTGGTGGTTTCATCCGGGTGCTGCAAAATCAGTAGTTCAACCTGATTAGGTATCACCTTAATTAAGGCGCAAATGCAATTACGAATCGGCCTGTAGCACTTTTCGCACAGGGCGCGTTTGGGTGTTTGATGGAGGCTCAATGGGGCAGGTCTCCCAGTTGATGAAGTGCAATCAGTGCCTGTGTATTGGCTGATTGTGTGGCGATTAGCTCGCGTTTGGCGGCAGAACTCAGGGATTTAATCGTGTACTCACGTTGACTGGCGCTGGAGCGATTGTGCTCCGCTTCCAGATAACACAGCTGCACTGGTTTGCGCCCGCGAAAATAACGTGCGCCGGTTTTTCCCGAGGCATGCTCACGCCAGCGGCGCGTCATATCCGTGGTAATTCCGGTGTACACTTGCGCATCGCTTGTGCGGATCATATAGACAAACCAGTGGTTTGATGAAGTCATATCACTGCGCTAGTTGTGGGTTATGTAAAGAGAATTATATGGCAAAAGAATCAACCGGTCAGGATCGCAATTTTGATGATCTGGCCAAGCGCTTTAAAAAAAATATTTATGGTGGCCTAAAAGGCGATGTTCGCCTTGCGGTGTTGGAGCGGGATTGTGCGGCGCATATTCCTGTTGCGCCGTTTAATGCGTTGAATGACTGCTGGACAATTCTCGATGCGGGCGGTGGGCAAGGGCAGTTTTCGTTGCGCTTGGCACAAGCTGGGCACAGGGTGGTAATTTGCGATATTTCGGCAGAAATGCTCAAACTTGCGCAGGAACAAGTCGAGCAATTGGGGTTGGCTGATCGCGTGCAGTTGATTCACTGTGCATTACAAGATTTGCCGCAGCATTTGCCACAAGGTCAGTCGCAATTTGATTTTGTTATCTGCCATGCCGTTATGGAGTGGATGCAGGAGCCGCAATCATTGCTGCCGGTGCTGCTGTCTTATCTCAAACCGCAGGGGTATTTATCGCTAACCTTTTATAATCTTCATTCGCTGATTTACAAAAATTTACTGCGCACGAATTTTAAGAAAATTATTAATAAAGATTATGGCGGTGCGGCGGGCAGCCTGACACCGATTAATCCGTTGGATCCCTCACAGGTATTGGCTTGGGTGGCAGAGCTACCCTTACAGCTGCTCAGTCACAGTGGTATCCGGGTATTTCACGATTATATTTTTAATGAAGAGCATCGCGAGCGCGAGCCGCAGACTTTATTACAAATGGAGCTGGCGTTTTCGCAACAAGAACCCTACCGCTCATTGGGGCGCTATGTTCATCTTTTGTTTCGTAACACAGTGACTAGTGTTTGATTTGTTGCAGAAGTAGATCGCGCGCCTGATTTATTTTTGCGGCAAGATAATCGTTGCCGCCGCGATCTGGATGGAGTTTTTGAATTAATCGGCGATGCGCATCCTGAACCATCGCTTCGGTTATCTCGCCTTTGTTGATGTCGCCGGATAAACCCAGCACTTCCATGGCTTCTTGAATTGGCATGGGCGTCAGTGGGCGCTGGGGCATGGACGGTTCATCTGTCTGACTGTTTTGCTGGGCATTTTTGCGCGCTAACCAAAGCGGTAATACTTGGCTAAGCAGCCCATAAGCATTGCGGACAAATGGAATCAGTGCGCCTATTGCTGCACCGATCCAATGCATTTTCCCGGTGATGACTAACAGTACGAGTACGCAGAGAAATATGCCTGTGCCCATACGCCATAGGGTCTTGCGTTGTTGTACTGGATCCATTTTTTTATAGCGAGAACCGCCGATAATAATGAATGTTACTATGACCGCAAAGAACAGAATTTTAAGCATAATGCCTCCAATAAGCAGGGCGCCATTATAGGCACAAGGTTTTGCTGTCGGTAGCCTCATTTTGTGTCACGGCTGATCTTGGCTATGCTTGAAGTCTATTTATCAATTTCGTGTATTACTCAGGGTATTAGCCATATGCGGCGAACAATTAGATCATTCATGGCTTTACCTGCACCCAGGTGGAGTTTACGAGCGCTGTTTTTATTTACTTGTGCATTGCTTTTTGCCTGTGGTGGTGGGGGCGGAGGTGGCTCAAATTTGGTGCTGGCTAGTAGTAAATCCCCCTCATCTGCTGGCGGTGTAATTAATAGCTCGCTAGCGAACTCATCAATTACATCACCTTCTAGCTTATCTGCTCTTAGCTCAACAGTGGCGAGTTCATCGCTATCTGGTAGCGTCACCCTCAGTGGTAAGGTGACTTATGACTTTGTCCCTCACAATAACACTCAAATCGGGTTGGATTACTCTGCTACCAGTATCAAACCTGGTCGCGGTTTGGTGGTTGAGTTACTTGATTCTAATAATCAGGTGTTAGCAACCACCTCCACCAATAGCGAAGGTGTTTACAGTCTGGTCATTGAACGCAATAAACAGGTGAAGGTGCGCGTGAAAGCCCAGCTCTTGAGTGCTCAGTCACCCGCATGGAATTTTACTGTTACGGACAATGCCAGTGGCAATAGCCTTTACGCGATGGACGGTAGCTTGGTTGCCGCGAGTGAATCGACGGCTACACGTGATTTGCATGCGGCATCTGGTTGGACGGGAACGGGTTATACGCAGCCCCGTGTTGCCGCGCCCTTTGCAATTTTAGATTCTATTTTTTTAGGTGTTGAACGTGTTGTGGCAGCGGGCAACAAACGTGATTTTCCCGCGCTGGAATTACGCTGGAGTGTTAAAAATAAAGCGGCCGATGGTGATTTAACCTTGGGCGAAATTGGCACTAGTTTTTATAATGGTGCCGCAATCTATATATTGGGCGATGAAAACAACGATATAGATGAATATGATCGACATGTGATCTTGCATGAGTGGGGGCATTATTTGGAAAGCAATTTTGCCCGCTCTGACAGTATTGGCGGCGATCATGTTTATGGTGATAAATTGGATATGCGCGTAGCTATGTCTGAAGGTTTTGCCAATGCTTTTTCGGCAATGATGTTAGATGATCCCAATTATCGTGATGCTAGCGGTGCACAGCAACGCGATGGTTTTGTGAATAATGTTAGCCGTAAAAATCACAACGTGCGCGGGTGGTATTCAGAGGCGTCGATACAATCTGTGCTTTATAATTTTTATTCCAGTAGCAATGGAAGGTTAGCGCGGGACTTCACCGACATTTTTTCTGTTATTAACTCAACTAGCTATTCCAATAATTCGGCAATGGTATCTGTTTACCTATTTGCTGATGTGTTGCGCAGTATTATCCCGGCGCAAATTACACCGTTTAATACATTATTGCTTGAGCAAAACATTGAAGCCAATTCCGCTTTTGGTGATGGGGAAAGCAATAGTGGTGGCTATACGGGTAGTTTGCCGGTTTATAAGACATTACCAGTGAACAATACAAAAATTAATGTATGTAGTACCAATCGTTTTGGCGCTTATAACAAGTTAGCGGTAGCCCAGTTTTTGCGACTGGATATTGCTTCAGCTGGCACCTATCAAATTACGGTACAAGAGGCAGGTGAAGATTCGGGTGATTCTGATCCGGATATCTATCTTTATCGCCGAGGAAATTTGTTGGCATTGGCTGAGAGCACGATGATTGATCAAGAGGGGTTGTCACGGTTTTTATCAGTGGGGACTTACGTGCTCGAGCTTGTTGATGATCGCGCTATAGATGTTGATAACACCAACGAAATTACTGCTTGTTTTGACGTGAGAGCAGAGCGACTTAATTAAATGGGAGCGTTGAATTGTGAATAACAGGGTTGCTAGGCCTTTTCGGTTGTCGCTGACGATAATTGCGCTGTGTACTGCGATGTATGGGTGTGGAAAACACACAGCAGAGCCCTCGGAGCAATTTACTGGCGTAGAAAATGTAACTGTGCCGGGTGAGCTGACAAATAGTGCAACAAGTGCGTCAACTAAAGGTAAAAAAGCGTTGCATCAAACTCACTCGTTAGTAAAACCAGGTGCTGCGGTAAAGTTGAAAAATACTGAGCCGCTCTTTTTTGCTGCTCCGGGTGTATATGAGCATTCCTTAGTATTGGTTTCAACCAGTCAGACCGGCAAGATGACAATTGATTTATCATCCAGTGAGGGGGTAGACATAGTTTCACCGGTGCGTCATTTTGAATTTGAATTGCGGGCGGATAGTGAATATCAGGTGCCGCTAACACTCAGTACGAATGCTGATGGCCGCTTTTATGTGCAATTACACATCAATATTGAGGCTGATGGTGTGGCTGAAACCCGTGTTATTGCAGCTATAGTGCAAGTGGGTAATCCTGTCGTGAAAGTGCAAAAGGCCACTACCACAAGCAGTATAAAAAAAGCAGATGGTGTTATTTCGCTACCTGCGCAAGAGAGTATTTCTCCACGCTAATTCATTGGGACGGGCGCTTTGTTTATAATGGCCAGCTAATGACTGGCCATTTTGCGTTTTATTGAGGATATTTTATGTCAAGCCAACGATTGCCCGCCGAATGGGAACCACAAGATGCTGTCATGCTGACTTGGCCCCATAAAAATTCACCTTGGGATTGGATTCTGGATGATGTTGTTGAGCTGTACGAGGCTCTGGCTACCGTTATTTGCGATTACGCTGATGTAGTGATTGCAGTGCCTGCCGACCAATTAGAGGAAGTTCGCGGTCGCCTTGAGGCGATGGGTGCGCCACTGGAATATATTCATCTTTATGCTTGTGCGAGTGATGATAGCTGGGCACGAGACCATGGGCCGTTGACTGTTGAAACATCCGAGGGTTTTAAATTACTGGATTTCCAATTTAACGGTTGGGGCAATAAATTCCCGCATGATTTGGATAATCAAATTTCTCACCAATTGTTTTCCCAAGGTGCATTTCCTTTTGCCAATATTGAAACGCAGGATTGGGTGCTTGAGGGCGGCTCTATTGAGGTTGATGGGCAGGGTACGTTACTGACGACTTCATCTTGTCTGCTCAATAAAAATCGCAATCAAAATTTATCGAAAGCCGATGTTGAAGCGCGTTTAATTGCTGCATTTGGCGTGACGAAAATTAATTGGCTGGATCACGGTTACCTTGCTGGCGATGATACCGACGGCCATATAGACACGCTGGCGCGCTTGTGCCCTAACAATACAATTGTTTATACCGCCTGTGATGACGAGCAAGACGAACATTATGTCGAACTCAAAAAAATGGAGGCACAATTGCAAACTTTTACCAATGCGCAGGGGGAACCTTATCGTTTGCTGCCATTGCCTTGGGCAGGTGAAGTATTGGGTGATGAAAGCGATGAGCGTTTACCATCGACCTACGCCAACTTTTTAATTATCAATGAAGCTGTTTTGGTTCCCATTTATGGCTTGCCAATGGATGAAGATGCGTTGGAAGTTATTTCTCAAGCATTTCCGGGCTACGAAATTTTTGGCATTCCCTGTTTGTCGTTGATCGAGCAGGGCGGAAGTTTACATTGCATTACTATGCAAATTCCTGAAGGTGTAAGGGAGCGAATCTAATGTTGAACTCTGTTGTAAAAACATTGCAGGTGGGTCTAGTGCAGCAATCCTGTACCGCGGATCTCGCTGCTAATCTCGTCAAATCAATTGCGCAAATTCGTATCGCCGCGCAACAGGGGGCGAAGTTGGTGGTGTTGCAGGAATTGCATCGCGGTCTATATTTTTGCCAGCAGGAAATGGCTGAACACTTTGATTTGGCAGAAACAATTCCGGGGGCAAGCACCCAAGTGTTGGGAGCGCTTGCACAGGAGTTGGATATTGTTATTGTTGCCTCTCTATTTGAGAGGCGCGCAGTGGGTTTGCACCATAATACCGCAGTGGTTATCGAGTGCGACGGCACTATCGCGGGCAAATATCGCAAAATGCATATCCCGGATGATCCCGGCTATTACGAGAAATTTTATTTTACGCCGGGCGATTTAGGCTTTCAGCCCATTCAAACATCGGTCGGAAAGTTAGGGATTCTCGTTTGTTGGGATCAATGGTTTCCGGAAGCTGCGCGCCTGATGGCTATGGCCGGAGCCGAGCTGTTAATTTATCCAACCGCTATTGGTTGGACTCCGGATGAAGATGCCGACGAGAAGGTGCGTCAGCGTGATGCCTGGGTTACGGTGCAGCGCGCCCATGCGATTGCGAATGGTTTACCGGTGATTAGCGTCAACCGTGTTGGCTATGAAGCAGACCCGGCAGGTGGAGTAGGGTTGGATTTTTGGGGAAGCAGTTTTGTCACTGGCCCTCAAGGCGAGTTTTTGTTCAATGCGAGTGTCGATCAGGAAGAGACCAAAGTGGTTACGGTTGATTTGCAACGCAGTGAGCAAGTGCGCCGCATGTGGCCCTATCTGCGCGATCGCCGCATAGACCATTACGGTGAGTTGATAAAAATTTATCGGGATTGACTAGAAAAAATGCCGTGTTTTTCACGGCTTTTTTACTGATTTTCTTGGGGAAATAGTTTCTGGTTAGGGTGAATTATTTCGTCTAGACTTGGTGCAGGAAATTAACTTAACACCTTGAAAAAGAAGCAATATTGATTATGGATTCTTCTGCATCCCCTCCTGATGTTGTTGCGCTTTCCTGTCCGCTTGGCGACGCTCCCTGCCAATTTCTGCAGGAGCTGCAAACTCTGCGGCAAGAGGTGGATCTATTAAAAGAACAGGTCCGTACTGACGCACTAACTGGGCTATATAATTTTCGCTTTTTCTCCGATGCTCTGCCTCTAGAGATGGAGCGTGCAAGCCGTTCCTTTCAGCCGCTATCGCTGATTGTTTTGGATATTGATCATTTCAAAGGATTTAATGATCGCTGGGGGCATGAATTAGGCAATCGCGCCTTGGCGCATATTGCACAATTAATCGCGTTGACTATTCGCAAATTGGATTTTGCTTGCCGTTTTGGCGGTGAAGAGTTTGTTATTTTGCTGCCAAATACTGATTTGAGACAGGCCGTCAATGTTGCGGAGCGGTTGCGGGAAATCATTGCTACCACACCACTGGTGTATGATCAGGGGGCGATTGCTATCACAGCAAGTTTAGGGGTTGATGAATATCGCGGTAACCACAGTGATAGCCCGGAAGGCTTTATTGAGCGTGTTGATACATGGCTGTATCAAGCGAAACATGCGGGACGCAATTGCGTAAAAAGCCCTGTTGTTGAACCTGCCGATGCGAGTACGACCGTTACCACGGAAGAAAAAGATGCGCTGTTTGGTGCGTTTGGTTCTGACAAGTAAATCAGTTTCTGATCATGTTGTTATCTACTGCAATAGTTTTATGCGTATTATTTTGGTGTATCTTACAAATTATTCTTTAAGGTTGATAAGTTAATGTCGTTTCCCAAAATTGGTAATCTCGCTCCAGTATTTGCACTCAAAAATCAAGCCGGAATTGAAGTTGCATTAAAACAATTCAAAGGCAAAAAAAATGTTGTGTTGTATTTTTATCCTAAGGCTTCAACGCCGGGCTGTACGGTGCAGGCTTGTGGTATCAGAGATGCTCGTGACGAGTTTGACGCGCTGGACACGGTTGTACTGGGTGTGAGCCCTGACGCACCTGCTAAGCTGCAAAAATTTATCGACAAATACAATTTGAATTTCGATTTGCTGGCCGATGAAGATCATGCGCTTGCGGAAAAATACGGTGTGTGGGGGCTCAAAAAATTTATGGGTCGTGAGTTTATGGGGATATTGCGCACCAGTTTTATTATCGATAAAGACGGGCGATTGAAGCATATTATTGATAAGGTGAATACCAAGACGCATGATCAAGAAGTGCTCAATATTCTACGCAATGGCATTTAAAGTGACTTTTATATAATTACTTGTGATAAAAAGCACGTGCTTTGAATATAATTTATACGTATTTCACTTTGATTCAAAAAAAGTTCGTCTATAATCACTGGTACTGAGAGTTGTTTGAGTGCTTCACGGATGGTGCTTAATAATACGGTAGTGTTTTTAGGCTACCAATAAAAAACACTCCTGCTCGATTTCATAAACGCCCTTAATTGGCAAAGGAGACGCCTGGATGATCCAATTACAACGAATTTACCGCAATAGTGAGCATTATTCTGAAAACTCTTTTGAGGGATCTGACGTTAGATCTTATGAAGAGTATTTAGCTATGGCCGACATTCCTAAGTTTGAAGGTGTCTCGGCACGTGTCATAGATGCTTTAAAGCAAAGAGTTGGGCGGGACGACCTCTCTATTGATCGAATTGCAGAAGATTTGAAGCTTTCAAAAAGAACCCTTCAGCGTCGCTTACAACAGCAAAGTGCAAACTTTGCCCAACTGCGCGACATTTTGCGTTTTCATTATGCGATTAAATACCTCATTGATGAACACATGAGTGTTGATACTGTGTCCAAAGCATTGGATTTTTCGGATCGCACTAGTTTCACGAATGCTTTCAAACGTTGGACAAGTCTTTCCCCTAGTGTATTTAGAAAGTTATTCCGTGATTACGCTTAGTTTATATCCCTCTTTTTGACAGTCTTGTTTGATTAAAGATCGCTAATTGCCTGTACCTTTCAAAAGAGGTAGAGTTAGCGCTCTTTATTCTACGAGGTTAGTTTCATGAGTTTCTTTATAGCATCCGCAATGGCTCAGGCTCAAACAGCGCCAGCACCGCAAAGTAATCCAATGATTACTTTATTAATGTTTGGTGGCATGTTCCTGTTCATGTATCTGCTGATTATTCGTCCCCAGCGCAAGCGCCAAAAAGAACATCAGAACCTAGTGTCTGCCTTGGCTAAAGGTGATGAGGTCATCATGACCAGCGGTATGTTAGGCAAGATTCTTAAGGTTGATGATGCTTATGTAGTCATCGAAACTGGTAATAACGTGGAGCTTAAATTCCAAAAAGTGGCAGTTCACGCTGTTCTGCCAAAGGGTACCATCAAGTCCATTGATGCGGCTTAAATGTTAAAAACCGGAAAGGGGGGCTTAGGCCCCTTTTTTATTGTTCTGATTACCTTCTTTCGTAATTCCCTGGAGTTCTTATGGAGTTAATTCATCAGTCTGTAGCCTGGTTAAATGGCATAGTTTGGGGTGCCCCTATGCTTATCCTAATTCTGGGTACTGGGCTGTTTTTGATGGTGGCTTTAAAGGGAATGCCCATTTTTCAGGTTTTAATGGGCTTCCGGTTAATGTGGGGTGGAAGGGCTAAGGGTGACCCAGCTACTGGCGATGTGAGCCCATTTCAGGCATTGATGACCTGTCTTTCAGCTACGGTAGGTACGGGAAATATCGTGGGCGTGGCGACCGCTATTTTTTTGGGAGGGCCAGGCGCGTTATTCTGGATGTGGTGTACTGCTTTGGTTGGTATGGCGACTAAGTATTCGGAAATTGTGTTGGCTGTGCACTATCGCGAAAAAGATGAGCGCGGGGAGTATTGTGGCGGCCCGATGTATGCGATTAAAAATGGGCTGGGTAAATCTTGGGCATGGCTGGGGTTTGCATTTGCTATTTTTGGCGGGCTTGCTGGATTTGGCATTGGCAATATGGTGCAGTCCAATAGTATGGCTGATGTGTTGGAGTCTACCTTTCATATTGAGCGATGGATTACGGGTTCGGTTGTTACGATCATTGTTGCATTGGTGATATTGGGTGGGATCAAACGTATTGCCAAAGTTTCCAGTTCATTGGTGCCCTTTATGTGTGTTGGGTATGTCATTGCATCAGCTATTGTTTTAGCAATCTATGCTGATCGCATTCCCGCAGCATTTGGCTTGATTTTTACTCATGCATTTACCCCGTCGGCGGCTAGTGGCGGATTTGCTGGTGCTGCAGTGATGATGGCAATTCAATACGGCGTTGCGCGTGGGATTTTTTCCAATGAGGCAGGTTTGGGTACGGGTGGCATTGCCCAAGCGGCTGGCACAACCAATAGCCCGGTTCGCTCTGGATTGATTGGTATGATAGGCACTTTTATCGACACCATTATTATTTGCAGTATGACTGGATTAACCATTATCTGTTCGGGTGTGTGGACGAGTGGCGAAAAAGGTGCCAGTTTATCGGCAGCGGCTTTTGAGTCTGCGTTGCCCGGTGTTGGTGGCTATTTTCTGGCGATAGCACTGTTGATTTTTACATTCACCACAATTCTAGGGTGGAGTTACTTTGGGGAGCGCTGCTGGATCTATCTCGCTGGTCGTAAAGCGGTGTTACCTTTTCGGGTACTTTGGGTGGTGGCTGTATTTGGTGGTGCTGTATTTCAATTGGATTTTGTATGGTTGCTGGCTGATACGCTAAATGCGCTTATGGCGATCCCAAATTTGATTGCATTGTTGTTGTTGAGCCCTGTGGTACTAAAATTAACTAAAGATTATTTTGATAAAAATAATCTTTAGTTGGGCGTATTTACAAGCAATTGGTGGGGCGCGGTAGCCCTGCTATTTTGCTTGCAATTCTTGCTGGACTAGGCGGGAAAAGCTCTAACAAATAAATGCTGCGTCCTTTCTCTGCGCCGAGTTTTTTCTCGGTATATTTTACCAGCGCGCGCATTGCTGGGGATAATTCAAACTCGCGATAAAACTCTTGTAAAAGAGCGATAATCTCCCAGTGGGCGGGCGTTAGCAAAATATTTTCTTGTGCGGCAATTGTGTTGGCGATTTCTTTGTCCCAATCTTCAAGGTTGATAAGGTAGCCGTCCTTGTCTAGCGCAATATCGCGCCCATGTATGTGAAGCTCCATATTAATACCAGCTTTGCACTGATTGATGATTGAGTGTCAATTGTACGAAGATGTTGTAATCAATTAATTTGATGTTCGGTGCTAGTTTATCTTCCAGTCCGCGCGCTTTGATATCGCTGATCAATGCAAACACACTAATCCCATTTTGAATCAGTTTTTGCAGTTCATCTGCTCCCGGGGCTGAAGTAATGGCTCCAAATACACCGTCTTCCAATAATAAAATGCCATCATTCTCCGAGCATACAGCTAAGCAGGAGGTGAGAGTGTTGTGTGAATAAGGTGATTTATTAATTGTGTGTAGTGTGCTCATATTTAAAAACTCAGGAGATGATCCTGTTGGTTTAGTAAGCTTCCTACGTCCTTATTATTTAGCAATTGTAGATTGTCGAGAATAAGTTCATCCGTTCTTATAGCTCGTGCATTTAAAGACTCTTGGTGTGTATAAATATTTTCTATGCCATACAGGGCGAGTGCTGGAAGTATGGAGGCAATATTTTTTTGATCAATCTGGTTGCTTTGTTGATTTTTGAGTAATTGGAACACGCCGTCATCCATAAATAAAATACTTATGTCCTGATCGTAAACCGACGCTGCTAGTGCAATGTCAATTGCCTCTGTCGCGGTACTCTTGCCGTAAGGTGCTTGTCGGCTTATCAATAATATTTTTTTGCTCATTTCGGTTAACCAAAACTAATTAATCTGTCCGATACAACGGCTGCCTCAACCAATTGCCCTAGGCCGCTAATGGTGAATTCACCTGCGAGATTGTGCGAAGGTTTATCGTAGCGTTTGGCTTCACTCTCATTCAGTACGCCGCGACGTAAGGCGGCCGCTATACATACAACAAGATCGAGGTTGTGATCTTTAGCTAATGATTGCCATGCTTGCTGCAGATTAAATTCATCTTGCGGCGGTGAAGCCAGGTTTGTAGCGTTGTGTGCACCATCTTGATAAAAAAATATGCGGTGTAGCTTGTGTCCTTGCTCCAATGTCGCCATTGCGAACTTGTAGGCACTGTAGCTTGCCTGGGATGAATAAGGGGCAGCGTAAACGGCTAATGAAAAAATCATGATTTAAGGCGAAACCCAAAAAATAAGGCTCCACAAGGGAGCCTTGAGTGAACACTTTAAGAATATTAGTCGTCGCTGGCAACACCGAGCAAATGCAGTAAGCTGGTGAACAGGTTGACGATAGAAAGAAACAGGCTTGTGGTGGCCATTATATAGTTGGTTTCACCGCCGTGAATAATTTCACTGGTCTGATAAAGAATCAATGCCGACATCAGCAGAACAATACCAGCCGAAAATGCTAATTGAAGGCCGGAAAATTGGTAGCCAAATAATGAGGCGCCCAATAAAAACACCATGACCGCGAGCATGACCATCATACCTACAGCGACAAATCCGCCGAGGAAATTGAAGTTTTTGCGTGTCGTGAGTACATAGGCCGAGAGGCCGACAAAAACGATTGCGGTTCCACCTAAGGCTTGCATGATTATGGTGGAGCCATTCGCCATACTGAGATAGCGGTTAATGATTGGGCCAAGGCCAGCACCAATTAGGCCGGTGAAGGCAAACACAACCAGTAGACCGGTAGCCGAATTGGCTGTGCGTGGTAGTACAAACCAAATGAGTGCCATAGCAATAAGGCTCATGATTAACCCTGCGCCATGTCCCAAGCCTGCCGCCATGGATACCCCCGCAGCAAGGGCGCTGAATGCCAGTGTGAGGCCCAGCAGCATGTAGGTGTTGCGCAGTACTTTGCTGGTTTCTGTTTGGCTCAGTGTTTGAGCTGTTTGAACGTTATAAAGTTCTTGCATAAAACCCTCCATCAGATAATTACTGAAATAACATATAAGAAACTTGGGGTGATAATACAAATAAGCAACTACAAAGCCAAGCTATTACGAATTTACTTAATGTCAGCACATGCTGGGTTGGGAGCGATGATGTGGTTTTTGACCAGAAAAAATGATGGGGGTTTCATTACTATTGATGGCGCGAATGAGCGATAAATAAAAAAGGCGCTAGAAAAATCTAGCGCCTTTTTTGATATGGCGGAAGGGCAGGGATTTGAACCCTGGGTAGGCTCGCACCTACGCCGGTTTTCAAGACCGGTGCATTAAACCACTCTGCCACCCTTCCGAGTGCGGCAAATTATACATAGGTTTTTTTATTGGGCAAGAGAAAAACACTATTTTTATAGCCAAATATTGAGTTAAATTTTTAACAACCTTAACTATTGAGCATAAAAAAGCCGAATTGTTTCCAATTCGGCCATTTTGATTTTATTGCTCGTTTTTACTCACTGATGTTGTGCTTGTTTCGGCGAGGATCATTTGACGGCCTTGAGAGCGGGCGCGGGTTGTGATCGACGCTAGGTGGTAAGCTGGTGTCTAGCGCGCGCGAAGCGTGTGCTTCAATTGTTTCAGTAATGATGCTCACGTTACTTACCGGTTTTGGTGCTTTGCGTGGGTCATTGCTCGCTCTTGCTGGAGGTGCAAGATTGATCTCAGTTACTGTTTTTCTTTCGGGTGTTTCAATTTCCACTTCAGGAGTTGTTGCAGTTGTAGGTGCCTCGGTGGTGATTGGTTCAGCAGTTTTGATGATTTCAGGTATCGAATCTGTTTCGTTGCTGCTCTCAAGTAGTTTTTCGGTTTGTGCTTCAGCTGGTGGTGTCGCAGCTACCTCAATTATTGTATCGGTATTGCGTGCGCTAGTTGTCGTCTCTGTCGGTTGCATTGATGTTTCAGTGCTGACAATAGGCTCAGGCTTGGTGGCTTGAACTTGTTGCGCATGTTCGGCTATGGCTGCAGAAATTTGTTGTGCCAATTGGGCTGATTCACTCAGCACTTTGGGTTCATCTGACGCACTAGGTTGCGTCGCATTTTTTTCTTCAGCGCTTACTGGCTGCGTCTCATTCTCGCTGCCTTCGTGGCGACTGCGGCGACGCTGCTGTGAGCGAGTGCGGCGTCCGGCAGGGCGTTTGGATGGACGTTGATCATCGCTTTCATCCTGCACTACTGCTTCATTGGTGTTGGTGTCAGCTGCCAGTATTGCATTCTCTTCTTTTGGGGCTTGACGGCGACTGTTGTCGCGTTCATTGCGCTGATTGCGGTTGCGCTGCTGGCGTGGCTCATCATCACCAGTTTGTGCATCGCGCGGTGGCTGTTCGCGTTGTTGATCTCGGTTGTTACGTGACCGACGTTGTTCGTTATCGCGTGAATCGCGTGAAAAACTCTCGCGTTTGTCGCCATCTCTGCCGTCGCGCTTATCCAGATCGCGTGAAGGTTTTGCTTCGCCTACTGGGCGATGGTCTAGGTTGTCGAGGATTTCGCGATCTTCTTTGCGATCTTTGTCGCGGCGATTGTTGCGGCCGTCGCGACGGCTATTGCGGCCGGAGTTGCGGCGACTATCGCGTTTGTGTTCGCGTTTACCTTTAGCTTCTTCGCTCTTTTCACCGCTAAAAATACTGCTTAATGAACCGAGTAGGCGTGACAACAGGCCGGGCTTCTTGGTTGGCTCCGGTGCTGGTTGGCTTGGGCTGCTTGGTTGAACCAGTGGTTTGGGTAAATTGATGGGCTTGGCTTTAAAATCTTCTTCGTCAGTCTTGGTTTCGTCAACATGAGCAACGATTTTATAGCTGGTTTCCAATGTGCCTTCGTCATCATCGCGTAAACGCTGAACTTCAAAGTGCGGGGTCATTAATTCTGCGCTGGGAACAATGACCACGCGGGTATTGTTGCGCAGTTCAATGCTGGAAATAGTTTTGCGTTTTTCGTTCAGCAGGTATGTGGCCACAGATACTGGGCAGATCGCGCGAATTTCAGCACTGCGCTCTTTTTGTGCTTCGTCTTCAACCAAGCGAAGGATGGAAAGAGCCAAGGAGCGTGTGCCACGAATGTTGCCAACACCATCGCAGCGCGGGCAGATTTTTGAGTGGGTTTCCCCCAAAGATGGGCGCAAGCGTTGGCGAGACATTTCCATCAGGCCAAAACGGGAGATGCGGCCGATTTGTACGCGCGCTCTGTCCATCATAAGTGCGTCGCGCACACGGTTTTCAACTTCGCGTTGATTGCGCACTGGTTGCATGTCGATGAAGTCAATAACAATCAGGCCGCCCATATCGCGCAGGCGCAATTGGCGAGCGATTTCATCGGCTGCTTCAAGGTTGGTTTGCAGTGCGGTTTCTTCAATGTCGCCGCCTTTGGTGGCGCGTGAAGAGTTGATGTCGATAGCAACCAAGGCCTCGGTTGCATCGATTACAATTGAGCCGCCGGAAGGCAATTTTACTTCGCGTTGGAATGCGGTCTCGATCTGAGACTCGATTTGGTAGCGATTAAATAGCGGGATGTCGTCTTTATACAGTTTTACTTTGCTACGGTAATTTGGCATTACTTGCTGGATAAATCCTGCTGCAAGGTCAAAGGCTTCTTGGTTATCAACGATCACTTCGCCTACGTCTTGACGTAAGTAATCGCGGATAGCGCGAATAATAACGTTACTTTCCTGGAACAAAAATGCTGGTGCAGGGGAGGTTTTGGCTGCTGTTGCTATGGATTCCCAGAGTTGTAGCAGATAGTTAAGGTCCCACTGCAGTTCTTCAGAGCTGCGACCAACACCGGCGGTGCGGATGATAACGCCCATGCCATTTGGGACTTCAACTTCACCCAGTGCGTCTTTCAGTTCGGCGCGATCTTCGCCTTCAATGCGGCGAGAAATTCCGCCTGCTCTCGGGTTGTTGGGCATTAAAACGAGGTAGCGGCCAGCAAGACTGATAAAGGTGGTTAGGGCGGCACCTTTGTTGCCGCGCTCTTCTTTATCGATTTGTACAATTACTTCTGTGCCTTCTTTCAGCACATCTTTGATTTTGATGCGGCCATCAGACTCGCCAGAGTGTTTACTGAAATATTCGCGAGAGATTTCTTTTAATGGAAGGAAGCCGTGACGCTCTGCGCCATAGTCAACAAATGCGGCTTCGAGGCTTGGTTCAACGCGGGTGATACGGCCTTTGTAAATGTTGGATTTTTTCTGTTCGCGATTGCGGTTCTCAATGTCTAGATCGTACAGCCATTGTCCATCGACTAGCGCTACGCGCAACTCTTCTGGTTGAGTTGCATTAATGAGCATTCTTTTCATGTGTTACCTAATTGTTTGTCTGGGAGCGTCTAACTCACGTAACAATCAGGGTTAACACGGTGCTGTTCTGCGCAACCTAGTGGACTAATGCGCTACCCGGTTGATGATGGGCTCGCATTAGCGGTTGGTGGGGTTTACCTGTTGGCTTGCGCAGTGTGATCGCTTTGCAGCGACTGCAATATCTTGCCTTTAATAACCAGATGGCCCATTTGGCTCATTCATTTATACCGGAGTGTCCGGTATTTCTATTTGTGGTGCTTACTAGTGGTGCTCGGTCAAGGCGGTATTCCATCCTGTTGCGACCGGGTTATGCATTCATTCATCTTGATTGATTGAGTGTCAGTCGTGAAGATAATCGATCTTCAAATCGGCTTCTCAATCAAATGGTTGGTGTTAATGGTTCAACCACAAGATTAAATTTGCAACCTGCAAAATTAGCATCGGATAAGCTGCTGCATCGCATGCGATGCTCTCATCCGGAATTTACAAATAGAGCTTTCTTGAGCTCAACAAAACAAAAACAGTGTTAACAATGAGTGCAACGTTGGTTGACGCAATTGTTAGGGTAGTTGCAGAGCGGAGCTCAGCTTCTACCGTTGTCAGTTTCATCAAGAGCGGGAGCTTTATACATTCATTGTGTATTGAAGCTGGCGCTCTTGCTGTCAGCGGTATTTCCTAATGATGCGCCTGTCTTTTGCGCGCGACCCGGAAACCAGCCTGTATCAGCCGTCTGAATATAGCAGCTCTCTAGATATGCGGCAATTAAATCAGTGATTTACCTGTCTTTTTGGGGATGCTTAGGTTGTGACGGGTGTGGTTGTTCAGTGGTATCGAGTATCATGGCGCCATGAAAATACTCTCTGAAAATACTGCACAAACTACGGGTGACTCATCGCTTGTTCAGGTGACGATTCTCTCTATCGACGCGGATCAAGCTGGTCAGCGGCTCGATAACTTTCTGATTGCGCGCCTCAAAGGGGTTCCCAAATCGAAAATTTATAACGTTATTCGCAAGGGCGAAGTGCGCGTCAATAAAGGAAGGATTAAGCCGGAGTATAAACTGGTGGAGGGGGATTCTGTGCGGGTCCCGCCTATTAGAACGGCGGAGGCGGGTACAGAGGCGAAAGCGAGCCATCAAATGATATCGTTGCTGGCTAAGTCGATCTTATTTGAAGATGATGGGCTGTTGGTGATCAATAAGCCTCCGGGACTTGCTGTGCATGGTGGCAGTGGAATCACTCTTGGTCTGATTGAAACTCTGCGCCAGATGCGCCCTGACGCTCGTCATTTGGAGTTGGTGCATCGCCTTGATCGCGACACATCGGGCTGCATTATGGTGGCCAAAAAGCGCAGTTATCTGCGCCATCTGCAAGCCGCCTTACGCGAAAAATCAGCCGGTGCGGGCGGCATTAGCAAGGTCTATCAAGCCTTGGTTGTTGGGGATTGGCCAAAGCGTATTCATCAAGTCAATGCACCTTTATTAAAAACAGAGGTGGCTGGTGGTGAGCGGGTGGTGCGGGTTCATCCAGAAGGTAAGCCGAGTTTGACAGAGTTTAAAGTGTTGCGGCGCTTTGATGGTTTCAGCTTGATTGAGGCGCGTCCCATCACGGGTCGAACTCATCAAATTCGTGTACATGCCCAATATGCGGGTTGCTGCCTTGTTGGTGACGAAAAATACGGTAACGATGATATTAATGCGGTGATGCGAGAGAAGGGCGTTAAGCGTTTGTTTCTGCATGCCTCTGCGCTTTCATTTTATTTGCCGGAATCTGAAGAGCTTACGCATGTTGAGGCTCCGCTGCTCCCCGACCTATCAATTCCGTTAGGTAAGTTGTCTGCTATTTAGTTGGAGTGTGTAATTGCTGTTTATTTTTGATTGGGATGGCACCCTGAGCGATTCAAAAGCCAAAATCACCACAGCTATGCAGCTTGCTGCGCAGGACATAGGTTGGAGTCCGCTGGAAGATCACCATATCCATAATATTATTGGTTTGGGTTTGCCGGAGGCTATCCATCAATTGTATCCCGATACCGATTTGTCTCAGCGTCAGTATTTGCGAGATGCTTATGCGAGCCGTTTTTTATCGCTTGATGAGACTCGCCCCTCTGATTTTTTCCCGGGTGTGATCGATACTTTAGATCGCCTAAAGACAAATGGGCATGTGCTAACGATTGCTACTGGCAAGAGCCGTAAGGGCTTGGATCGCATATTGGGTGTTTTGGGTGTGGCTGATTTTTTTCACGCGACTCGCTGTGCGGATGAAACCGCATCCAAGCCGGATCCATTAATGTTAGAAGAGCTGCTAAATGAATTTGGTGTTGCTCCGGATCAGGCAGTAATGATCGGTGATACCGAATACGATATGGAGATGGCGCGGCGAATCAATATGCCGCGAATTGCGGTGAGTTATGGTGCTCATCATGTTGATCGACTGCATTCTTACCAGCCTGAATTGTGTTTGGATCAATTCGATCAGTTGCTTTCATGGGAAAAGCTTGTGGGTTGATCCAGCGGGTCTACCCCTTCATTGATCAGCATCTGAGTGAGTGCAATCAGCGGTAGACCTATCAGTGTATTGGGGTCATCTCCCTCAAGTTTTTCGAATAGACAAATGCCCAGCCCTTCCGATTTAAAACTGCCTGCGCAGTCATAAGGTTGTTCGCGCTGCAAATAGTTTTCTATTTGTGTATCGGTGAGTTGGCGAAACTTAACCTTGTAGGTTTCAGCTCTAAGTTGAATGCGATTGGCTATTGGATTCAATAAACATAGCCCTGTTATAAATGTGACCTCGCGCTGGCGAAAACTCGCGAGCTGGGAAAAGGCTGCTGCATGGGTGTGTGGTTTGCCAATGATTTGGTTGTCGATTGTTGCGACTTGGTCGGAGCCGATAATTAGGTGGTTGTGGTAGGTGTTTGCAAGATGGCGGGCCTTGCTCTCGGCTAGTCTGAGTGCAAGTGCGGTGGGGCTCTCGTTTGATCTGTGGCTTTCCTCTATGTTTGGGCTATCCCAATTAAAGGCCAGCCCCAGCTTTTGTAGTAATTCGCGGCGATAAGATGAGCTTGAGGCGAGTAATATTTTGGTTTTTTTCATAAAAAGCTGCATTTCTTGGGTGGGCGAACGCTAAATAGGGTGGTTATTTTACTCCCAAGCCACTAAATAGCGCTATTTTACGAGTTTTTCTTTGACACTACAGGGTGATATCCCTATCATGGCGCGCTTATGTTTAAGCCCCCCTCTAACAAAGTTCTGCCTCGGCAGGGTGACCCGCGAAAATTCGCTCAACACGGCGTTATTTTAGAGGGTTGTATTGCTACTTCTGATTTGCCTCGCATTGCAGAGGTTGCGGAAAGTTCAGGTGGAGAAGTTCAGGTAAAGCTTGAATTTAAGGTTAGCGAGGAAAAGAAAAAGGTTGTTGTTGGAACTGCACGTGCTGACTTGTCATTAATTTGTCAGCGCTGTTTGGAACCAGTAACTGTACCTGTTGAAAGTAACATCTCGCTCGGCATTGTATGGGACGAAGAGGGGGCAAATAAACTGCCGCCGCACTTTGAACCCTGGATTTCGGGAGAGGGAATGGCAGATCTTTACGATATGATCGAAGAAGAGCTGCTGTTGAGTTTACCTGCGGTTGCTTATCACGAAGAGCTTTGCATCGACCGCAAACTCTATTCAAGTGGTAAGCCAGTCGAGGTAAAAAAAGAGAGAAACCCATTTCAGGTGTTGGAACAACTAAAGAGCTCGCCGAAATCCTGAGGCGCCTCGGTTCCAATGAGTAAGTAAATAGGAGTAAACCATGGCAGTTCAACAAAACAAAAAATCTCGTTCCAAGCGTGACATGCGTCGTTCACACGATGCCCTGACTGGCCCAACCTTGTCAGTTGACGCTACTAGCGGTGAGAAGCACATCCGTCACCATGTGACTGCTGATGGTTTCTATCGCGGACGCAAAGTGATTGACAAAGGCAGTGACGAGTAATTTTTTTACTCAAGACGACTGAACCTTGTCGGCAAGAATTCGAATAGCGGTTGACGCTATGAGCGGGGACTTAGGTCCCCGCGTTGCTATTTCAGCCTCGCAAAAGTTTGTAACTCAATTTCCAGATGTGGATTTGCTGTTGGTCGGCAATGAAGTCCAGCTCCTTTCTCTGCTCCCTCCAGCTAAAAAATCACATGAACGAATTACTCTTGTGCATGCTGCCGATGTGGTGAGTATGCATGATGACCCCCTGTTTGCACTGCGCCATAAAAAAGGCTCATCTATGTGGATGGCGCTGGATCTGTTGCGTAATGATTCGGCTGATGCATGCGTTAGCGCTGGTAATACGGGCGCACTGTTGGCTATAGCAAAATATCTAATTAAAACCTTCTCTGCGATTGATCGCCCGGCCATATGCAAATCTATGCCTGTTGATGCTGGCGCAACTTACTTGCTGGATTTGGGTGCTAATATCAATTGCGCTCCAGAACATCTCCATCAATTTGCATTGATGGGCAGTGTTCTTGCGAGTGCTTCAGCTGAAATGGCTCCGCGTGTTGCGCTATTAAATATCGGTACCGAGCAACAAAAAGGAACTGATATTTTAAAAGCTGCGCAACTGCTTCTGCAGAGTGATGAACGAATTAACTACGCTGGTTTTGTTGAGGCGAATAGTATATTCACTGGTGTTGCTGACGTGATTGTGTGCGATGGCTTTCATGGCAATATTGCATTGAAAGCCAGTGAGGGTGTTGCGCTATTTATTGCAAATAAGATTGCAAAACTTGTGAAGAAAAATTTATTTAGTCGGATGTTGTGCCTACTCTTGTTGCCATTACTAAAACGTTTGCAGCATGAGTTAGACCCATCGTTATATAATGGTGCCAGTTTTCTTGGGCTGCAAAAAACGGTCATCAAAAGCCATGGTGGTGCCGATGTAAAGGCGTTCATGCATGCATTGATGGTGGCGCGTGAGCAGGTGATTCAACAGGTGCCACTGAGAATTCAGCAGGCATTGTCACAACATTAAATTTTCGTAAAAAGAGAAGTGTTTATTCATTATGACTAGTCAACATCTTGCTTTTGTATTTCCGGGTCAGGGTTCGCAAAAAATTGGCATGTTAGCCGAGTTGGCGACTGAGTTTCCGATTGTAGAGAGAACCTTTGCCGAAGCGTCTGAGGTTTTGGGTTACGATTTGTGGGCATTGGTGCAAGCTGGTGCGCAAGACGAAATTAATTTAACTGAGCGTACCCAGCCGTTATTGTTGGCTGCAAGCGTTGCGGTATGGCGTGCATGGCAAGAAAAGAATGGTGCACAGCCTGCACTTATGGCAGGGCATAGCCTTGGAGAATGGTCTGCGTTAGTGTGTGCGGGCGTAGTTGCATTTAAAGACGCTGTGAGGTTGGTGCAACAGCGCGGAAAGTTTATGCAGGAGGCTGTTCCTGCTGGGCAAGGGGCAATGGCGGCTATTATTGGCCTTGATGATGCGTTAATTCTAGGTGCATGTAACAAAGCGGAGCAGGGTGAAGTAGTTGCGGCAGTTAACTTTAATTCTCCCGGGCAGGTTGTTATTGCGGGTACGGCAGCAGCAGTTGAGCGTGCTAGTGCGTTATGTAAAGAAGCTGGGGCGAAGCGTGCTTTGCCTTTGCCGGTAAGTGCGCCTTTTCATACGGAGTTGATGCGTCCGGCAGCAGAGCGTTTGGCGGAGCAAATCACAGCGACTGTTTTTTCTATTCCGAAAGTTCCTGTAGTGCACAATGTGACTGCAGAGGTGGAGTCCAATCCCGAAAAAATAAAAGCCTTAATGATTGAGCAGATTTACAGTCCAGTTCGCTGGGTTGAGTGCGTTAATACTATGGCGAAAGCTGGAATTACTACTACGATCGAGTGTGGTCCAGGCAAAGTACTTTCGGGTTTGAATAAGCGCATTAATACGGAATTGGTTGTGATGTCGGTAGAGAAACCAGAAGAATTACAATCTGCGTTAACGAGCCTGGCATAACGAATTTTATTTTTGTTTTTTAGTTTTCTACTAGTTAGTTTTTTATAAGGGAAAGATCAATGATGAACCTTAACGATAAAGTGGCATTGGTTACTGGCGCTAGTCGCGGTATTGGTGCGGCTATTGCCGAGCAGTTGGGTAAGGCGGGCGCGATTGTTATCGGTACGGCAACCAGTACTTCAGGTGCGGAAAAAATTTCGGCACGCTTTGCTGAGCTGGGTATTCGTGGAGTCGGCAAAGTTTTAAACGTGACTGATGCGGATTCGGTTGCCGCGTTGTTAAAAGATGTTGGCGATGAGTTCGGTGCTCCGGCAATTTTGGTAAACAATGCGGGCATCACTAAAGATAATTTATTGATGCGTATGAGCGATGAAGAGTGGTTTGATGTCATCAATACCAATTTGAGTGCAATTTATCGCCTGAGTAAAGGTGTCTTGCGTGGCATGATGAAAGCACGCTGGGGCCGCATCATCAATATCAGTTCAGTAGTGGGTGCTATGGGTAATCCAGGGCAATCTAACTATGCTGCCACCAAGGCTGGAGTTGCCGGTTTTGCGCGCTCATTGGCGGCAGAAGTTGGTTCGCGCAATATTACTGTGAATACGGTTGCGCCAGGTTTTATAGATACCGACATGACCAAGGTTTTGCCGGAAGAGCAAAAGCAACAGCTTTTGTCGCGCATTCCTCTGGGGCGTCTTGGTGCGCCTGAAGAGATTGCTTCGGTTGTGGTTTTCCTTGCCAGTGATGCGGGTGCATACATCAGTGGAGAGACAATTCACGTCAATGGCGGGATGTATATGGCGTAATTTTTTAAATCTAACTCATTGATTTTTATGAGGTATGTTCTAAAAGTTAAAGAATTTTGCCTGTTGGCATTACAACAACCCGAAAATCGATGTAAAATGCGCGACGATTTTGACCGGAACGCTTGGCCCAGCTAATTTTAGCTTGAGCCGTCAGGTGTTTCGAACATATAACCACTAGGAGTTACATAACATCATGAGTAGCATTGAAGAACGCGTAAAAAAGATCGTTGCTGAGCAACTGGGTGTGAAAGAAGACGAAGTTAAAAATGAAGCTTCTTTCGTCGAAGATCTAGGCGCTGATTCTTTGGATACCGTAGAGTTGGTAATGGCTCTCGAAGAAGAATTCGAAACTGAGATTCCGGATGAAGAAGCCGAGAAAATCACCACTGTTCAATTAGCTATCGATTACATCAATGCCAACTTGGCATAATTCGCCTGCTTGTTGTGATTTGACTGGCAGCTGATACCTGTTTTTGAAAAGCCGTATTATTGCAAAATAGTACGGCTTTTTCTTTTGCCGTAGGGCAGGTTTAATCGTACTTTCCGATTTCTTACGAATCACCAAGGTGATTGGGCGTTTTGATTGCGCTTAATTGTCTTTCGCAGGAGAACCGCAATAGTGTCGCGTAAAAGAGTTGTAGTTACTGGTCTTGGTATGATCAGTTCACTGGGTAATACCGTTGCAGATACTTGGCATGGCATTGTCAATGGAAAAAGTGGTGTGGCAACAATTACCCACTTTGATGCATCGGCTTTTACTACGCAATTTAGTGCGTCGGTGAAAGGTTTGGTGGTGGATGATTATTTCCCCGGCAAAGAAGCGCGCAAAATGGATCCGTTTATCCAATACGGCATGGTTGCTGGCATTCAAGCGATTCGCGATTCCGGGCTGGAAATTACGGAGCAAAATGCAGGGCGGATTGGCGTCTCGATTGGTTCTGGTATCGGTGGTATTGGAACCATTGAAGAGGGGTCGTCGACACTTGAACATAAAGGGCCGCGTCGTATCTCTCCATTTTTCGTACCTAGCGCCATTATCAATATGATTTCGGGTAACTTATCGATAATGTTTGGTTTGCGCGGCCCGAATATTGCCATTACCACTGCTTGTACCACGGGTACGCACAGCATTGGTTTTGCTGCACGTATGATTCAGTATGGCGATGCCGATGTGATGGTTGCGGGTGGAGCCGAGATGGCCACTACACCATTGGGCTTGGGCGGTTTTGCGGCGGCGCGTGCACTGTCAACCCGCAATGATAATCCGCAAGCAGCGAGCCGCCCTTGGGATAAGGATCGCGATGGCTTTGTGTTGGGTGATGGCGCCGGTGTATTGGTGCTGGAAGAATACGAACATGCCAAAAAGCGCGGTGCAAAAATTTACGCCGAACTGATTGGTTTTGGGATGAGCGGCGATGCCTACCACATGACCTCGCCGCCGGAAGATGGCTCAGGTGCAGCGGCGTCAATGCGCAATGCAATTCTCGATGCAGGTATATCGCCTGAGTTGATTCATTACATCAATGCTCACGGAACGTCTACGCCAGCTGGCGATAAGGCTGAGTGTGAGGCGGTTAAATCAGTTATGGGGGCAGCTGCTGCTCAGGTTGCCGTAAGCTCAACCAAATCCATGATCGGCCACTTGCTGGGTGCTGCGGGCGCAGTTGAGGCAATCTTCAGTGTGCTCGCGATTCGCGATCAAGTGGCGCCACCCACCATCAATTTGGATAATCCAGAAGAGTCTTGTGCAGATCTCAATCTAGTGCCGCACACAGCGCAAGAGCGTAAAATTGAAGCGGTGCTGTCCAACTCCTTTGGTTTTGGTGGTACTAACGGGTCTTTGGTTTTCCGTAAGCTCTAAATAACGTTTATTTTGAGTTAAAAATGACGCCGGACTGGAGACAGTCCGGCGTTTTTGTATAGACTCCCATCTATGCCAATTAATTTCCCTCTTCTTAGTGTTAACGGTGTTCTCGATGCGACCATTTCGCCGTTGGATCGCGGCTTTGCTTATGGCGACGGCGTGTTTGAAACCTGTCGCTATAGCAAAGGTACTATTCCACTTTGGGATTATCATCGTGAGCGCTTAGTGCGCAGTGCTGCGCGCTTACAAATTCCTCTGGATGAGTGCTTATTGCATCAATATCTGGACTCCATGCTGGGCTGTCTTAACGATGCCGATGTTACCTCTGCAGTAGTAAAAATTACCCTAACTCGCGGTGTTGGTGGGCGAGGTTATCGCTTGCCGGATCAGATTGCGCCAACTTATTGTATTGGTGTTTTTTCTGGTGATGAGTTGCAAACCGAGCAGTATCGCAAAGGCGTGAATGTGCGTATTTGCGATTTACGTTTAGCGCAAGCTCCGGCGTTGGCTGGAATGAAACATTTAAATCGGTTAGAACATATTTTAGCGCGCGCCGAATGGCGCGATGAGTATGCCGAGGGGCTGCTGCTTGATGCGCATGGTAGGGTGATTGAGGCAACGGTTAGCAATGTGTTCGCGGTAAAAAACAATCAGTTGTATACGCCTGATTTATCTGCTGCAGGTGTTGCAGGTATTATGCGGCAAACAATTCTTGAAAAATTGGCGCCAGCACTGGGATTGGTTTGTCATATTGTGGATATGGATTTGAATTTTTTGCATGCAGCCGATGAGATGTTTCTGTCTAATAGTGTCTATGGTATTTGGCCGGTAAACGCCTTGGTTGATGAGCGTCAAAGCAATGTTGTAAACCAACAAAGCTATACTGACGATCAAATCACCCGAGCATTACAGCAACAACTCGCGCGTTTGATGGGCGAATAACAACGAATTTATTATGAGTAAAAAATCCTCTTTGGTGCTGAAGTTATTTGTCGTAGCGGCAGGTATTCTTTTGGCTGCATGTTTAGCTGCTATGGCACTATGGTTTTATGTGCAAAATTGGTTAGACACGCCGTTACAAATCGATGAATCGGGCTATACCTATGAGCTAAAACAAGGTCAATCTTTAGGGTTTTTGGCGAATGATTTGGGCAGTGCGGGAATATTGCATCACCCGCGTCTACTGAGGCTTTATGCACGTTTTAACAACGCGAATAAAGTGCATGCGGGAGAATATTTTTTTCCGCAGGGTACAACCCCTAAAAGTTTGTTACAAAAGCTAATGAAAGGCGATGTGATTTTGTATCAAGTTACGATTGTTGAAGGCTGGACTTTTAAGCAAGCGCTGGCCGCTTTGGAAAAAATGGATGCTATTGATCACCAGCTTTCGGGCAAATCTAGCGCAGAGCAATTGGCTTTATTGGCGCTACCCATAAAAGAACTTGAGGGTTGGATTTTTCCAGACACCTATAGTTTTAGTCGCAACACCGCGGATGTAGAGATTCTACAAAATGCCTTTCGCAAAATGCAGTCGCTGTTAGATGATGAGTGGGAAAAGCGCGCCCCTAATCTACCTTACAAAACCCCCTATGAAGCCTTGATTATGGCTTCTATCATCGAACGTGAAACTGGGCATCACAGTGAGCGCGATCAGATCGCTGGCGTGTTTGTGCGTCGTTTGCAGCAAGGTATGAAATTACAAACTGATCCGACGGTTATTTATGGCATGGGCGATAACTACAAGGGGCGCATTACGCGCAAAAATCTTCAGGAATCAACTGCCTATAACACCTACGTGATAGAAGGGCTGCCTCCTACACCTATATCGCTGCCTAGTGCTGCCTCGATTAAGGCTGCGCTTAATCCAGCACCGGGTAAGGCGCTTTATTTTGTAGCGAAAGGCGATGGCACCAGTGAGTTCTCTGATAGTCTTGAGGCACACAATCAAGCGGTCAGGCGCTATCAATTGAATCGGCGCAGCGATTATCGCGCGGCACCACCTCCAGCATCAGCTAATTGAGTGTTTTTTGCTCGCAGTACATATTTTTCTCGGTATGAAAAGCGACCTCGACTCAGTACAATAGCGCCATCATCAAGTTCACCCCAGATTTACGATCACACCTAACGGATTTTTTATCCCATGAGCGACAATCATTCAGCGATGAGTGCTGCCGATACTGGCAGCACTGAAGTAAAAACCAAACCTTTGCATTTTATTCAACAGATTATCCGCAAAGATCTGGAGCAAGGGCTGCATAAAAAAATCGTTACCCGTTTTCCACCGGAACCTAATGGCTATTTGCACATTGGTCATGCGAAATCTATCTGCTTGAATTTTGGTATGGCAGATGAGTTTGGTGGCGCGTGTAACTTGCGTTTTGACGATACCAACCCCGAAAAAGAAAACGAAGAGTTCGTTAATGCCATTAAACAAGATGTAGAGTGGTTAGGGTTTAAATGGGATGGCGCAGTGCGCTACACCTCCGATTATTTTGATCAGCTGCATGCCTGGGCGATTGATCTAATTAATAAGGGCTTGGCATTTGTCTGTGATTTAAATGCAGAGCAAATGCGCGAGTATCGCGGCACTTTGGTCGAGCCGGGTAAAAATAGCCCCTTCCGTGAGCGCAGTGTGGAAGAAAATCTTGCGCTGTTTGAAAAAATGCGCGCAGGTGAATTTGAAGAGGGCGCGTGCTCTCTTCGCGCAAAAATTGATATGTCATCGCCCAATATTAATTTGCGCGATCCGATTATCTACCGCATTAAAAAAGCACATCATCATCAAACCGGTGACAAGTGGTGTATTTATCCTTCTTACGATTTCGCTCATGGTCAAAGTGATGCGATTGAAGGCATCACTCACTCGATTTGTACGCTGGAATTTGAAGATCACAAACCACTATACGATTGGTTTATTCAAAACCTGCCAGTACCTGCAATTCCGCGCCAATATGAATTTGCGCGTTTAAATATTAATTATTCGGTAACCAGTAAACGCAAACTTAAACAACTTGTGGACGAGCATCATGTGGATGGTTGGAATGATCCGCGTATGCCCACCATTTCCGGTATGCGTCGCCGCGGTTTTACTCCAGCAGCGTTGCGCGAATTTTGTGAGCGCATTGGTGTAACCCGTTCAGATGGCGTCGTCGATGTGGGTGTGCTGGAATTTTGTGTGCGCGATGATCTGGATAAAAACGCACCGCGCGCCATGTGTGTGTTAAAACCTTTGAAGGTGACGCTCACTAATTATCCGGCCGATCAAGTGGAAACTTTAACGGTTCATAATCATCCCAATCGTGCTGATTTGGGTGATCGCACCTTGCCGTTTACACAAACAGTATTTATCGAACAAGAAGATTTCCGTGAAGAAGCGAATAAAAAATATAAGCGTTTGGTGACCGGCAAGCGTGTGCGTTTGCGCGGTGCTTACGTGATCGAAGCGGATGAAGCGATTAAAGATGCTGCTGGCAATATTATTGAAGTGCGAGCACGTATTGTTGAGGGCACCTTGGGTAAAGATCCTGCAGATGGAGTGAAACCCAAGGGCGTTATTCATTGGGTTTCGGCTACACAAAACCTTGATTGCGAAGTGCGTTTGTATAACCGTTTATTTCTCGATGAAGCGCCTGATGCAGGCGGTAAAAACTTCCTCGATTGTATCAACCCTGACAGCTTGGAAGTTCTGCAAGGTTGTAAGGCGGAGCTTAGTTTGGCTACTGCTTCGGTTGGGAATAGCTATCAATTTGAACGGCAGGGTTACTTCTGCTTGGATAGTAAATACAGCACAACCGAAAAACCGGTTTTCAATCGCACCATTAGTTTAAAAGACAGCTTCGGCAAAACGGAAGATCAGGAATAACATGCTGCAGATATACAACACACTCACGCGTCTAAAAGAAACTTTTAAACCGATTCACCCGGGCAAAATTTCTATGTATGTCTGCGGTATTACCGTGTATGACTACTGTCATATAGGGCATGCGCGTGTATTAGTTGCGTTTGATGTCATTACCAAATTTTTGCGCAGTCAGAATTGGGATGTGAGTTATGTGCGCAATATTACCGATATCGACGATAAAATTATCAAGCGCGCAAATGAAAATGGCGAGGAGTTTGATGCGCTGACCAAACGTTTTATCGAATATATGCATGAAGATGAAGCTCGTTTGGGAATTGCCCGTCCGGACATTGAGCCGCGCGCAACAGCTTATATCGATCAAATCGTGGATATGAACAAAACCTTGATTGATAAAGGTTTTGCTTATGCAGCAACCAATGGCGATGTTTATTACCGTGTTACGCGCTTTGCCGATTACGGCAAACTTACCAATAAAAATGTAGATGAATTATTGGTCGGTGCTCGCATCGAAGTTGACGAAGTAAAAGAAGATCCACGTGATTTTGTATTGTGGAAAGCCGCCAAAACAGGTGAGCCTGCATGGAAATCCCCCTGGGGTAATGGTCGTCCTGGCTGGCATATTGAATGTTCAGCGATGAGCAAAAATTGCTGCGGTGAAACCTTTGATATTCATGGCGGCGGCCCTGATTTACCATTCCCACATCATGAAAATGAGATTGCACAGAGCGAAGCGGCAAACGGCTGCAAATACGTAAACTATTGGATGCATGCTGGTGCAGTGCGCGTTGATGGCGAAAAAATGTCGAAATCGCTCGGCAATTTTTTCACTATTCGCGATGTGTTGGAGAAATATCACCCAGAAGTGGTGCGCTTTTTATTGATTAGCAGCCACTATCGCAGCCCGATTAATTATGCGGAAGATAACTTGATTGAGGCGCGCAGTGGCCTCGAACGTTTTTACGGTGGTTTGCGTGATTATGCCGATGTTGCACCCTTACCATTAAGTGAAATGCAGTCCAGCGCCTATTATTTGGCTTTTGTTGAAGCCATGAATGATGACTTTAATACGCGCGTGGCATTAGCAGGTATGTTTGATTTGGTACGTGAATTAAATAATGCAAAAAGTAACCCTGAGCTGGCGAGAAATCTTGCTGGTCAGTTAAAAGCGTTGGGGCTAATTCTGGGTGTGTTACAAGAAAATCCGGAAGTGTTTTTGCAGGCAGGTGGTTCAGATCAAATTGCAGCTGAAACGGTTGAGCAGTTAATTGCCGAGCGTATTCAAGCTAAACAAGACAAACAATATGCCCGTGCAGATGAAATTCGCAAAGAATTACTCGCTGCCGGCGTGGTGCTGGAAGACTCGCGTGATGGCACTACCCAATGGCGTCGCGAGTCGACCTGAGTGAGTGATAATGAAAGTAGAATTATTTAATCAATACGCACTTTATTGGGCGGGCGGATTTTTAGTTGTCTATGTGTTGTCGCAATTATTAGTGAGCAAACATTCTCGTTTTCAGTTTTTATCGGCTATTCAAAAAAGTTTGCTGGTAAAGTTGATCGCGATTAGCGTGTTTGCTTTGACCTATGTACTTGTGCAAGTAATGGTTGGCTAGGGGCATGCAACCCTCTGCAGGTTTACGAGCGGCGGCAGCTGATATCCGGCTGGCATTTTTTGATATTGATGGCACGTTGCTCGATTCTCGCGGCCAAATTCATCCTCAGCTTTATTCTGCAATTGCTCATCTCAAATCAAAAGGAATTAAAACAGCTATTGCCTCGGGGCGCCCTTATTTTGCCGCGCGTTTTTTGGTGGATGAATTGGGGATTAATGATGCCGGTATGTTTTATACCGGCGCGCATTTATTTGATCCTCGTTCGCAACAGACGCTGTTGGAAGTGCCTCTGCCAAGTGCTGATGCTTTGGCGGTAGTGCAGGCGGCACAGCGCTTGGATTTGTATGCAGAAGCCTACACCCCAACTGGTTTTTATTTGCCGCAACACACGGAAATTAGCCGAGTGCATGCGGCACATTTGCGGGTGAATCCTGAATTGAGCGATTTAACATCGGTAGTGATGCACAATAATGTGTCCAAATTATTGGTGGGTGTAAATCGTGTCACCCAGGGCGATAAAATTTCGCTCTTGGAACAGCAGTTTCCACAATTGATTTTTGCGCGCGCTTATTTGGCGGCTTATCCAGACTGGCAATTCGCCAGTGTTATCGCCGGCGCTGCAACCAAACAGCGCGCATTTGATTTTTTTCTGGATCACCATCAACTGGCGGCGCATCAGGTAATTGCGTTTGGTGATGCGGAATCGGATATGGATTTCTTGCAAATGGCCGGTATAGGGGTGGCCATGGGTAATGCCAATGAAAATGTGAAAGCAGTTGCCGATTGGGTGACTAAATCGGCGGATGACGCGGGTGTTGCTTACGCGCTAGAGCAATTATTTTCGGCATAGGTTTTATTGAGACATTAATTTCGAGAGATTGAATGATTCTTCGCAAACTACTTAAAAGTCGCGGCCTTGGCCTGAATCTTATCGCCGGCGCCTGTTTTATTTTACTGTTGGTGAATGGTTGGGGGTTGAGTTGGCAAGAGCTGGGCGGGTATTTGCTGGCGCTTGTGGTGTTGCTCGGCGGTTTGATCGGTGTGGCAGCATTATGCGGTTGGATCTTGCATAAATTGAGAGTTCGTAGTGAGGTGCCAATTGATCGGTTCAATAAACATGCCGCGGCAGATGAAAGTGAAATAACGGAAGCAGAATCAAAAGGGCAAAAGTAAGTGCGTTTGCATTTACTTTTTATGCGCGATTCAAAATAATTTCAAGTACGAGCTTGCTACCAAAATAGGCGAGCATCAAACAGATAAAGCCCGCTAGTGCCCAGCGAATCGCTTTGTTGCCGCGCCAACCCATTTGGTGGCGCCCCCACAACAGCAGGGCATAAATAAACCAGGCAATCAAAGCAAACACCGTTTTGTGTACCAAGTGTTGCGCGAACATATCTTCCAAGAAATAGAATCCTGACATTATCGCCAGTGTAAGTAATATTTCTCCAACCCAGAGTAGTTCAAATAAAAGGGATTCCATTGTCTGCAATGGCGGCAACAGGCGTGCATTCGCAATACGGCTTTTGTTTTTGAGTGCGTGGTTTTGGTAAGCCAAGATCAAGGCTTGCAAACTGGCAATGGTAAGCAAACTATAGGCGAGAATAGAAAGAATAACGTGTGCAGCAATGGTGTAGCTAAGTGAGTGTTGCCACTCGGGATTCGTTGCGGTGATGGATGCGACAACCGAAATCGCCGACAGTGGGAATAATAATAAGAATAAATTGTGTAATTCTTTTTTCAGGCTGCTAACTAATACAATCGCGTTGATGACCCAAAAAATGAGCGACGAGGCAGAGAATAAGCTGAAGTTCAAGCTGCTGCCATCCATGCTAATACCATAAACACCTATGCCGTGTACAAGCAGCCCCAGTGCGGCAGTGCCGAGTATTTGTGAAGGTTGGAAGGATTTTTGGCGCGCAAATTGGCTGCCAAAATAAATAGCAGCAGCGGTGTAAATAAAAATGGCAATTAGGTTGGCGCTTAGGGTCATCATGCTGATAGGGCTGGTCCGTAGGTGTTTTCATGGGCTAAACCAAGGCCGCAAGTGTGTCACAAGGTACCCTTAAAGAGAAGGGTAGATGAGAAGTATCCTTATTAACAAGATTATGACCCCAGTAGGTATTCTGTGTGAGATTGCACCCATTGCACTGGCTTTGTGGGTATAATTATCGCCACTTTTTATGGGCTGACCTTGGAGCAATCCACCGTGTTTGACCCGCCGCGAATCAACCGTTTGTTTGAGACAGGCTATGTTTGAGAATCTAACCGACCGTTTATCCCACACGCTGCGCAGTATTACCGGTAAGGCGCGCCTCAGTGAAGACAATATTAAAGATGCGTTGCGCGATGTGCGAAAAGCATTACTGGAAGCGGATGTGGCGCTGCCAGTTGTTAAAGCTTTTATCGATCAGGTGCGCAGCCGCGCCTTGGGTCAACAAATTAGCAAGGCATTGAATCCTGTCCAGCAATTTATCAAGATTGTTGAAGCCGAATTGATCGCCACCATGGGGCAGGCGAATGAATCGCTGAACCTGGCGCAACAGCCACCGGCCATAGTGTTAATGGCGGGACTGCAAGGTGCGGGTAAAACAACGTCGGTGGCTAAACTGGCGCGTTTTTTAAAAGAGCGTGAAAAGAAAAAAGTATTGGTCGTGAGTGCGGACGTTTATCGTCCGGCAGCTATTCAGCAGTTGCAAACATTGGCGACGGAAGTGGGCGTTGAGTGTTACCCATCAACCGGTGAGCAAAAACCACTCGATATCGCACGCAATGCTATCGACCATGCCAGAAAGCAATTTTTTGATGTATTGATTGTCGATACTGCTGGCCGTTTGCATATCGATGAAGATTTGATGACCGAAATCAAGGATATTCACGCGGCGATCAACCCGATTGAAACCTTGTTTGTGATCGATGCCATGATCGGTCAGGATGCGGTCAATACTGCTAAAGCATTTAACGATGCACTGCCATTAACCGGTGTCATTCTTACCAAAGCCGACGGCGATGCGCGCGGCGGTGCGGCACTTTCTGTGCGCCATATTACGGGTAAACCCATCAAGTTTTTGGGTATGGGCGAGAAAGTGGATGCACTCGAGCCTTTCCATCCTGACCGTATTGCCTCGCGCATTTTGGGTATGGGCGATGTACTGTCGTTAATCGAGCAGGTTGAGCGCACCGTCGATAAAGAAAAAGCAGAAAAGCTGATCAAGAAAGTGACCAAAGGTCAAAAATTTGATTTGGAAGATTTGCGCGATCAATTGTTACAAATGCAAAACATGGGTGGTTTAACCTCCATGCTGGATAAGTTGCCGGGCCTTGGCAATGTGGCGCAAATGGCGCAGAGCGCCAACATGGGCAAACAATTTAAAACCATGGAAGCTATTATTAACTCCATGACTCCAGAAGAGCGCCGCAATCCGGATGACTTGAGTGGTTCGCGCAAGCGCCGCATCACAGCGGGCTCAGGCACCCAAATCCAAGACCTTAACCGCTTGTTAAAGCAACACAAACAAATGGCAAAAATGATGGGCAAAATGAAAGGCGGCGGCATGCAAAAAATGATGCGCGGTATCGGCGGTATGATGCCGGGCGGCATGCCTCCTGGCGGCGCGTTACCGCCAGGCTTTCGCAAGTAAGCTTGCAAATTGCGGAAGAAAAAACCACAAAAGATAAATTCTTTGTGGCCCGAAGCCCTAGTGTGAACTAGGGCTTTTTTTCGGCTCGAATTTGTAAGAAATATCGCACAGTCGATTTGGTATTTGTCGGCTGGGTGACAACTGCAAAATATAATACTCTGGTTGGGTGCACGGAAAAGTGTACGATTTTTCATAACCTCATAAGGAGCATCAAATGAAATTTATTCTTTCTTTTTTATCTATCATAATTTTGTCTTTTGGCACCTCTTCCTTGGCATTTGCAGTTGATACGCCAGCAGTGAAATCACCTACAGCTAAGACTGAAATGGTTGCACCTCAGGCGGGTATTAATATTAATACTGCAGATGTGCAGGAATTGACCAAGCTGAAAGGCATAGGTGAAAAGAAGGCTGAAGCTATTGTTGCGTGGCGTAAAGAGAATGGTAACTTCAAAACAGTAGAGCAGTTATTGGAGGTTAAGGGTATCGGAGAGGCAACGCTTGCTGCTAATCGAGAAAATATCCGCATTTAAGTGATTGTTAACGCTCTAGCCGGTGTTAACGAATGAATTTTGCGGGAATTTTTGTTTTAATGAGGGCCCGAGTCTATTGACTCGGGCTCTTCTTTTTTATGAGGTTAAGAAATGTCCACTCTGGGTCCGCGCATTGTTGTCGCCATGGATTTTGATAATGCAGATCAATGTCTAGCCATGGCAAAGCGATTATCTCCGCAAGATTGTCGTCTAAAAGTAGGCAAAGAACTATTTACTGCATGTGGCCCCAAGATTGTCGAACAATTGATGGCTCTGGGATTTGAGATTTTTCTCGACCTTAAATTTCACGATATTCCCAGCACTACCAGTAAAGCGGTTAAAGCTGCTGCTGAATTAGGTGTATGGATGGTTAATGTGCACGCATCTGGCGGCGAGCGGATGATGGTTGAAGCTCGTGAAATTTTGGAGCGTCGTACGGGCAACGTCCCCTTATTAATAGCTGTTACGGTTCTTACTAGCATGGATGCGACAGATTTGTCAGGCATAGGTATTGCAAACAGTCCTGAAGAACAAGTTATGAGGCTGGCTAGTCTTACGCAGCGCTGCGGTCTGGACGGAGTAGTATGCTCCGCTCAAGAAGCTGCGTTGATGCGCTCTAAACTTGGCAACGGATTTTGTCTTGTAACCCCGGGTATTCGCTTGGATACCTCGCCCTCGGATGATCAGCGACGTACGTTAACTCCCGCTGCTGCAATAATGGCTGGCAGCAGTTATTTGGTAATTGGTCGGCCAATTACCCAGTCTGTAGATCCTACCGAAACCTGCAAATCTATTATTAAAACGCTGATCTAATTTTTGGTGTGTGTGGTCATTAAGGAATTTGGTGTTTGCTATGAATGTTTCTGTTCCCATTGTCATTACTATCGATGGTCCAAGTGGTTCCGGCAAGGGAACTCTTAGTCAAATGTTGGCGCGACATTTAAATTATCATCTGCTGGATAGTGGTGCGCTTTATCGTCTGGTTGCACTGGCAGCGATAAAAAAAGGTGTTGAGCTGGGCGACGAGCAAGCCATAAGTAAGTTGGCAGAAGGGCTGGATGTGAGATTCAGCCTTGAAAATGGCGAGTCGGCTCAGATTTTGCTGGAAGATGCAGACGTGGCGGGTGCAATTCGCCAAGAAGTAGTTGGTATGGCTGCATCACGGATTGCTGCTTATTCAGAAGTGAGGGCTGCACTGCTTGAACGTCAGCGAGCGTTTGCTGTCGCACCAGGGTTGATTGCTGATGGACGGGATATGGGAGCAACAGTCTTTCCAGATGCTCAGGTTAAGTTGTTTTTGACTGCCAGCGCGGAGGCTCGGGCGGAGCGACGTTACAAGCAGTTATGGGCAAAAGGCGAAACTGTTGAAATGAGTGAGTTGATAAAAGATATACGTGAGCGCGATGAGCGCGATTCTAATCGCTCCATATCTCCACTTAAACCAGCGCTCGACGCGGTGATAATTGATAGCACTGCTTTGTCAATTGATGAGGTTTTTACAAAAATGTTAGCAGCTATTACATTAAAATCTTAGTGCAGGCGGTACCCATATCCGTAAGGGTATTCAGTTAGTTTGCATGCAATCCTCTCCATAACAATATATTCAGCACAGCAGCATTGCAGAAAGTAGCCTCCATTTATGATGAGATTAGAATATGAACTTAACCTGTTTTAAAGCCTATGATATTCGCGGAAAGCTGGGTGATGAGCTCAATGAAGATATTGTTTATCGTATCGGCCGCGCTTATGCGCAGTTTCTAAAACCTAAAAGCGTGGTAGTGGGTGGCGACGTCCGTTTGACCAGTAAGACGTTAAAGAATGCATTAAGTAATGGTTTACGTGATGAAGGTGTTGACGTTATCGATATAGGAATGGCGGGCACAGAAGAGATTTATTTTGCAACAAGTTATTTGAAAACTGATGGTGGTATTGAGATAACAGCTAGCCATAATCCAATTGATTACAACGGAATGAAATTGGTACGCGCCAACTCAAAGCCAATTAGTGGCGATACCGGGTTGAATGATATAAAGCGGCTGGCGGAGGATAATAATTTCGCGCAAGTGGATTTTTCAGCGCGCGGCAATATTCGCGAGCTGAGTATTTTAGATGCTTATGTTCAGCACTTGTTGTCTTATGTCGATGTGACTCAGCTAAAGCCATTGCGATTGGTGGTGAATGCAGGTAATGGCGCGGCAGGGCACGTTATCGATGCTATCGAAAAATACCTTCCTTTCGAATTTATTAAGATCAATCATGAACCTGATGGCACTTTCCCGAATGGTATTCCCAATCCGCTGCTGGTAGAAAATCGTGCATCGACTACCGCAGCGGTGATCGAGCATAGCGCAGATATGGGAATTGCGTGGGATGGGGATTTTGATCGTTGTTTTTTGTTTGATGAAACCGGCGCATTTACCGAAGGTTATTATATTGTCGGTTTGTTAGCGGAGGCTTTCTTACTTAAAAACGCAGGCGCAAAAATTATTCATGACCCCCGGCTGACGTGGAATACGCTCGATATTGCCCAAAAAAATGGAGGCCAAGCGATTCAGTCCAAAACCGGGCATGCTTTTATCAAAGAGCGTATGCGTGAAGAAGACGCTGTGTATGGTGGAGAGATGAGCGCGCATCATTATTTTCGCGACTTTTTTTACTGCGATAGTGGAATGATTCCCTGGTTGCTGGTGAGTGAGTTGTTAGGGCGTAAAGAGCAGACGCTATCGAGCATGCTCGAAGATAGGATTGCAAAGTTCCCCTCGCCAGGCGAAATAAATAGTCATGTTGCAGATCCAAAAACTGCAATTGATAAAGTGTTTAATCACTATGTTGCCGATGCAAAAATTATCGATAAGACCGATGGAATCAGCCTTGAATTCGATACCTGGAGATTTAATTTGCGCATGTCTAATACCGAGCCAGTCGTGCGACTTAATGTGGAGAGTCGTAATGATCAAGTATTGGTTGAGCAAAAAACAGCTGAAGTATTGAGTTTACTCAACGGCTAACATAAAAAATTTAAAAGGATACTATCATGCAAGTTAAAAAAGCAGTTATTCCTGTGGCAGGTCTTGGAACACGTATGTTGCCTGCAACCAAGGCAATTCCCAAAGAAATGCTGCCAGTGGTTGATAAACCATTAATTCAATATGTGATTGAAGAGGCGGCAGCGGCAGGTATTAAAGAAATCGTATTGGTAACTCATGCCAGTAAAAATGCTATTGAAAATCACTTTGACACCAGTTTTGAGTTGGAGGCACAGCTCGAGTCGCGTCTGAAGCGTTCATTACTTGCCGAAGTGCGCTCTATTACACCGCCAGGTCTTACGGTAATTTCGGTGCGTCAAGCTGAGGCTAAAGGTTTGGGGCATGCAATTCTTTGCGCTAAATCTGTTGTAGGTGATGAACCGTTTGCGGTTTTGTTGCCTGATGTGATTGTTGATAATGCTGAATGCAATCTCAAACAAGATAATTTGGCGGGAATGACGAAGCGCTTTGAGGAAACTGGCAATAGTCAGATTCTTGTCGAGCAGGTGCCACATCATCAAGTTGATAAATACGGTGTTGTAGATTGTTCCGGCGTGGATATTCCGGTAGGAAAAACGGCGCCTATTAAAGCAATGGTAGAAAAGCCACCCATTGATGAGGCTCCTTCCAATATGGCGATTGTTGGGCGTTATGTTTTGTCTAAAACAGTATGGGATTTGTTGGCGAAAACCATGCCGGGTGCTGGTGGTGAGATTCAATTGACGGACGCCTTGGATGCGCTTCTTGGGCAGGAAACTGTTGAAGCTTATCAATTAGTGGGGCGTAGTCATGATTGTGGAACAAAAATCGGTTATATGATGGCTAATGTTATTTATGGTGAGCGTCATGCAGAGGTCGGTGGCGCATTTACATCATTTATGAAAGAGCGTTACAAGATTTAATTAATGGTCAGGCTGAGTTGTTTGCAAATCTGCGTTGGTTAAGCTCAGATGAAGTAATCAGCTCGACGCTTCAGGTGCAACCCTTTGTGTATAAGGAGAATTAATTGATCATTCCTGTAATACTTGCTGGTGGTTCGGGAACGCGCCTTTGGCCTTTATCTCGCAAGCATTATCCAAAACAACTGCTGAAATTGTTCGGCGACAAGACTATGTTGCAGCAGACACTGTTGCGTTTGCAGGGCGTGCAAAATCTAGCTCCACCCATTGTTGTATGCAATGAGGAGCATCGGTTTATGGTGGCAGAGCAGCTGCATGAGATTGGTCAGAAAGAATCATCGATAATTCTTGAGCCAATTGCTCGTAACACTGCGCCGGCACTAGCACTAGCTGCTATTCATGCCCAAACGTTGGGTGACAATCCTATTCTTTTGGTGTTGTCAGCCGATCATATGATTCGCGATGTCGCGGTTTTTCAAATTGCAGTGGCGGACGCTATTGGTGCAGCTCAAGATGGTCACCTTGCTACTTTCGGGGTACAGCCTACACGCCCCGAAACCGGCTATGGTTACATAAAAACGCAAAATGATTCTGATGATCATGCATTTTTTCCTGTGTCTGAGTTTGTAGAAAAGCCGGATTTGGCTACCGCAGAAGATTATCTGGCTGAGGGCTGCTATTACTGGAATAGCGGTATGTTCGTATTTCAGACGGAAGTTTTTTTGCGCGAGTTGCAGGAGCAAAGTCCCGATGTAATTGTTGCTGCTGAGCAAGCTAAAATCTGGGCTGTGCAGGATCTGGACTTTATTCGTGTTGATAAAGATTCTTTTGCACAAGCGCCTAATATTTCTATCGATTACGCATTGATGGAAAAAAGTAAAAATGTAGTTTGTGTACCTCTCGATGCGGGTTGGAGTGATGTAGGAGACTGGAAATCATTTTGGGATCTCTCCGACAAAGATGCCTCAGGCAATAGCTTGATTGGCGACAGCATCGATATAGGTTCAACTAACACGTTGGTGTTTTCACAGGATAAGCTGGTGGCCACGTTGGGGGTAAATAATTTAATGATTATTAACACTCCAGACGCTGTATTGGTTGCAGATAAATCGCAGGCGCAACAAGTAAAGTCAATTATCACTCATATCGAAAAACAAAATCGCTCTGAGCATCTTCAGCATCGAGAAATTTATCGGCCTTGGGGATGCTATGACGCAATAGATAGTGGTGATCGCTATCAGGTGAATCGTATTCGTGTGAAGCCTGGCGGAAGTTTATCATTACAGATTCATCACCATCGCGCTGAACACTGGATTGTTGTGAAGGGTACTGCATTGGTACAAAAAGGTGAGGAGACCATTCTGTTGTCAGAGAATGAATCAACCTATATTCCTGTGGGCACAAAGCATCGATTAAGTAACCCCGGTAAGATACCTTTGGAGATTGTCGAGGTTCAGTCGGGTCCTTACCTTGAAGATGACGATGTTATTCGTTATGAAGATAGTTATGGTCGCTCGTAAGTTATTTTAAGTTAGAGGTTTCTAATGAAAGTCACTGTATTTGGTACTGGTTATGTTGGTTTGGTGACTGGTGCCTGCTTGGCGGATGTTGGGCATGATGTTCTTTGTGTTGATATTGACCAAGCTAAAGTGGATAACTTGAGTGCCGGGATAATTCCGATTTACGAGCCGGGGCTCGAGTCTGTTGTTAAGCAAGCTGTGCTAAATGGTTTGCTTAATTTCACTACAAATATGGATCGCGCTGTACAGCATGGTGAATTGCAATTTATTGCAGTAGGCACGCCATCAGGTGAGGATGGTTCTGCAGACCTACAGTATGTTGTTGCGGTAGCTAAAACAATTGGCCGCTGCATCACGGATTATAAGGTTGTCGTTAATAAATCTACTGTACCTATAGGTACCGCAGAAATAGTCAACAAAGCGATTGCCGACGAGTTAGCAGCGCGCGGTGAAAATGTTCCTTTTGATGTTGTTTCTAATCCTGAGTTTCTAAAAGAGGGGGCTGCAATCAATGATTTTATGAAGCCTGATCGAATTGTAATTGGAACCGATAGTGAAAAGGCTGAGTTGTTATTACGCGAGCTGTATGCCCCATTTAACCGCAGTCACGATCGAATGATTTTTATGGATGTGCGCTCGGCGGAGCTGACAAAATATGCTGCAAATGCGATGTTGGCAACCAAAATAAGTTTTATTAACGAGATGGCTAATTTGGCTGAGTTATTAGGTGCTGATATAGAGAAAGTTCGGAATGGTATAGGTGCGGATCCGCGAATTGGGTATCACTTTATTTATCCTGGATGCGGTTATGGTGGATCCTGTTTCCCCAAAGATGTGAGGGCGCTAATTAAAATAGCGCGCAATGTTGATTATCAGGCTGGCCTTATGGAGGCGGTCGATAGGGTAAATCAAGCTCAGAAAAATAAATTGTTTGGCTATATTGATCGTCACTTTGATGGCGACATTCAAGGCAAAGTGTTTGCTGTATGGGGCTTATCCTTCAAGCCGAATACCGATGACATGCGTGAAGCCCCTAGTCGGGTTTTAATGGAGGCTATCTGGGCTGCTGGTGCAAAAGTTCAGGCTTATGATCCCGTCGCCATGGAAGAAACACAGCATATTTATGGTTTGAGGGATGATCTTAAGCTTGTCGGGACTAAAGAGGCGGCGCTTGAAAAGGCAGACGCTTTGATTATCTGTACAGAATGGAAAAACTTTCGAGCCCCCAACTTCGAGTTGCTTAAGTTGGCTTTGCGCGCCCCTGTCATTTTTGATGGGCGGAATTTGTATGAGCCAGATCGATTGGCGGCATTGGGTTTTAAATACTATGCTGTTGGTCGCGGCCTGAGTGTTGTACGGTAAGTCGCTGATAATGCTGCGTTTTTTATGTTTTGTCTGAAGTGTCCAGGCAAAACACCGAGTGTCTTGTAAACCTGCCAATTTTGTCGCTTTGGTGTGCCGCTAACTTTAGCTAAGCTATTGAAATATAAAGGGCATTCTGCTAGCCTTGCGCACCTGCTAATATTCCATTCTTTGAGTTGACCACTAAATGTCATTTTAGCAGTAGTGAAAGCTGTCAAACCCAGCCTGAGGGGGTTTTCACGTTACTTTAACTGACCCGTGTGACTGGCCGTGCGGAATAGGTAAGGCGTGTTGTTGACGTCGGTGCCTCTAATTTATAGGTAATACCATGAGTATGAACGAAAGTTTTGCTGCGTTATTTGAAGAAAGCCTAAAAACTGTTGATATGGTTCCTGGGACCATTATTACTGGTGTAGTAATTGACATCGACAAGGACTGGGTGACTGTTCACGCTGGCCTGAAATCGGAAGGTGTTATTCCTGCTGAGCAATTCCGCAACGAAATGGGTGAGTTGACTCTCCAAATCGGCGACGAAGTACAAGTAGCGCTGGAAAGTGTTGAAGACGGTTTCGGCGAGACTAAATTGTCACGTGAGAAGGCCAAGCGTGCCGAAGCGTGGAAAATTCTTGAAGCAGCTCATGTTGCTGAAGAAGTTATCAAAGGTGTTATTAATGGCAAGGTTAAAGGTGGTTTCACCGTTGACGTTGCTGGTATTCGTGCCTTCCTTCCAGGTTCATTGGTAGATGTTCGCCCTGTGCGCGAAACTACTCATCTCGAAGGTAAAGAGCTTGAATTTAAAGTCATCAAGTTAGACCAAAAGCGTAACAACGTAGTTGTTTCTCGTCGTGCGGTATTGGAACAAGCTAACTCTGTTGAGCGCGATGAATTGCTGGCTACCCTGCAAGAAGGTCAAGCAGTTAAAGGTATCGTCAAAAATCTTACCGACTACGGTGCATTCGTTGATTTGGGCGGCGTAGATGGCTTGCTGCACATCACTGATATGGCGTGGAAGCGTATTAAGCATCCTGGTGAGATCGTTGAAGTTGGTCAAGAAATTGACGTTAAAGTATTGAAATTCGACCGTGAGCGTAATCGCGTATCCTTGGGCTTGAAGCAATTGGGTGAAGATCCATGGATTCAAATCACCAAGCGTTACCCAGAAGGCGCTCGTGTGAAAGCAAAAGTAACCAATTTGACTGATTACGGCTGCTTCGCAGAGTTGGAAGAAGGTGTTGAAGGTTTGATCCACGTTTCAGAAATGGACTGGACTAACAAAAACATTCATCCTTCAAAAGTTGTCCAATTGGGCGACGAAATCGAAGTTATGGTGTTGGATATCGACGAAGAGCGTCGTCGCATCTCCTTGGGCTTGAAGCAATGCCAAGAAAACCCATGGGATGCATTTGCTCGTACTTGCGCGAAAGGTGACAAGATCAGCGGCAAAATCAAGTCTATCACTGACTTCGGTATCTTCATCGGTTTGGATGGCGGCATCGACGGTCTGGTTCACTTGTCTGATATTTCTTGGCACGAAGCTGGCGAAGAAGCTGTGCGTAAGTACAAGAAGGGCGATGAGCTGGAAACTGTTGTATTGGCAATCGATCCAGAGCGTGAGCGCATTTCTTTGGGTATCAAGCAACTTGAAACCGATCCATTCTCAGAGTACGTTTCTGTAAATGACAAGGGTGCCGTTGTTAAAGGTATCGTTAAAGAAGTTGAAGCTAAAGCAGCTGTAATCACCTTGGCTGACGACGTAGAAGCTACTTTGAAAGCTTCTGAGTTGAGCCGTGAGAAAGTTGAAGATGCGCGCAACCTGCTCAAAGTAGGTGATGAGGTAGAAGCTAAGATTATTGCGGTAGATCGCAAAAACCGCAGCATCAGCCTGTCAGTGAAATCTAAAGATGTAGAAGAAGAAAAGACCGCTATGAAAGAGCTTTCTAGCAAGCAGTCTGATCAAGCTTCTCCGACCACTTTGGGTGACCTGATTAAAGCGCAAATGCAAAGCAAAGAGTAATCTTTCTTGCGAGTCGGTGACTGGTATATCTGGTCACCGATTTTTACTTAGCTATAATTTTTAATAGTTTGTATTGAGTTGTTCAGTTCTAATGCTTGAGTGTTTCTAATAAACAGAGATCAGGTTATGACAAAGTCAGAATTGATTGAATATATTACTGAAAAGCAGAACCAGCTAACTATTAAAGATGTTGAAATGTCAGTAAAGCTTTTGTTGGATTACATGTCTGATATTCTTGCGTCTGGCGAACGTATCGAGATTCGTGGTTTTGGCAGCTTTTCATTACACTATCGTGCTCCTCGTACAGGTAGAAACCCTAAAACTGGTGATGCTGTGGTTCTAGAGGGAAAGTATGTGCCGCATTTTAAACCGGGAAAGGAAATGCGTGATCGCGTGAATGAGAGTATTACAAAGTTATAACGCTATATCTTATTGTTAAGGTCGCTTGCCAGGGCGGTCCCGTTTTTGTATCTTCCCTTTCTCCGTCACTCTCCTCTTTTTATCTTGTTTTTTGCTGCCTGTATTGTGCTTCGCTGAGCTGCTATCTATGTTGACGAAATTATTTGAGGCATCCCGGCCTGCAAAGCGGTTGATCTCTTTATCCTATGATGCGCTTGCTATTGCTCTGGGTGTATATATTTCAATTTGTTTGCGCCTTGGTACTTTCGACATAATAATTACTTCAAAAGAATTGGCTGCGCTACTGATAACAATTGTTTCCAGTTTGTTTATTTTTATTCGCATGGGGATGTATCGAGCCATTTTGCGATACATGACTCAACCTGCAATAGTGACCATCGTTATTTGTGTTTTTTTGTCAGGCGCAACATTGGCCATTTCTGGCTTTATGACTTACTCAAAAATTCCTCGTTCGGTTCCTTTTATTTATATAGCGTTGATGATTTTACTTATTGGTGGGCCGAGGCTGCTGGTGCGGCATGTCATTTTGATGGTGGGCGCTTTACCTGCAAAGAATGCTGTTCCTGTAATTGTTTATGGGGCTGGTAGAACGGGTTATCAATTGTTACAGGCGCTACAGGATACAGGGTACCGTGTAGCTGCGTTTGTTGATGATAATAAGTTTTTGCATGGAACAGTACTCTCAAATATAAAAATATATTCGCCTAAAACCATTCCTAAGCTGGTTGCATCTACTGGGGCAAATAAAGTGCTGCTTGCACTGGGGCGAGCCTCGCATAGTACTAGGCTGGAGATCATTAAAAAGCTTGAAAAATACCACGTTAACGTTCAAACAATTCCTGAGTTTTCCGATATTTTGTCTGGCAAAGCAAGGATCGAGAATATTCGTGATGTTGAGGTGGATGACTTGCTTGGTCGCGATAGTGTCCAGCCTATACTGCATTTAATGGAGGCCTCGGTATCGGGTAAGGTTGTTTTGGTGACAGGGGCGGGGGGGTCTATTGGTGGCGAACTATGCCGGCAAATTATTGAGCTTAAGCCGCAAAAGTTAATATTAATCGATCACAACGAATTTAGTCTTTACAGTATTGAACAAGAGTTGTCGGCAAAAAATATCGATCAGGTTGATGTAGTGGCATTGCTTGGTTCTGTTCAAAACGCTTTGCTACTAGATTCGATTATGAGGCAGTATGGTGTTCAAACCGTATACCATGCCGCGGCGTATAAACATGTCCCTTTGATGGAAAGTAATTGTGTGGAGGGGATGAAAAATAATGTATTTGGAACACGATTCTGTGCTGAGGCCGCTATAAAAGCTGACGTTGAATTGTTTGTGTTAATTTCCACTGATAAAGCTGTGCGCCCAACGAATCTTATGGGGGCGTCAAAACGCTTGGCAGAATTGATTCTGCAAAGTCTTGCGCAAAAACAGCCGTTAACTCGTTTTGTTATGGTGCGATTCGGTAATGTGTTGGACTCATCTGGTTCGGTAGTTCCTCTTTTTCGTAAACAAATAAAAGAGGGCGGCCCAGTTACTGTAACTCATCCTGATATTATTCGATATTTTATGACGATTCGTGAAGCTGCGCAGTTGGTGATACAGGCGGGTGCGATGGGTCATGGCGGAGATGTTTTTGTGCTTGATATGGGGGAGCCGGTAAAAATTGTCGACTTGGCAGCGCGCATGATTAGTCTTTCAGGGCTGACTGTTCGTGATGAGCATCACCGTGATGGTGATATTGCAATTAGCTACACCGGTTTGCGCCCTGGTGAAAAATTATTTGAAGAGCTTCTAATCGGCGATAATGTGGAGTCAACAGAGCACAGCAGAATATTTCGGGCCATGGAGCAGTTTATTTCCTGGCAGGAAATGGAATTGTTTTTGGCGCGCTTGGCCATTGCTTGCGAGTCAAATAATTGTGACCTGATTAAAACCCTGTTATTTGAGGTTCCTACCGGTTATTCGATTGGTGCACGGCTGCTACCCGAAGAGAACAAAGTATTACTTGTGGGGTGAATGATCAATTCGACCCGCGTGAAATTTTCTGGCAAACAATAGAAGCGGTATATAAGCAATTATTAGTGCAGCTATATAGTTCAATTGTTTGGCTGCGGCTGCGATAGCAATTGGGAAAAGCCACACTAAATTAATAGTAACTATTGCAAGTGTTGCATAGGTATGCGAGTTGTATTTGATGGCAATTTTTTGATAAGCGTGTGTTCTATGGGCCTGATGGAATGCTTGTCTGGTAGCCAAGCGATAAAAAAGTGTGTAGCTGGCATCAACAATAAATACGCCCAGCATAATTAACCATGCTATAGCAAGGTGAGTGCCTTCATTCATGCTTTCAATGGTTAGGAGGCCAAAGCTTAAGCCTAAGAAAAGACTACCTGAGTCTCCCATAAAAAGTTTTGCAATGGGAAAGTTCCAAAATAAAAATCCAAGTGAGCTTGCGGCGATAATTATTAGCAAATAAATGATGTTTGTATTGGTGGAGAGTATCCAATAGATAAAAGTCATGCACATACAAACACTGAGTGCCTGAAGTGCTGCTAATCCGTTAATCCCGTCCATAAAATTGTATAGGTTTGTCATCCATACAATAAATAAAAGTATAGGGCCTGCAATTAACACCTGAGTGGATTGTGAAAGCTCGCTCTGACTCCCAATAAAAAACAATCCTACACTAGAAAGCAAAAATTGCATGGCAAGGCGTGTGCCGATCTTTAAATTGAATAAGTCATCGCAAATCCCAAGAATTGCTATTAGCCCGGAAGGGATTAGTAACCAGTAAAGTGGAGCGTTGTTGATATGCCCGAAGCTCCATCCTGTCAATACCGAAATGACTACTCCCAGCGCCAGGGCTATGCCTCCGCCTCTTGGTGTGGGTATTTGATGGGAGCTGCGATTATTGGGTCTATCTAGTAGATGTCTTCCGAAATAACGAATAATTAATCGCGATAGTATTAGTGAGGTAAGTAGGGGAAGGGCGCACAGAATCAGCCATTTGCTCAACTGGGGTGTCCTTTTTCGTGATAGGAAGATTGAGTATCCGTTGTGGATAGATGTTTAGCTTGCGGCAAGTAGCAGTGCGTTGCGCGTCGGTCGCGAGTATTGTATGGATTTTTCCTGTAAAAACCAAAGTGCTTTTGATAAAGAGCAAAAGGGCAGCGACGGCTGTCCTTTTGGGGGTTGAGTGATTTAGGCTTTAGCTACTGTGTAGGATGACGTGGCTTGGGTTTTGGTGCCTTGCGCTGTGTAGAGTGAGGGTGCGGGTATTTTGCCTTTCAAAAGGCCTAGTAAGTGACTTAAAGTTTGCTGGGATCTTGCAATCATTTTGCCATTAATATCATTCATTTTTTGGCAGTCTTCAAATTCGTTTACTAGTAATGCCCAGTCCTCTACTAGCGGCTGGGTGGTAATGTTACGTTGGAGTAACGTGTTCCAGCCTTGGGCATTGGTAGGTAGGTTGAGTGCGGTGAGGATCTGCTGGCGTTGTTTGGCGCTATGGTTGAGTTGATCAAGTAGCGCGGTTTTCTGCTCAATAATTCGCGGTAGTTCATCTTGCTTGCGCTGCTCTAATTGTTCGCGCTCATAGGCAAGCAATTGCTTGAGTTGTAAAAGTGCAGTTGAGTCCTGCGCGATCATCTCGCGTAGATGTGTAGGATTGAGAGACATAGCAACCTCTTCATTTTTAGTGATAAACATAAATGGCGCGAATTAAAAAGCTCCGGGGAAGAGGGTTTTAATTCTTAATTTAGCTTCTATCCAAGTAGATCGTTCTGATTAAGCATATTTTCTGCGATGCGATCAGGGTTAATTTCAAAGCGGCCTTCTGCTATTGCGCGTCTGATTTCAGCCACCTTCTCGAGATCGACGTCAGGGGAGTTGTTAATTTTGGCTTGTAAGCGCCCCAGTGTTTGAGCCTCTTGGCTCAATACCACCTGATCGCTGGCGCCTTTACTTATCGGTGCGGCATCGGCTGCTGGAGCTTTTGTCTCGAGCGCGTTTGGCGTGGCAGGCTTGCTGCGGGCGCTTTTAGTGCCAGCAGTATCCAGAGTGTTGTTGGTATTAAAGTTCATTTTATTCCCCTGTTTACCTTGGAGTTATTGGCTCCAGAGGCGATTAACTATAAAAATGTCGCGGTTGCTATGTCGTGACAGTGGTGGCTCTCATTTGTGCATTTGTATGCCTCATTGGCGATTCAGCGTATTTTGAGAGTCCTTAGCAGGTGTATCGGCTAGCCGCCGCGTAACTTTAGTAAAAATTTAAAAACTTTCACAACTCAAAGGGTTTGTACTAGCCCTTGATTAATCACAATCCCGCTGACAATTCGTTCTGATGAGATATTACGCACCCGAATTTTCTGACCAACACGGCCATTGGCCATGGCTGTACCTGAGCTGCTGACTTTAATGCTACCTGCGAGTGATTCCAGCCTTACTAGTTCTCCGCGCTTAACGGCAGTTGGAGCATCCAGAAGAGTTGTTCTAAAAGGTTCTCCCTTGCCTATATTGCGTTTGGCTTCTTTGCCTATAACTAGCTTTGCATCGGGTAAAAACGCTTGCCGAATATTGCTGACATTGACCAGACTGGATGTGAGATGTGCGTTGTTGATAACTTCGCCGCGCATTATATCGCGCCCTGCAATGGTAATTTCACGGTAAATCGTTACTTGTGCGGGAATGTGAATAGACCATGCTTTGCCTGCATCACAGTGTGCTTTGACGCTAATATTGCCGCCCAGGCCGGTTTGATCTTGATTGATGAACTCGATGGGGTTAGCACAGTGAGCAAGCCTGAGTCTGCTATCTAAATTGCTGACATTGATCTCTATTCGCTCGTGAGGTGTTTTTTTGTATTCTGCAGCCAAAAAATTGGCGATATCCTGTTTTAGATCATTTAAAGGATAAACTTTAGCTGAGGTGAATGGTGCGAGGGCACATAGCAAAAAAAACACCCCCGACTTAAGTGAGATTGTGAGCGGGATTCGCAATGGCTGCTTTTTATTCATAGACCTTTCGCTTTGCATGTGGCGCAAAATATTCCTCAAGAAAGTTTTATAAATACTAGGAAGTTCCATATTTTGTCCTATCCTCAAGGGTAAGAACTGAGTGTCAGTTTGGTTGACGAATGACTAAAGTCTGACACTTTTTTGCCGCTAAGCTGATTTACTAAGTATCAAAGCAAATACTGTGCCGCATGTCGGAGGCGGATTTGCTGATGAACTAGGCCAGAATTTTGAGAATCAATGAGGTAATTGCATGGCTGGTGTAATGGATAGTGTCAATCAGCGTACACAGCTGGTTGGGCAAAACCGTCTGGAGCTCCTATTGTTTCGGCTTGGCGGTCAACAGTTGTATGGCATCAACGTCTTTAAAGTAAAAGAGGTACTGCAATGCCCGCAGCTAAATGCAATTCCAGGGCGCAGTTCGGTTGTACGTGGGGTTGCGCATATCCGAGGTGGCACATTGCCGATTATGGATATGAATCTCGCTATTGGGCGTCGTGAGCTACCGGATATCGAAAGCTGCTTTGTAATCATCACAGAATACAATCGTACGGCTCAGGGGTTTTTAGTGCGCTCAGTTGAGCGTATCGTCAATATGAATTGGGGTGACATACATCCGCCGCCTAAAGGAGCCGGTCGGGAGCATTATCTCACTGCAGTTACTCAGGTTGACGGGCAGCTGGTTGAGATTATTGATGTTGAGAAGATTCTTGCTGAAGTGTCGCCTGCACGTGAAGAGGTGACCGCCGGAGTGATTGAGGATGGCATTGCTGACCGCGTAATCCAAAAACATATATTGATCATTGATGACTCTACTATTGCGCGCAAACAAATTCAGCGGGTGGTAGAAGGAATGGGGATAAAAACCACGATTAAAAAAGATGGAGCAGAAGGGTTCAGATATTTAAATGATTTACTTAAAGAGGGTAAAAACCCTTACTCCGAATTGATCATGATTATTTGCGATATCGAAATGCCTGAAATGGATGGGTATACCTTCACTGCTGAGGTGCGCAATCACCCTGATTTAAAAAACCTGCATATCGTCCTTCATACATCCCTTAGTGGTGTATTTAATGAGGCTATGGTCAGGAAAGTGGGGGCGGACGATTTCCTTGCGAAATTCCATCCCGATGAGCTTGCCAAGCGTGTGAATGATCGTGTGTTGTCTATTACGGGCGAGAGCTTGTTGCCTCCGGATGAAGCCTGACGTTGTATTGCTGCTGCGATCTAAAGAGCGGCAATTGTTTTATATTGGGAACCTATGATTAATAAAGAATCGCCTTTTGCCAAACCGGTCGGTCGGGATAGTATTGACCAAGCCGAGTTTGATCAATTCCGCCAATTTCTTGAAGATGCCTGCGGTATTTCGCTGGGTGATAATAAACAGTATTTAGTCACTAACCGTATTCGCCGCATATTGGAAGAAAACAATATTTCCTCCTTTGGCGAGCTGGTTCGAGTGCTGAAGCAGGGGGCTAATCGCAAACTAAAAGATCAGGTTGTGGACTCCATGACCACGAATGAGACCTTTTGGTTTCGCGATAACTATCCTTACGAACACCTCAAAAATACTCTGCTGTCACAATTAATGGCGGGAAATAACCGCATGTTTGGCCCAGTTCGTATTTGGTCAGCGGCTTGCTCATCCGGGCAGGAGCCTTATTCGATTAGCATGATGGTAGAGGAGTATAAACGGCAGGCAATGGGTAATTTGGCGCGGCAAGTCCAGATTGTTGCGACCGATTTATCATCGACTGTATTGGAGCAAGCCAAGCGCGGCGAGTATGACAAGTTATCGGTATTACGAGGTTTATCGGATGAGCGATTGGAGCGTTACTTTGATAACCCTACACCCACAGTCTGGCGAGTAAAAAGTATTGTTAAAGAGCGCATCGATTTTCGTTCCCTTAACTTAATGGACTCCTATGCTGCCTTAGGCAAGTTTGATATTGTTTTTTGCCGCAATGTGTTGATTTATTTCAATGCCGAGTTAAAACGGCAGATTCTGCAAAAAATTCACGCCTCATTGAAACCTCAAGGTATTCTTTTTCTCGGCTCATCTGAAGGTTTGGCAGGTGCTGGTGATTTGTTTGAGATGGTGCGCTGTGATCCAGGGATTCTCTACAAGGCAATTTAAACCTACTCGCTCAGACTTTTAATCCCCCCCCCCCTCAAAAAAGGGGGTGATCCCCACCAAATGCTGCTCTGTCCTTAATAGTTGATATTTCTTCTATTTATCTATCGTCACTCCCGCATGCGGGAGTCCAGCTATTGCTTTCCGCTTAACTGTTGCGATTTGTACAAGCGGAAGATCTTTGCCGCTTCCCCCTTGCCGCTTTTATAGAGCTCACCTTTCATTGTTTTTTTATTTATTTAAATCAGTTAGTTACGGCATTTTTTTGGTGTTGGCACAACCGTTGCTTTGTTGTAGATAACGAAAGGTCACAGCCACATTGGTTGCCACCTGTCATCACTGAAGGCGAATTTAATATGTCCATTTCTTTTGATAAAGCACTCGGTATTCATGAATCGGCGCTGCACTTTCGCTCCGAGCGTGCAAGTGTGTTGGCTAATAACCTCGCCAACATCGACACCCCGAATTTCAAAGCGAAAGATTTGGATTTCAAACAGGCATTGAATCAAAAAATGCAAGCAGCGAATGGTTTTGATTTGGCGACAACCCAAAACCGCCACATTGATGGTGGCGGTTTCACTATGGATAACGGTGATGTGTTGTATCGCACACCGCAGCAGCCATCAATAGATGGCAACACTGTAGAAGACCAAATTGAACATGCGGAATACATGAAAAATGCGCTGGCATTCCAGGCAAGTTTTCAGTTTTTAAACAGTAAATTTACTGGATTGCGAACCGCTATTCGTGGCGACTAAAGCTGATAAGTATTTTGGTAGGGTTTTCTTCCAATCGTTTTTTGTAGGTATCTAATCATGGCACTTGGAAATATTTTTGATATCGCTGGCACAGGAATGAACGCACAAAGTTTGCGTCTAAATACAACTGCTAGCAACCTGGCTAACGCACAATCGGCCAGCTCCAGTGTGAATGAAGTGTATCGTAGCCGTCAGCCAGTGTTTGCAGCTATGCATCAAAATGCTATGCGTGAGGCAGCGGTTGAAGGCGAGTACAGCAATAACGAATTGGATGCTGCTGCCGGCGTAAAAGTATTAGGTATTGTTGAAAGTGATGCGCCACTTCAACGCCGTTATGAACCAACTCATCCAAAGGCGGATGATGAGGGTTATGTTTATTACCCCAATGTAAATCCGGTTGAAGAAATGGCGAATATGATCGCGGCATCACGTTCATTTCAAATGAATGTAGAAGTAATGAATTCAGCTAAACAAATGGTTCAGCGCGTGCTGACTCTTGGTCAGTAATTGGTGAGGGAGAAATGTTATGTCAACTGTAAGTGGCACCGGTAATACCTCCAGCGTTACTGACAACCTGAGCATTACCAAAAAAACAGAAACGAAAAAAAATACAAATGAGCTTGGTCAAGCGGCATTTCTTGAGCTGATGATTACGCAAATGAATAATCAAAATCCATTGAGCCCGCAAGACAACAGTGAGTTTGTTGCACAGCTGGCGCAGTTTAGCTCTGTGGAAGGTCTGGAGCGTTTAAATACCAGTTTTAATAGTTTTATGTCGAACAATGCATTGCAAGCTTCTTCATTGGTTGGACGCAGTGTAACGGTTAAATCTGATACCAGTATGTTGGTTACGGGTGGAATAGTTGCGGGCAGTGTTGATCTTAATTACCCGACCAGCGATATGAAAATCAGTATTTATGACGATAATGGTGCATTAATACAAACTATTCCTGTAGGTAAGGTGCCCAGTGGTGAAACGGTTTTTCGTTGGGACGGACAGAACATTGAAGTGAATGGCGAATTGCTGGATTGGGAGGCGGGAGATGATGCGGCAGCTGCGGGTAAGTATCGTTTTGCGGTGACTGCAATGCAGGATGGAAAAACAGAAGCGCTTGATACGTCGCTGAGTGCAAATGTCAATAGCGTGACAATTGGTGAAAATGGCGCGCTTATTTTGAATCTGGCAGGTGTTGGTGCAGTAGATGCAAAAAATGTAAAACAGTTTAATTAATTAGTGTCGGTGTAATTAAAAAATTCTAGCCATTAATCGTTATGGTCGAGGTGTAATATGTCTTTCAATACAGCGTTAAGCGGGATTCGTGCAGCTAATACCGATCTGCAAGTAACCGGTAATAATATTGCCAATGCGAGTACAGTCGGATTTAAATCGTCGCGCGCTGAATTTGGCGATGTGTATACCAGTACCCTGTTGGGAGGCGGCTCGAACACTCCAGGAAGTGGCGTCAATATTCAAAATATTCGCCAGCAATTTACCCAAGGGAATTTAAAATTTACGCAAAATGAATTGGACTTGTCGGTTAATGGCGAAGGTTTTTTTGTAGTAGAAAAAAATGGAGAGCGTTTATATACCCGTGCGGGTACTTTTGGTCTGGATAAAAATGGTTATATAGTGAATGGTACTGGTGCTTTGTTGCAGGGCTTTTCAGCTGATAGCGAAGGTAATGTCAGTGGTATTTTGAGTGATTTGCGGGTGGATGTAAGTTCACAAGAGCCACGCCAAACGACGGCGGTCGCTGCGTCGTACAATGTTAATTCTAATGAATTGGTGTTAGAGACAACGGGTCAGCGTTTTGCAACCAACGGCACTGGTATTAGTAATGCGCAATTGGGGTTAAAGGTACCAATAACATCTAGAGTTGATGTGGCCACGGCAACTGCATCTGCGGGTTCCCCTATAGTAGTTGCTACACCCTCTGTTGGCCCTCCAGCGGTAGCGGCTACAGTGCTGCAATTGTCACGTACTGTACCGGGAAATCCTACGCCTCAGACTGTAGATATCACCATCACTCCGGGCACTTATAATAATTTAACCTCTATTGCTAACGAAATTAATAATAAAAACTTTAGCAAGGCTGTGCCACTGAATGTTCAGGCTTATGTAGATACTGATGGCCGTTTAAAGGTGCGTGATCTGGCGACCGGTGTTGCTTCTCAGTTAGATATTTCAACCGTAAGCGGTAGTAATGGTTTAACTACCGCAATAGATGCGATAACACCTGCGGATATTACCGTTGGCCAACCTAAGGTAACCAATGATTACGCGTCACATACTCTGGTTATTCAGGGACCTAATAAAGCTGCGCCGGTTACTTATATCAGTAAATATGGTGCTGGTGCAGATCAAACTGCATCTGAGTTAAATTCACTTGCTGGTATCAGTGCTACGGCGCGCACTACTGCCACTGTGTTACGCGAGGTACCTGCTAACCCTGGTCCACCAGCAGTTGCTGCGAAGCCCTTTGATAATAATACGGGTACGTTTACCTTAAATGGTGTGGTGCTAACTTCATCGACTGCAGTCGATATGACGGAGCTTGCCAAGGAAATTAATAAGCTGAGCAAGTCTACATTGTTTGGAATTACTGCCAGTGTTAATGAACTTACCGGTGACCTTGAAGTGGTGTCTGCCACTGGACGTGATTTGGAGTTTTCATTTGGTAGCGCAGGCGATGTGGTGGGCATTATTGGTAACCAAGGGGTGCTGCAAGAAATCGATACAATTACAACTCCTGCATTGGTGGGTAGTGCGATTAACGTGGGTGGTGAAATTACTGTAACCATGCAAGAGGGTTACTCAATTACAAGCAGCCAACCCACAACTCCCGTGAGCGGCGGCATTTTATTTGGTGCGATTGGCGACCCGACTTTTTTTACACCAGTGCCAATTAATGCATTCAATCCTAACGATCAAAAAACTTTTAATCACGCCACTACCACCCCGATATATGACAGCTTGGGTAATGTTCATTCAATGCGTCAGTATTTTGTAAAACAAGCATACGATCCGGCCGATCCAACTACCTCCGCCAATCATTGGAAAATGTATGTACAGATCGATGGGCAAAATGTGGGTGATCCTGATCCTACTTTACCGTCACCAGACAATACTTTGCCCACTATGGCCTCGTTTGATGTGCATTTCACTCCCGAGGGAACCATTAACTCATCAATGACTGATGCCATCCTTATTTCTAACTGGACGCCGCTGGGTAAGGATGGAACTCCTTTAGGTGCACTGGGCCCGCTGAATGTGTTGCAGGGGGGAACTATTCCAGTGGCAGAGCCGCCTGCTAGCTCCAACTTCATGATCGATCTTACTGGTAGTACTCAGTTTGGTAGTGTGTTTTCAGTAGAGCAGTTGGATCAAAATGGTTATACAACAGGTCGTTTAGCAGGTTTGGACATCAGCAATACCGGTATTGTGTTTGCGCGTTTTACGAATGGAGAGGCGCAAGTGTTAGGGCAGGTTGCACTGGCAAACTTTGCCAGCGTGGATGGCTTGAAGCCAACTGGCGACACTATGTGGGCGCAAACCTTTGAATCAGGTGAGGCGATTGTAGGCGCGCCAGGTTCATCCCAGTTAGGCAATATCACCGCTGGTGCGGTTGAAGAGTCCAACGTGGATCTATCCGAGCAGTTGGTGAACCTGATTATTGCCCAGCGGAATTATCAAGCGAACGCAAAAACCATCGAAACAGCCAATGCAACGACTCAGACAATTTTGAACCTTCGTTAATAAGTCAGGTGGGTGGCGCACAGCGATACCCACCAGCATCCATAGAATCGAGCGGCAAACAGCGGAAGCAGTTTGCCGCTTCTTTATTTATCTGCTTTTACTTATCCTGTTTTTATCGCGTGCTAACCAAAATTCCTTATAAATATCAGTACCTTATTGCTTATCTTTCGCGAGCTATTTACTTGGCATCGCTCTTGCAAAACCTTCAGTAACGGCAAATCCGCCAAAAAACTAGCGGAAACTTTATCGCTAGCGACTGGAGACATTCTTGTGGACAAAGCGCTCTTTATCGCCATGACCGGCGCCAAGCACAACATGCTGGCACAGGCTAATCGCGCCAATAACCTTGCCAACGTCAATACCACTGGTTTTCGTGCGGACTTTGAACAGTCACGCAGCATGGGGGTTTATTACGGCGATGGTCAGCCAACCCGCGCTTACGCAATGACGGAATCTCCACGTGCGGATTTCACCTCGGGCGCAATGATTGCCACCAATAATCCGCTTGATGTCGCAATTCAAGGCGACGGCTTTTTTGCCGTGCAATCTGTTGATGGCACTGAGGCCTATACCCGCGCCGGTAATTTTGCGGTAGATGCAGCCGGCACTCTGCGTACAGCTAATGGCTTGGTGGTGTTAGGTGATGGTGGGCCGATCAACATTCCCGAAAACGAAAAAGTGCAAGTGGGCGCAGACGGCACTATTTCTATTGTTGGCCAAGGCCAAGGGCCGGAAGCAATGGTGGAAGTAGGGCGTTTGAAATTAGTGAACCCCGATGTGCAAGCGATTGAAAAAGGTGATGACGGTTTGTTTCGCCAGCGTGATGGTTTAGCTGCATTACCCGCGGTTGAAGTGACCTTGCGCAGCGGCATGTTGGAAAGCAGTAACGTCAATCCGATTGATGAATTTACGCAAATTCTCAGTCTTTCGCGCCAATATGAAATGCAAGTAAAACTGATGAAAACAGCCGAAGAAAATTCAGCGAGTTCAGCGCAGCTGTTACAAATCTCCTAAGCACAATTAATTTCATTGCACTTGTAGTAAAGCAATAGATAGCTAATTTGAGGAACACATTATGATCGCCTCCCTCTACGTCAGTAAAACCGGCTTGTCGGCACAAGATCGACAACTCACTACTATTTCCAATAATTTGGCGAATACCAGCACGGTAGGTTTTAAACGTGACCGCGCCATTTTTGAAGATTTGTTGTATCAAAACCAGCGTCAGCCGGGTGCACAACAAACGCAAGAAACCCAATTGCCTTCTGGTTTGCAATTGGGTGCCGGTGTACGCGTGGTTGCAACGCAAAAAGAATTTACCCAAGGAAGTTTGCAAGTGACTGAGCAGTCACTCGATGTCGCAATTGACGGGCACGGTTTTTTACAAGTGCTGCAACCCGATGGCACCATCGCGTATACCCGCAATGGGCAATTGCAAATCAATGGCGAAGGGCAGTTAGTGAATGCCGATGGTTATTTATTAGAGCCCGCGATTATTGTTCCCGAAGGCGCAAATAAAATCACCATTGGTACAGATGGTTCGGTGAATGCTTATTCACCCGGTCAGCCAGATCCACAACAGCTTGGCGATATTACGCTGGCAGATTTTATTAACCATTCCGGCTTGCAGGCGATTGGTGGCAATTTATTTGTAGAGACCGTAGCGAGCGGAAATCCTGTGCAGGGTACACCCGGTGAAAATGGTTTGGGTGTTATTAAGCAGGGCATGCTGGAAAATTCCAATGTCGATATAGTCGAAGAAATGGTGAATATGATTACCACCCAACGCGCTTATGAAATGAATTCCAAAGTGGTATCCACTGCCGATCAGATGTTGCAGTTTATTACCCAGAATCTTTAATCGAGCGATTTAATATGCCTACTTTAATGATGTGTAATTCACGCTGGCTAAAACTGATTGCATTATGGCTAATGCTCGTCAGTCTTAGCGGTTGTTTTACCAACAAAAAACCGGAGCCGGATGATCCTGCTTATGCTCCCACTATTGCGGCCAGCATGCCCGTGCCGCAACGTACTGACGGCTCTTTGTATCAAGATGCTTACGGGTTAAATTTATTTAATGATCGCAAAGCACATTTTGTCGGCGACGTTATCACCGTAACATTGAGTGAACGTACTGTATCGAGAAAGTCTTCCGGCGTCGCAACGGGTAAAAAAAGTGGAGTGAACTTTAATGCCGGTCCATTGTTGGGCGCTAACCCAACCCTTAAAGGTAGAGAGTTAACCACCACGCTGGAGCAAGATCGCACCTTTGATGGCAGTGCCGATGCTGATCAAAGTAACAGCTTACAAGGCAATATCACTGTCACAGTTGCTGAAATTTTGCCGAACGGAAATTTAATCGTGCGCGGTGAAAAGTGGATCACTTTAAATCGCGGTGATGAATTTATTCGTATCAGTGGCATGATTCGCCCGGATGACATTGCGCCGGATAACACGATCGTTTCTACCCGGTTGGCAAACGCAAAAATTTCTTACAGCGGCACAGGCGCGTTGGCTGACTCCACTTCCATGGGGTGGTTGTCGCGTTTTTTTAACAGCGATTTGTGGCCATTGTAATTTGAGTTAACGAGGTTCTTTATATGCGTAATATTAGTGTAATTATTGTTGCGATTGTGTTGCTGTGTAGTGCCGCAGCACAGGCTGAACGCATTAAAGATATCGCGAGTGTCGCCGGTGTGCGCGCCAACCAATTAGTGGGTTATGGTTTGGTGGTGGGGTTGGATGGTACAGGGGATCAAACAACCCAATCACCATTTACTACACAATCGTTCAACAGCATGTTGAAACAGTTTGGCATTACCGTCCCGGAAGGCGCGCGGATGCAAATGAAAAATGTTGCTGCGGTAATGATTCAAGCAGAGCTACCTGCATTTGCCAAACCGGGTCAAACAATTGACGTAACTGTATCCTCTATTAGTAATGCAAAAAGTTTACGCGGCGGCAGTTTGTTGGTGACACCGCTTAAAGGTTTGGATGGCAAGGTCTACGCCATCGCCCAGGGCAATTTGGTTGTCGGCGGCTTAAGTGCGTCGGGTAATGACGGTTCAAAAATCACCGTCAATATTCCCAGTGCTGGGCGTATTCCCAGTGGCGCAATTGTTGAGCGTATGGTGGAAAATAATTTTGCAGGAGGTCAGCCGATTGTATTCAATCTGCATCGCGCCGATTTCACTACTGCCAATGCACTGGCAAAAAGTATTAACACTTTATTGGGCCCAGATGTAGCGCGCCCAATTGATGCAGTCTCAATTATGGTTAGCTCACCTGCGAATCCAGCGCAGCGAGTAGACTTTATTTCTATGTTAGAAAATCTCCAGGTGACTATGGGCGAAGAAGTTGCCAAGGTCATTATCAATTCGCGTACCGGCACCATTGTGGTTGGAAAGAATGTACGTGTATCACCTGTAGCGGTGACCCATGGCAGTCTGACGGTATCGGTTGCTGAAAGTTTAACGGTTAGCCAGCCCAATGCGTTGGCGGGTGGGCAAACCGTTGTTGTCCCGAGTAGTAATGTGCGCGCCGATGAAGAAGTTAACCCTATGTTTAAGTTCGCTCCAGGCGCGAATCTGGATGACATAGTGCGGTCGGTTAACAATGTTGGCGCTTCGCCAAGCGATTTAATGGCGATTCTTGAAGCCTTAAAACAATCAGGCGCTCTTAAAGCTGAGCTGGTGGTGATTTAAATGTTGCCTATTGATGCGAGTGCCAAAGTGTCTGCAGTGCAGGATTCTTATCTTGATCCTAATTCGCTGAATTCGATTAAAGCAATGGGGCGCGATAAAGATCCGCAAGCATTAAAAGAAGTTGCCAAAAAATTTGAAGCTATGTTTGTGCAACAAATGTTAAAAACCATGCGCGAAGCAAATGAAGCGTTTGGTGAAGGTAATTATTTTGACAGCCAAACAACACGTTTTCATCGCGATATGCTTGACCAACAAATGGTGCTTAACTTGACCAGTGGCCGCGGAATTGGTTTGGCTGATCATTTTTATAAACAAATGCTACAGAATCATGGGGCCGGTATGAAGCTGGAGTCTGCTTCGGTAGGGTCATCGGCGCAGGATATAAACGGTGTGCTGGATCATGTTGTTGAGTATAAAAAATCCAATTCTGGTGAGATTAATGCTGCGAGTGCAGACGCTCTGGATGATTGGATCAATGACTTTATTCGCATGAGCGATAACTCCCAATTACAAGCGGTTTTTTCTGAAACTGAATCAGACAAAAAAGTTCAGGCACCCATGCACTACGGAATCCCACCTGTTCTTGCTAATAAGTTCGTGGCAGCTAGCCAGCGTACAGGCCAAAAGGCCAGCATTAGTAGCACCCAAGAAAATTTTGTCATGCTGTTAAAACCTCATGCGGAAAAAGCGGCGGCTGAGTTGAACGTTAACCCCGATGTTTTAATTGCTCAGGTTGCGTTGGAAACTGGCTGGGGCAAACATGTGATTCATGATAAGCAGGGCGAGAATAGTTTTAATCTGTTTAATATCAAAACCGGCAGCCAGTGGCAAGGCGAAAAAGTTAATGTTAGTACGCTTGAGTATCGCGATGGACTTGCCGTCAATGAAAAAGCAGATTTCCGCAAATACAGCGATTATGCTGATAGTTTTTCAGATTATGTCCGCTTGATGAAAAATAGTTCGCGTTACGAGCAGGTTCTGCAAAAAGGCGCAGATTCGGCTGCCTACGCAGAAGCTTTGCAATCCGCCGGTTATGCGACTGACCCTGAATACGCCAAAAAAATTAAACAGCTATTAAATAATGATGCGATTAAATCATTGAATGCGTTAAATCCATTTGATGAGGTGAAGTCTACGGCGCAATCCATTCTCTCTTTAGCGACGGCTGCACGCCGTCAATTAGTGGAGTAATCCTATGTCAGGTCTCCTCTCTAACGCTGTCTCTGGGCTGCAGGCAAGTCAAAATGCACTGCGCACGGCGGGGCACAATATTTCCAACGCTAATACCGCAGGCTATTCACGTCAGGAAGTTAATTACGTTACCCGCCCTGAACAAAATATCGGTGGTGCAGGTTTTATTGGTTCGGGTGTTACAACCGCGTCTATCGAGCGGGTGGTAAGTGAATTTGCTACTGCGCAATTGCGTTTGGATACGTCAACGTACAATCAACTGAATAAATTCAACACGAATATTGGCAAGGTCGATAAGTTATTTGCAGATGTCAGTACCGGTTTGGCGGGGGCATTACAAACATTTTTTGCCTCTATGCAAAATGGCGCGAACGATCCAGCCTCCACCCCGGGTCGGCAACTTATTGTGACTGAAGCGGAGAGTCTGAGTGTTCGATTTAATAATTTACATCAGCGTTTAACCGATATTGAGAGTTCGGTTAATGGTGAGGTGAGAACTGTTACCGCACAAATGAATTCATTGGCCAGCTCTATTGCATCACTTAATCAATCGATTGGTGAATTGCGTGCATCGGGCAGCGGTAATGCTCCGAATGACTTGCTGGATAAACGCGATGAAACTTTGCGTAAGCTATCTGAATTGGTATCGCTGCAAGTTGTTAATCAAGGTGATGGCGATGTTAATGTTTTTATTGGTAATGGTCAGCCTTTGGTTATTGGTGCTAAAGCCAGTGTGTTCAGTGTTACTAATGATGGGAAGATTCAGCTAACAGGCAATAATTCTAATGCTGATGTCACCGCGCAAATATCGGGTGGGCAGATTGGGGGATTATTGCATTTTCGCAATGAAGTATTACAACCATCGATGAATGACTTGGGGCGCATCGCTCTGACTATGGCTGATCAGTTTAATACCCAGCAGCAAGAGGGTATTGACCTTGATGGCGATTACGGTCAACGGATGTTTGGTGATATCAACTCCCCGGTACTGGCGGCTAATCGCGTAGTGCATGGTTCTAATGCGCAGCCTTATGATCGTGTAATCTCCGTCACTATTGATGACACTAATAAATTGACCACCAGTGATTATCGTTTTGAAATTGTGCCTGGTTCCAGTAATTATCTGGTGACGCGGCTGTCTGATAAAACCGTTGTAGAGCAGGGTACTTTGTCGGGGGCTTACCCAGCAAAAATTTCATTCGATGGTGTCAGTGTTAATTTAACAAGCGGTTCATTTCAGGGGGGCGATAGTTTTACCATTCAGCCTACTAAAAATGGCTCGCGCGATATCCAATCGGAAATTAAACGCCCGGAAGATATTGCATTTGCATCGCCTATACGTACAGCGGGCAGCTCCAGTAATTCAGGTAGCGGTCTTATCAGTGCGGGCGAAGTATTAAGCTTGGTGGATAAAAACGGCAATCGCTTGCCGGCGTTTGCAAATCCAAAAACATTATCGCCGCCGATTCTAATTCGCTTTACCTCTGAAACAACCTATGAAGTTTTGGACAACAGCGATCCGGCTAATCCTAAAGATTTAGTCCCAGCGATGCGAGACCAAACGTTTATTCCCGGTGCCAATAACAATATCTTTACGACAGATATGGGCGAGACACGGGTGACCGGAAAAGGAGAACGGGTTGGGTTACCAGAAGGGCGCGTTGTACAAACTATCGACCCTTTCTCTGTGCCTTCCGGTCTGGCGATGACGGCTGCAAGCTTGCCGCAAGCAAATGGTTATTTAGCAGAGCAACTAAATTTCACGTTTAAAAATCCAGATACTGGGTCGATCACCAATCGAACCATTACCACCGTATCGGGTGCGTCTGCGATGCAGACAGCGGCGCAGATCAGTGCGCTGCCTGGTGTTACGGCTAATGCCGTAACAACGGCAACGATCACCGATATTAATTTTGATTCCACCACCTATGCGCCTCCATTACAGTTATCTGTGAATGGTGAAAACTTGTTGGAATATAATCCCGCTAATACCGCATTTGGTTTTGATGTGCCTGACCCGAATCTGGATGAGGCCGGTTTCAACACCTATTTGGCTAATCGTATTAATTCAAATTCCAATTTAAAAACCTTGGGTTTTTATGCGCAAAGCGGAAGTAATCCTGTTACGGGCGCGCCGGAGTTGCGTATTGTGGCATCTTCCGGTGTCAACATTGATATTCGTTTAAAAGCATCAAACGGCGCGACTAATTCAATTGATGTGAACGACAGCAACGGCAACCCGAATGTACGCTTGATGGGTATGGATGCCGGAGGTGGGGAGCAAAGCGCAATTACTGTGGGTGGCCGGATTGATATCACCATGGCCGACGGCATTAGTCTGCAAACCTCGCCTACTCATAGCCCGCTCTTTGGTGACAGTAGTTTGGCGACGTTTGCGCAATCTTCTTTTGTTGGTTATCAGGCCGCTATTAACGGGCAACCTAAAGCAGGGGATACGTTCACTATAGGCTTTAATACCAATGGTAAAAATGATAACCGTAATGCATTGTTGATGGTCGCACTGGAAACCCAATCGACAATGCAAGGTGGCACCATGAGTTTTGGTGATGGTTATGGAAAGCTGGTTGAAGAAGTGGGAACTAAAAGTAGCCTTTCAAAAATCAATACCGAGGCTAGTAAAAGTTTATTGGAACAAAGTCAAACCATGCGCGATCAGATCTCTGGTGTGAACCTGGATGAAGAAGCGGCTAATTTAATTAAATTTCAACAGCTCTATCAGGCTAACGCGCAGGTTATTTCGGTTGCGCGTGAATTGTTTGATACCTTGCTCAATTCTCTTTAGCTATTTTCGTTAATGCGTACGGCGTATTCGCCTCATCCCATAAGCCCCGTAAACCTTTTTGTTGCCTCCGGCGCCTGTCCGGAGGTATGAATTTATTTGGTGTTATGAAAAGTTGGAGTGCTTTGTGCATTACTACGGTATGAGTATTGGTGTGGGCAAACTTTTGCCGCCTTGCAAAAAATACCGTTAGAGCGGGAGTAAACAATGCGTATCGCTACTTCACAAATTTACAATATCGCCACCTTGGGAATTAGCCAAGCGCAAACCGCGCTTGCGAAAACTCAAGAGCAATTATCAACCGGTAAACGCGTGCTTTCACCGGCAGATGATCCCGTTGCGGCAACGACGATATTGCAATTAAATCAGGAGTTGGCACGCACTGAACAATACAAAAAAAATGTTGATGTGGCCGACAATAGTCTGGATTTAGAAGAGACCAATCTGCAATCGATTGTTGATTTGGTGCAGAAGATGCGCACGATTGCGGTATCTGCTGGTAATACTGCGGTTATGACCAGAGAGAACTATTTATCTCTCGCGGCGGAAGTAGATACACGTATTGCAGAATTAGTTAATTTGCAGAATACGCGCAACGCATCCGGTCAGTATATTTTTGCTGGTTATCAAAGTGATACAAAGCCTTTTGTGAGTGATGGAGGCGGTAATTATTCCTACCTTGGCGATGAGGGGCAGTTGCGTTTGCAAGCGTCTGCATCGGTAAGTGTGGCGGTTAGCGATTCAGGAAAAAAACTATTTGTTGATATCCCCAGTGGCCACAATACGTTTACCACGTCCGCTAGTCCTAGTAACAAAGCTGTTCCTCCTGCACTGATTTCAGTAGGCCAAGTATTTGACCAACAGGAATTCGATAAGCTGTACCCCAATGATTTGGTGGTGACCTTTACCAAGTCAGGTTCTAACGTGAACTTTACGGTGAGTGAGCGCGCCTCGGGAAAGCAACTATTAGTGAATCAGCCTTATGTCGCGGGAGAGGATATTGAGGTTGCCGGTGCGCGCTTTAAAATTCTAGGTAATCCTCACCCAGGTGAGTCGGCTATTGCTAGCAGTATCCCTTTTGCTGTGGCTACGCCCGCAGCCGCAATTAACCCGGGCGATACATTGCGTATTAGTGTTGCTGGAAAAACCGAGGAATTTACTTTTCCTGCCGGTGTTGCGGCTGGCGATACCGCCGGGTTTGTTGCTGCGCTAAATAATGGTGCTGCAATTCCTCCTTCACTGCCTACGGGAAATGCGGCAAAGCTGGTAAAACTCAGTGTTATTGTTGATGCAACCGGCTTCTCAAACCCAAAAGGACTCAATATCACGTTGAGTGATGGTGTCGGCACCAGCGCCTCGGTCATCATGGGCGCTAATGGTACTCGCTCTGTGAACATGCCTTTCCCGGTTGCGCCTGCTGCTGTCACTCCACACGATTTTTCTACCGCGCCAGCCAGTTTTCAATTAGTGGTTAATGGAAAAACCGAAACGTTGACGTTTAACCAAAATATTACCAATCAGACTGAGTTGGCCGCTGCCTTTAACGACCCGGCTAATGCGGGACAATTGGCGCGCTTAGGGCTATCGGTAACGGATAAGGGTATTATTTCTAACAACAATTCCACTATCACTATTAAAGGCGGCAATACCTTTCTAGATGGCGTGATGGGATTTGGCACGCAAGGTGAGGGCAGTAAATCCACACGTGGTGTATTAGTTCAGCCTGGTGATAGTTTTTTTATCGAGTCGTCCGATAAGCAGGCGTTACTCACCACGCTTTCGCGATTTAGTGATGCGATGAAACGTGTCGTCGATACGCCCGAGAGTAAAGAAGAGCTGGGTAAGCTGGTTGCTAAAACTCTAACTAATCTAACTAATGTAGTAACCAATCTGGTTGCGGTGCAGGGAGAGGTGGGCGCACGCCTGAATACGTTGGAGAGTTCGGCCTCATTAAATCTGGATATTATTCTATTTACCCAGACCACGCTGTCCAATCTGGAAAGCCTCGATGTTGCTGAAGCGACGATTCGCCTATCGATGCAGTCGCTTATTTTAAATGCTTCCCAGCAAAGCTTTGCCAAAGTCAGCCAGCTGACCTTGTTTAGTTATTTATAGTTTCTATTCAGTTATTTATAGTTTTTCACGCATCTTTTTCTATTGAATGCCGAGGGGACTTGAAATCTCTTCGGCTGATTCATTATCTTTTGCTAATCTTGAGATATGGCGTTAGTCTGCTGTTGACTCACTATGAAGAGCTGTATTTATGGATATTGATTCCCTGTTAGATCCACTTACCCGCGCACTCAGTCAGTCCCAAGCATTGTTATCCCTTGCCCAAGCGGGAGATTGGGAGTCTTTTGAAACATTGGTTCAGCAGCGTCAACAAGGGTTGCTTTCGCTTAATGACCAAGAGTATTTGGAATCGTTGGCGCAGGCCGATTTAGAAGCGATGGCGGCTGATGTGATTCAGGAGATCCAGACTATTAACAAGACCCTTGCGGCACTTGCCGAGTCTCACCGGGAAAATGCCGCGTCAGAATTGCGTCAAAATAATCGCACGGTAAAGGCTATCGATGCCTACGGTCAGTAATTTGACGAGCTGCGTTGTTTTATAACTGTTTTGCATGTTTTTTGTCTTTTACTCCTGCAAATAATTGGGTTCTGCAATAAAAAATTTCTAAAGCTACTCCGGAATGTGTCGATAACCTGTTTAGAAGTGCTGATTAGTCCGTTGTTCTCAGACTTCATCAACCGACTTGTTAAAGCAGCCAGACTGCAAACAGACATTAATCCTGGAGATTCATCATGGCTTTAGTAATTAACACAAACGTCGCCTCTCTGAATGCTCAACGTCAGTTGATGAGTTCAGGCAATTCGCTTGACCGCGCAACTGAGCGCTTGTCGTCAGGTGCGCGTATCAACTCAGCAAAAGATGATGCTGCTGGTCTAGCAATTGCAAACCGCATGACTTCTCAAGTGCGTGGTCTTGACCAAGCAATTCGTAACGCCAACGACGGCGTGTCTCTTATTCAAACAGCAGAAGGTGCGCTGTCAGAATCCACCAATATCTTGCAACGTATGCGTGAACTGTCGGTACAGTCTGCGAACGGTATTTACACCGCTAGCGACCGTCAGACTTTGAATGCTGAGGTAAAGCAACTTGTATCAGAATTGGATCGTATCGCTAAAACCACCTCTTTCAACGGCCAAAACCTGTTAGATGGCAAGTTGGGCAAAATTGATTTACAAGTGGGTTCAAGCGCTAACCAAACCATCTCACTGAAAGTGCCAGCGATGGACGCTAAAACCCTGGGTATGGGTTCAACTAGTGTGGATTTGATGGGCGGTGCATCCGCTATCAACTCTCTTACCGGTACAGCAGTGTTGCGTGAAGGCAGCGTGTTGATTAACGGTCAGTCAATTATTAAAGGCACCGATACTTTTGATGGTGCCGGTGCCGGTGCAATTAATAGTGATCAAGCACTTCTTGATCACATTAATAAAAATGTTAATGGAGTAACAGCATCTACTTATGCGGTAGCTAGCGCTACCGATGCCGGAGATGGTGTTCTGACCTCTGCTGAGAAAGTTGTCGTTACACTGGCCAATCTTGATGGAACCACCACTGCGATTGATGTTGGTGGCGGCACCAATGGAACCAGTAGTCTGGCTGAATTAGTCGATAAAATGAATGCAGAGAGTGGTGGTAAATTTTCTGCGACCATTGGTGATGATGGTAAGTTGTCTATTTCTGCAGAAAATGTTTCGTCAATTACAGTAACAGATGCTGCAACAGCCTTGGGTACTGGTATTACTACCGCTGCAAATGCTCGAATTGTATTGAAGGCAGATAATGGTGATCCTGTTACCGTTACTCGCGGTTCTATTGGAACATTAGCGCAACTGGACTTCTTGGGCTTCCGGGAAAACGATAAGGCCGGTACTGTTGAAGGCTATTCTGTAGGTGCAGGTGCATTAGTTTCAGGCGACCTTAAGATCAATGGCGTTGATGTAGGTTCGAGTGCCACTGCGGGCTTGGCTGACAAACTTAAGGCTATCAATTCAGTAACAGATCAAACCGGTGTTACTGCCACAGCGTTCAGCTCTGCCGTTCTGGATTTTGGGTCTGTGGCTTTGGGTACGTTGACAGGTGGTACTTTTGGTTTAAATGGCCAGGATGTCACTATTACTGGGGCGCCGGCTTCATTGGCGGCTGTTGCTGCTGAATTTAATGCGCAGACTGATAAGACAGGCATTACCGCTACAGTTTCAGGAACAAGAATTTTACTTGAAGGTAATGTGGCTCAGATATCCTTCGGTCCAGATGCTGCAGGTACTGCAACTGCAACCGAGACAGCGTTAACTGATGGTACCAACGTAGTTCAATTGTCATCTGGAACCCTGGCGGCTAATGATGTTGGTGATGGCGACGTAGTCGGTGGTGGTATTAAGCTGACAAGCAACAACGGCAACCCCATCCAAGTGGATGTAAAGGATACGGGCGCGACAACAAAAACTGGCTTGATTGACTCTAATGTTAGTGCAGGCGGTTCATTCGGTGCGGCTATCTCCTCAATCAGCATCGATACCGCGGCTAACGCACAAAAGGCCATTAAAGTAATCGATAACGCATTGACTACCATCAGTGATGTACGTTCGGATCTGGGTGCTATCAACAACCGTCTGGACTTCACCATCTCCAACCTGGCGAACATCTCTGAGAAGACATCATCAGCGCGTTCACGTATTACCGATGCTGACTTCGCCGCAGAAACCGCAAACTTGAGCCGTTCACAAGTATTGCAACAAGCGGCATCGGCGATGTTGGCTCAGTCAAATGCTCGTCCACAACAAGTACTGTCTCTGTTGAGATAATGACTGATTCCTCTGCGTAATCCGGTTGATCAGGAATACGCAGAGGGATTCTTAGTGAGGATTTGGGTATGAATGAATTCACTAAAGTCACTGCGAGTCCGACACAGGTTTCACCCGTGTCGGCTTCGCCACAAGCGGGCAGTGCAAAAGGTCAAAAAACCGGCAATGATTTGCCGCTTGCCGCTGTAGCGGCAAAACCACAACCACAAGAACCCGTCAATTCCAAGGCGATAGAAGAGCGAGTACAGGCCGCCGTTGCGCAAATGAATGAATATATTCAGTCTACGCAACGCGATTTAAACTTCTCTTATGACCCTGATTCTGGCGAGACGGTGGTTAAGGTTTTGGATCGTGCAACACAAGAAGTTATTCGTCAGATTCCCGATGAAACCTTCTTGCGGTTAGCGCAAAAAATGAGTGTGGAATCATCTGGGTTACTGTTTAGCGCTAAGGCGTAAAAGTCATTTAAAAACAATTAGTTGCCGGTTTTTATTTGATGCCTTTTTAACCGAAAAGAGAGTCGTGAAAACGACTCTCTTTTTTTGTTTTTTAATTTCAGTTTTTCAAATACAAGCCTATTTTTCTAATCATTATTGGAGGTAATTTTTTACAGAGTTACCTACATTTTTATTTCCGCTTTTAAATGTATCTCGCCACTTTTTGTTCCGTTTAAAAAAGCTCCTGAAATTATCTTGGCACAGTCTGTGCAAAAACCGGTTTAGGCGACCCGTATAGAAATCCTGTTGGTTAATTATTTCTTACAAGTCTTGCCACGAAGTTCTCACAGACCATGCAATTTAGATTGTTAATGTCCCTGAGCTTCATCAGTCGGCTTGTCACAGAAAACGCACTGTGAACAGGAACAATCATTAGGAGATACATTATGCCTTTAGTCATTAACACCAATGTCGCTTCCTTGAATTCACAGCGTCAATTGATGAACTCAGGAAACGCGCTTGATCGTGCAAGTGAGCGTTTGTCTTCCGGGCAACGCATTAACTCTGCTAAAGATGATGCCGCAGGTTTAGCGATTTCCAACCGCATGACGTCGCAGATTCGCGGCTTGGATCAAGCAATCAGAAACGCTAACGATGGGGTATCGCTGATTCAAACTGCAGAAGGTGCTTTGCAGGAATCAACGAATATTCTGCAGCGTATGCGCGAACTGTCTATTCAATCTGCGAACGGTATTTATTCTGATGCTGACCGCAAAACATTGGATGCAGAAGTACAACAGCTGATTCAGGAATTGGATCGTATCGCAACATCCACCTCGTTTAATGGCCAGAAATTATTGGATGGTTCTTTAGGCAAGGTGAACTTACAAGTTGGTTCTGACGCCGGCCAAACCATCACCATGAAAATCCCGGCGATGGATGCCAAAACCCTCGGTATGGGCTTTGTCGGTGTGGATATGTTGGGCGGTGAAATTGATCTCTCTACATTGGCGATCAATGAAAACGACATCTTGATTAACGGTCAGTCCATTGCCAAATCACTGGAAAGTTACCAAGGTTTTGCAATTGTTGGTCCACCAGCGGTTCCTGCGCAAACCATGGATAAATTGATCGATTTGATCAATAAAAATGTTCTGGGTGTCGATGCTTCCACCTACGCCCAAGCAACTGCAACTGGGGCGGGTACAGGTGTCTTAGAGAACGGCCAAGTATTTGAAATTGCGATTACTAAATTGGATGGCACTGTCACAACCGTTCAGGTAACCAATACGCAAAACTTGGAGCAACTGGCTGAAAAAATTAACACCGAAAGTGGTGGCCTGCTTAATGCAATAGTGGGCGAGAACAGCAAGTTGAGTATTGCTGGTATTAATGTGGCGAGCTTCGCTATTACGGATGGTAGTGTGCCTGCTAACGCAGCCGGTGGTGGTATTGCCGGAACCTATGCTGGCCGATTGGTGCTGGAGTCAGAGCACGGCGATCCGATCACTATTACTCGTGGTTCAACCGGAACTCTCGCACAATTGAACGCTTTGGGTTTCCGGGAAAACACTAGCTCCGGCAACATTGAAGGTATTGGTATGGCTACGCCAGCTGTACCTTGGAATGTAGGTGATCTCACCATCAATGGTGTGGCTATCTCCAACAAAAATACTGATTCTTTGGCTGGGAAAGTGGCAGCGATTAATGCAGCGCAAAGTGATACGGGCGTTACAGCAGCAGCGTTTTCGTCGGCAACATTGGACTTTGCCGCTGCCACCTTATCGACATTGGCTGGCCCTTTTGATTTAAACGGTGTAACCATTGACTTGGGGGCAGCGTCGGCAACCCGCACAATTTCTGATGTTGTAGCCTTGTTTAACGCGAATACTGATGCAACCGGTGTTTCTGCGAGTTTGTTGGGGACTCGAGTAGTCTTGGAAGGTGCAACGTCCTCACTAACCTTTAGGGATGGCGCGGCAGGCTCAGTGGCGACTGCATTGGGTGGAGCTTTATTGGCTCACTCGGATTTTGTGAATAATCCAGTTCCTGCTGCAGTGGCGGATGGCAACACTGTCAACGGCGGCATCAAGCTCAGTAGTACCAATGGAGCACCCATCAGTATCAAATTGGGGCCTAATGCTGATCCTGATACTTTGGGGATTTTAGAATCAAATGTCACCGCAGAAGGAGCATTTGGCACTGCCATCGCTTCAATCAGTATTGATACGGCGGCTGGGGCCCAAAAAGCCTTAGGTGTTATCGACAATGCACTAACAACGATTAACGATGCTCGCTCGCAATTGGGTGCAATTAACAACCGCTTGGACTTCACCATGTCTAACCTGGCGAACGTATCCGAGAAAACCTCTGCATCTCGCTCGCGAATTGTGGATGCTGACTTTGCCGCAGAAACGGCCGCATTGAGCAGGGCGCAAGTTCTGCAACAGGCAGCTCAAGCGATGCTGGCTCAGTCCAATGCGCGGCCTGAACAGGTATTGCAATTGCTCCGATAGTAGCGTCACCGCCGTTAATAAACCGCCCTCAGCTTGCTTTGGGCGGTTTTTTTATTGTTTTTTTGTGCCACATGGAGAGGACTCGACTAGGCTTAAGGCAGCTAAAAATGAGATTTTTTTGATGGTAAAAATTTGGCGTATGCCTGCAACACCTTGGGTGTTGCGTATTGTTTTTCTCGCGCTCGCGTATTTCCTCGCCGGGCGCCTGTCACTGTTGCTAGCAATTCCGCCCGGTTTTGTTTCTGGTTTATTTCTCCCAATGGGGATAGCGCTAGGGGCGTTATTGATTTGGGGTTATTCCATGGCAATTGGCGTCTTCTTCGGTTCATTGCTACTCAATATTTCGGTTAGCCCTGCACCAATCCTCGCGTTACCCGTAGTGTTGCTCGCCGCGGAAATTGCTTGTGGCAGTGTTCTTGCGAGTGCCGCGGGGACTTGGTTGATTCGTCGTTATATTGGGTTTCCTAATAGCTTGACCGATGAGCGCAGTATTTTTGCATTTTTTATTTTGGGTGGGCCTGTAGCTACCAGTATTAGTGCCACTGTTGGTGTTATGGCATTGTTTGCGAACGATGTGATTCCGGCCAAACAAGCTTTTTACAGTTGGTGGACTTGGTGGATAGGTGATGCAATTGGTGTTTTGATTGCGGCGCCGTTGGTGTGTGTTTGCTTTGCTGAACCGCGCCACTTTTGGCGAGCGCGGCGCCTTACCGTAGGTGTTCCAATTGTAGTGAGCAGTCTAATTGTTGTTGCTGTGTTTGTTGTATCCAGCAATAACGAAAATAGAAAGTTAAATGATCATTTTCAGCAACAGGCTGGCTTGCTTATTGGTTCGGTTGGTACTGGTTTTTCGTCGGTAGTAAATACGCTGGGGATATTGCGCTCTTTTTTTATTGCGTCGGATCAGGTGACGCGCGAAGAGTTTTCAATTTACGTAGAACATGTGACGATCGGGCACTATGGAATTACTGGATTTTTCTGGAGTCAACGTATTAAGGATGCCCAGCGTGAGCAGTTTGAGGTGCAAAAACGTCGGGATCTAGGTACGGATTTTTTTATTAAAGAGAGAGATTCAGCCGGTCAGTTTGTGCCAGCTTTACACCGCGATGAGTATGTCGTGGTTTCTTATGTATACCCCTGGCAAGAAAACTCGGTTCTTCTAGGGTTTGATGTGGCATCTGATCCTGTTCGACTTGAGGCGCTTGAGCGTGCCCATGAGTCGGGGCAGTTTGCTATGACCAGACCTGTGCAACTGTTGCAAGATAAAAGTCTATCCAGTGGTGTAATAATTTATCAGCCTGTATACGACGCACTCTCGCTCACCCTGAGCCCCAGTTCACGAAAATCTCACCTGAAAGGCTATGTTACCGCTGTTGTACGTATAAAGGACTTATTGGCAATCGTACTCAAGCCCTATTCGTCAGGTGATTATCAATTAACGATTACTGATACTACAGATCCAAGCGATTCTCGGGATTTTTACCACACACAGGAATTTAAAGTTCCCGCTTATGCGCAAAGTCTGGCGTTAAGTCAGGTGATGACTCTAGGTGGGCGGCAATTATTAATTACTGTTACTCCCACAGAAAAATATCTGACAGACAACGTCAGTTTACAGTCTTGGTTTGTATTGGCTGGCGGCTTGTTATTTTGCAGTTTGCTAGGTGGCTTTTTGTTGTTGATCAGTGGGCGCACCCAGCACATTACTAACTTGGTTGAGCAGCGCACCAAAGAATTGGCCGCTATTTTGGATAATGCCGTGGAGTCTATTTTGGTTGTGGATGAGCAAGGGTTTATTCAAAATGCCAATCCAGCAGCGGCACAGCTTTTTAAATATCCTATCGCGCAGTTTTTACAATTACACATCGGCGATTTAGTGCCATCTATGCAGCAGGGATTAAACCTGACGGGGGATGATAATACGGCAACAGTATTAAGTGATGGGCTGGGTCGTTGTAGTGATGGTAGTGATCTGGAAATTGAGTTGAGTATTAGCCCAGTTGCGCTTCACGAACGAAAATTCTTCACGTTTATTATTCATGACGCCTCTGTGAGGCGCAAAGTGGAGCGGTTAAAAAATGAGTTTGTTGCTACGGTGAGCCATGAGTTACGCACCCCGTTAACATCTATTAAGGGGGCATTGAGCATCGCGCTGAGCGGAAAATTGGGTGAAGCTAAACTGCATGAGTTATTAACGATTGCCAGTAATAATGCAGATCGGTTAGGGCGTTTAGTGAATGATATTTTGGACATTGAAAAGTTAGAGTTTGGCCATTTAACACTGGCACTGGAGCAGTGCGAAGTCTATCCGTTGTTGCAACAATCCATTGAACAAAATCAGGGGTATGCCGCGCGTTATGGCGTGCAATTACAGTTGGATGTTCCGGATGAGCAGTCTATGCACTGTCTTGCTGCCGTTGACCCGCATCGCTTTTTGCAAGTGATGGCTAACCTGCTGTCCAATGCGGTGAAGTTTTCTTTTCTTGATGGCGTAGTGCGAGTACAGCTCACTAATGATGCGGAAGGCCTTACAGTAGCGGTGAGTGATGAAGGTCAGGGGATTGCAGATGAATTCCGATCGCGTATTTTTCAAAAATTTGCCCAAAGCGACTCGTCCGATACCCGCAGTCGTGACGGTACTGGGCTGGGGTTAAGCATTTCAAAAATTATCGTAGAGCGAATGGGTGGCTCAATTGATTACCGTTCAACGTTAGGTAAAGGTAGTACGTTCTATTTCATCCTGCCATTAGTGAGTAAAGGAGGCGCGGACTAGATTAATTATTAATAACAAAAACAAGCAATTGGCGTAGTTTGTGCTCATAACCAATGGAAGAGGAATAAACCTCGAAAAAGCGGCAAAACCGGCTAAACTTTACCCATTGCTTGCCGCTAACCTTATGTAATTAAAGATAGCCAGCGGTAATTTTTGGTGTGGAGGTATCAATGGTGAACGGTACATCAAGTACAACTAACAGCAATGGTGCGACAGGCTCCAGCATTATCAGTGCATTGGGAACTGGTTCGGGCATCGATACCAATAAATTGGCCGATCAACTGACACAAGCCAACAATGCTGTTCAATCACAGCGCCTCACTACCAAAAAAACACTGCTAGAGACTCAAATATCGGATTTTGGGCGTTTGCGCAGCTCGCTCGCAAAACTCGAAACAGCTGCCGCAACGCTAGGCAGTGCGGATACTTTTAATGCCAAATCTCTCTCCATTCCAGACACTAGCTTGCTGGCTATTACCAAGTTGGATGCCACCGCCGTGGCGGGTAGTTATCAATTAAAAGTGGAGCAAATTGCGCAGCCGCAATCGCTAAGCTCAGGCACTTTTACCTCTATGACCGCCCCCATAGGCAAGGGCACTTTGACTATACGCTTGGGAGAATGGAGCCCGGATGTAACAAGCTTTACCGTTGACTCAAGCAAAACTGCTGGCGGCACTATTACTATTGATGATTCGAATAACTCTCTTACTGGGCTTCGCGATGCCATCAATAAAGGCAATCTAGGGGTGACGGCCAGTATTATTAGCGATGGTGGGGGCTATAAATTATTGTTGACGGCAAAATCTGGCGCCAAAAATGAAATTGAAATCACCGCAACAGAAGACCCTGCCTCGTTAGGATTGGCCGGGTTTAATTTTAATGAAGCCACCCGCAATCTGACGCAACAGCAAGAAGGGCGTGATGCGCAGGTACGCGTAAACGGTTTGTTGGTTAGCCGTGAATCCAACCAAATTAAGGACGTTGTTGGAGGCTTGGAGTTCGACCTTTTTGCCAGCTCGCTGACAGAAACGATCAATGTCACGATCAATCATGATAAAGCGACCGCAGAGCAAACTATTCGCGATTTTGTAACAGCCTACAACACATTCAAAACGGAAATAGAAAAACTGGTAGGGTTCGATACGGAATTGGATGATTACGGTAGTTTGCAGCGCGATCCGTTGGCTAAAAGTGTTACGCAGAGTTTGCGCAATATTTTGTCATCGTCTGTACCGGGTTTGAGTAGTGATTTTAATGCGCTATCGAGCATGGGTATACGCACCAAATTAGATGGCTCTTTAGAGATTATCGAGAACAAAAAAGATCAGGAAAATCTTGATTTTCGTGCCGCTATCGATAAACACTTTGATAGTGTGCGTGATATCTTTGTACCTAAAACCTCGTCATCCACCGTCAATATTGACGTGAATAAATTCTCTGCCAAAAGCCAGCCAGGCACTTATGATGTTGTCATCACGCAACAGCCTAGCAAAGGGAAATTAACCAATGATGATGTTATTGCGTTCCCTTTTAGTACCTCTAGCAAAGATTACAGCTTCACCTTTTCTTTAAATGGTGTGAATACCGCATCCATTAGTTTGCCTGATGGAAAAACTTATTCCTCTGGTGCCGAGTTAGCGGCTGACTTTCAAAGTTTGATTAATCTTGATGCTAATTTAAAAGCGGTAAGGTCGACAGTAGCGGTAAGTTTTGCAGACAATAAGTTGGTATTTACCTCTGACGTCTACGGTAGCTCAAGCAAGGTTGGTTTTGCTGTTGTTGGCGACGATATGGGTGAATTGGGTATCACGCAGCGCTCAGGAACCACGGGTACCGATGTTGGTGGCACAGTAGGCGGCGTTGCTGCATTTGGTTACGGCAATATACTTTTACCTGCGATTGGCAGTAAAGCTGAAGGTCTAAGTATGATCGTTCAGCCGGGCACCACGTCTGGCAGCATTACTTTTTCGCGTGGTTTTTCGGGTACCATGACAAACTTGATCAACGAGTTCTTAAAGTCATCAGGTACGATCAAAGAGCGTGAAACGAATATCACCAAAGATATTAAGAATGTCAGCAAAGCGGAAGAAGATTTGGCTCGTCGCAGTGAGGCTTATCGGGCTAGGTTGATGGCGCAGTTTCAAGCGATGGAATCTATCGTGCGTAGTCTTAATTCTACCGGCGATTTTCTGGATGGCATTTTAGATCGGTTACCATTCACCTCACAAAATAATTAATTTGAGTTTATCCTCATTCAATGTGATGGGGATGAGCATTTTCCGCTTTGCTAGCAGTAGACTTTCGGATTAATTGTTGTTCATTTCGTGACCTTTCATCATTACTTTGCTATACCCTAGTGATTGCTGACACTTGTCGAATACTGGAGGGGTTATGTCAAATGTATTTGCACTTGTACCTGCTCGCGGTGGATCAAAAGGCATTCTGCAAAAAAATATCGTGGCGGTAGGGGATCATCCTCTGCTGGCTTATACAATAAAAGCAGCGCAAGACTCCGGTGTTATTGATGTAACTTATGTGTCTTCTGATGATGATCAGATCTTATCGGTAGCTCATTACTATGGCGCCGAGAGATTAAAACGTGATCCTCATTTGGCGCGGGATGAAACGCCGGTTGATCCAGTCGTTGCAGAATTTATTCATCGATTAAAGCTGACAGGCAAAGATATTATTATTTTATTGCTGCCTACATCACCTTTGCGCACTGCGACGCATATTCGCGAAGCGCTTGCAGAGTTCCATGATTTTCCTACCTGCCATAGCTTGATCAGTGTGCGTGAAATTAATAATCAATTGATGAAAGCTTATGTTGGCGGCGGTGAATTTCTACAGCCGTTGGCGGGCGCGCATTCGTCGTATTTACGCCGTCAGGATTTGCCATCGCTTTACATGCCCAATAACGCAATTACTATTTTTAAAGTGGATGATTTTTTGCGAGAAGAGAAAATTCCACGCACCCATGAAATTCCCTATTTGATGTCTGAGCATGATAGTTTGGATGTGGACACTCCAGCAGATCTATTGCTGGCGAAACAGCGGTTAGCACACTTAGTTGAAAGCAAATAGTTAGTCGAGCAGGAGTGGGTTTAGCTCCGGTTTGATTGAGTTTCTGCTTTGATGTGAGCTTGCAGTTTGTTCCAGACAATATCTGCATCTTCAACTGAGGATGCTTTTACCATGCCCGCGCCAACTTGCTGGGTAATTTTTAAGTGACGGACAAAACGACGGCAGTTTGCACACATCAGTAAGTGCAAGCGGACTTGCCATTTGAGCGGAGTGTTGTTGTCGAGGCTATTGTTATCCAGGTAATCGCTGGCAACGGCAGCAACTTGTTTGCAACTTAACATGAGCCAGTCTCCTGATAACGATCAATTACCTGCATAAGAGTGAGGCGGGCGCGGTGTACTAGTACTCTTACATTGGCTGCGGTAACCGAAAGAATGTTGCAAATATCTTCAAAGGATTGCTGTTCAATATCGCGCAAAATAAATGCAGCCTTTTGTGCAGGCGGCAGAAGCTCAAGTGTGCGATTAATACAATGCTGTAATTGCTGCTCTTCTAATAGCGACTCAGGTGATTCATTATTCCAGCGCGGTACCGGTTGTTGCCAATGGCCATTTTTTTTGAAATGGGTGCCGTCAAGGTAACTGCCTGGGGTTTCACCATCCAATTGATCCAAGGAGACCTGACGGGACTCTTTGCGCAAGCGCGCTTTTGCCTGGTTGCTTACGATTGTTAACAGCCACGTTTTTAGCGATGAACGCTGCTCGAAGTTGACGATGTTGCGGTATGCCGAAACCCAGGCTTCCTGCACGACATCGTCGGCAAAAGTATCACCCGCAATGGCGCGTGCGATGCTCAGCATAAGGGAGTGATACTGGGCAATAAGTCGGCGAAATGCATAATCATCCCCCTTCATTAGTTGCGCAATCAGCTCGCGCTCATTATCTATCATCATGTTACTCGTGTTGGATTTGGGCGAGCCGCACACATTAATTGGCGGTAATCGCACAAGCTTAACACTCGCAATAATAGCTGTGTACCGTAGATTAATTTTTCAGCGTAGTTTTTTGCTCGAGTTTTTTACGCAGCCAAAAATCCAGGCTGTGATATTTTCCGCCGCCTAATCCAATCAGTGCCAACAGCATAATCAAATAGGTTGCCGCAAACTCAATGCCGTTGTTGAGGATGACAAATTTCCCGCTGCCAGTGAGCCATTCATAGTTGCCGTGGGTTTGCAGAATGTCACGCGCTCGCGCGAGTTTGTCTGTTGCCGCCAGTACTTGCTCATTTGCAAAAGGTGCGCTGGCATCGGCAATAGCTTGCCAGCCGTTGTCCCAATGCACAGCAAAAATAGCGACCAGCATGGTAATAATCAGGGGAATACCAATCAGGCGGGTGAATAACCCCAGCACGAGCAATACTGCACCGACAAGTTCAGTGGCTGTGGCCAAGAATGCCATAAGCCAAGGCAGAGGAAGGCCTAGCCCCCATTCAGTGTTGCCGAACCATGTAACGGTGCTATCGAATGCGTTGAACTTATTCATGCCTGCCATCCAAAAAATCGGCGCTAAATAAAGGCGTAAAGCGAGGCCGGCAATATTCGAGCTACAGTTTACTAATCCTTGGATGAAGGTCTGGTAAAAGCCGCAAAGTGTTGATGTGTTGAGCATAAAAAAGCATCCATAGCGAGTGATAGCCTATAGATGCCTCAGCGTTCGATTTGTTACAAAAGGTCAAGTATCGATAAAAACGATCGATATTAGAGAAAATGAGTTACTGGGTTTTCTTCTTTTTGAGCTCAGCAGCTTCCTTTTTCATTGCCGCATCAAAGTCCAGTTGTTCCTGATCTATAACGGGAGTGACAGGCAAGACTTGTTGCACATTTTCTGTTGCTTGCTGTTTGGCTTTTTGAGTGGTGTTGGCGATGCTGCTATCAATTTTTTCATTGACCTTATCTGCTACCGCACCCACTGGGTTCTCGACAATTTTTTGTACATTCATTAGTGCTTTTTGTTTTTCATTCAATGCGCTTTTTGCAGCTTTGGCTTGGTCGTAAGCGTTTTGCAATTCTTTTGGCAGAACAGGGGTGATGGCTTGTTTTGCGCCTTCGATTTGTTCCGAAATAATTTCCGGTGTGCCATCTTTAATTAGCATGACGGCCATTTGGTTGGTGTCGGCATTCCATACCATGGCGGCTTTGTCGGTAATTTCCTGTACTTGTGGTGGTGCGTAACGCGAAGCAACATAGAACAATGCACCTTCCTGTTGGATTGTCTGGGCGGTGCGCAATAATTTCATGGTGGGTTCGTACTTATCGCCCAGCAATGACGTCATCCGGTTTTTCACCATGGGTGTTTCAAATAGATCCACCTCATTGGGGTCAAACCCCACTAGCGGTTTTAAAAAGGACCACATCAGTTTACTTTGCAGTTGGTTGCCAATCAGCAGCGACGAAACGCAAGCAGACAGAAAAATACACATAAATGCGATAGAGATAAGTTTGGTAGTACGCATGGATAATCCGATAAATTAGGGGGCTGGTTTATGCAGATCGGCAGTGTACGCAATGTGCTTCATGCCGTACATAAGGTGAGCACGATTAGATTAAAAATGATGTGTCCTGGTGACTCATGAGATAAAAATAACCCCATTTTTATGGAGGCTATTGGGTGAATATGATTGAATAGCGGGGTTGCGGATGTTTGGCAATCAATAAAAATAGAGAACACAACCTTTTGACTTTGGACCCGCAAGGAAAACGCTGTGAAAATTTTAGTGGCAATTAAACGTGTTGTGGACCCTGGTGTTCGCGTGCGCCCCTTGGCTGACGGTAGTGGTATGGATATCGCCAGTGCCAAAATGTCGATGAATCCCTTTTGTGAAATCGCTGTTGAAGAGGCCATTCGCTTAAAGGAGCAGGGGCTGGCCAGCGAGGTAGTGGTAGTCAGTATTGGACCTCAGGCCGTGCAAGATCAGTTGCGCAGCGCACTCGCTCTGGGGGCAGATCGCGCCCTGCACATTACCACCGAATCCCTTTTTGAGCCGTTAGCTATTGCCAGAGTGCTGCATGCCTTAGTGCAACAAGAGCAGCCACAACTAGTAATGCTGGGCAAACAATCTATTGACGGTGACCACAATCAAACCGGGCAGATGTTGGCGGCGCTCTGTGGTTATCCGCAGGGTACTTTTGCCTCGCATATTGAGTGCAAAAGCGATGAGGTTTGGGTAACCCGCGAGCTGGATGGCGGTTTGCAAACCCTTGCACTAAAACTCCCAGCGGTTATCACCACAGATTTGCGTCTGAATCAGCCGCGCTACCCAACCATGCCCAATATTATGAAGGCGCGCCAAAAGCCACTGGTTACTATCCCTTTGGCTGAGTTGGGGTTGGGTTTGCAGCCACGCTTGCAAACTATATCCGTCGATGCTCCCAAAGCGCGCCAACAGGGGGTCAGGGTTAACAGTGTTGCTGAATTGGTGGATAAATTGCGGCAGGAGGCCAAAGTGCTATGAACACATCAAATAAGGTGAGTGCACTGGTATTGGTTGAGCTGGATGCTAATGGCTTCAGTTTAATCAATCTGAAGGTGATGGGGGCTTTGGCGCGTTTGGGCGAATTTGTTTCATTAGAGGTGGATCTACTGGTCGCCGGTAAAGATTGCGCCGCTGCTGCTGCAATGGCTGCGCGTGTACCGGGTATACGCCAAGTATTGCTTGCCGATGATGATCGCTGTGAGCATCAACTACCGGAAACACTTGCGCCTTGGCTGGCGCACCTGGCCCAGGATTATGCTTATGTCTGTGTAGGCGCAACAACCTTTGGCAAGAATTTATTGCCGCGCATAGCGGCACTGATGGATGTGCAACCTGTTACCGATGTGGTTGCAATTGAATCTGCCAATGAATTCAAGCGCCCGGTGTATGCAGGTAGTGCAATTGCACATCTGCGTACAGAGCAGTCGATTAATCTCCTTAGTGTTCGTGCCAGTGCTTTTGGTGAAGTGGCACTAGGAGAAAGCAGTGCGGAGGTGGTTGCTATCACGCCTCCGCCATCACAAACCATTAGCCGTTTTATTAGTCAGCAACAGGTGCAAAGTGAGCGGCCTGAGCTGACCTCGGCGCGTGTGGTAGTGTCGGGTGGCCGCGGCATGCAAGCGGGCGAGAATTTTCAGTTGCTCTATCAATTGGCTGACAAACTTGGCGCTGCAGTAGGGGCGTCACGTGCCGCGGTGGATGCAGGTTTCGTCCCCAATGATATGCAAGTAGGGCAAACCGGCAAAGTGGTGGCTCCTGAGTTGTATATTGCGGTAGGGTTATCGGGGGCAGTGCAGCATTTGGCGGGAATGCGCGATTCGAAGGTAGTGGTGGCTATCAATAAAGACGCAGATGCACCTATCTTTCAGGCGGCAGATTATGGTTTGGTGGCTGATTTGTTTGAGGCTGTGCCCGAGCTAATCGAGTTGCTGTAAAAAGATTGTAACCAATCGCTTGATTTCCCTTCCTCAAAGCCGCTACTACAGCGGCTTTTTGTTTTTTTCGCTACAATGCCGCCCCATTCATCCTTCTTATTTTTTGTATTGGGCTTAAACGACCATGGATCTCGAACAATTTGAAACCTGGGCTATGTATCTCTGTGGCGGCGGGTTGATTATCTTTATGTTTTTTATTGTGTGGGATCTCGCAAAAAAATCCAAAGCCGGTCGATTTGGTTCCTTCGTTTTGTTTGGGGTATTGGGCTTTGCGATTGTGGTATTTGTGATTAAAGAAGTATTTGTACACATCCTCAGCTAGCCTTAAGGGCATAGCTCTGATTCTCATTGTCATAACTCTGGGTTAACCATGTTTCATTTTTTTGTCCCCACCACCAAGGTTCAAAAAGATCGCGCCATCATGCGTGAAACCGACGCGCGTGTTGCCAAGTACAGTCGGCGCGGTTTAGTTCTTAATTTTATTGTTTTTGTGCTCTGCCTTGCATTCGGTGATTTTCAGGAAAAAGAACACAATCTAGCTATAGTGCTGGTTACGGGGTTGCTGCTGGTGACTTTGGTGCGCAGCTATTATTTATTTCGTTTCGATGCACTTTACGCTCGTGCGCCCACTCGTTGGCGCAACCAGTACTTTTTTGCATCCTGCCTGGGGGCAGCGTGGTGGAGCGTTATTTTAGTCACCCTTACTTGGGTGCAGGGCATGCGGGATGAAACGCTCGTGATGTGGCTCTATTCCGTCGTGTTTTATTCCAGTGTCGCCAATGTGTTTGCACCGTATCGCCACTTTCTCAGTTTGTATTTGGCCATTGGTCAAATTCCGGCCGCGCTTACTGCAATGTTTTTAGGTAATGCCGAAGGCGTGTTGTACGGCAGTATTATGGTGGTGTTTTATATGATGCTGAGCCATCAAGGCAAGGTGACATCACTCGCGTACTGGGAGCGTTTGGAAGCGCATTATGCGTTGCGCGAGCGCGCTCAGGGTTTGGAAAATGAAAAGCGTACATCGCAAGCGCAGATTGAATTAAAAAATGAGTTTTTGGTTAATCTCGGGCAGGAGATTCGCTCATCCATTAGCGATGTAATGAGTACACTTTCATTGATTGATGACAGCCAGCTTTCAGAGCATCATCGCGAACTGCTGACCACCGCGAATAAGGCAACGGGCAGGCAAATTGATCTGGTGAATAATGTGGTGGACTTCTCCAAGATCACTACCAAGACGCTGGTGCTTGACGATGTTGAATTTGATTTGCGCCGGGTGTTAGAAAAATTTGTACAAGATTTTACCCTCGATGCTCATCAACAAGGTATTGAGCTCTACTACAGTTTTGACCCCAATATGCCATTGCGAGTGAAAGGTGATGTGACTCGCTTGAATCAAATTCTTGCGACTTTGCTTAATCACACTCTCAAGGCTAGCCGTATTGAGCATGTGTATGTTGAAGCGCGCTTTCATCAAGAGCAGGACGATTTTGGTGAGTTGCAGGTCATTATCAGCGATGGCGAAAAAAATGTCGCTGGCGAAAACGATGCTGAAGCGCGCGAGAGTAATCAAAAAGGAATTGGCCTTGCTATTTGTAAAGGGCTGGCTGCGTGTATGGGCGGCAGTATTCATTTGCGGGAAAACAAAAATCGCGGCAATCGTATTTTTATCAATATCGCGTTACAAGTGGTTTCCCATGAGGAGCGTCGTTTTGGTTCCGAACAAAAACTGCGTGGAAAACGTGCGTTGTTGGTGGATTTGCCTGAGCACAATGCCAATGCCTTGGCCGACGAAATGAATGCATGGGGTATGGCAACAACGATTGTGGCGGGGCAGGAGCAGACTATATCAAAGTTGCGCGAACAAGCTGCCAATGGAACACCGTTTGACTTGGTGTTTATCTTTACCCGGCTGAATAGTATGAACGGTTTGGCGCTGTCTCATGAAATCACAGCACACCCTGAAATTGCCGGCGTAAAACAAATTCTCGCGATGGGTATACTGCAGAGTGACAGCCCTGAAATGAAATTGCATCTGCGTAATAATCCGCAGGTTTGTATTATTGAAAAACCGATTATGCGCCGCCGCTTACACGATGCCGCCGTGCAAAAATTATTGAACGTAAATCTTGAAGACGAGCGCAAAACTTCTGAAAAAGAACACTTGGGCGCGGCCATAGTGCCTAAAGTGCTTTTGGTAGAAGATCATCGGGTAGATCAAATGGTGATTAGCGCTATGCTGAAAAAGCTCGGCTGCTATGTGCAGGTTGTACAAAATGGATTGGAGGCGGTTGAGATTGTAGAGCGAGAGCGTTTTGATCTGGTGCTGATGGACTACGATATGAAGGAGCAGGATAGCCTTGTGGCCACCGGTAAAATTCGCGACTACGAGCGTATGACTCACAGCGTGCGTCGCTTGCCAATTGTTGCGGTCACCTCGGCACAAACTGATGCAGATCATGATCTCTATATGTCAGTAGGTATGGATGATCATATTAGCAAACCTATTCGCTACGATGACTTGGACGCTCGGCTACAGCGTTGGCTGGAGAAGTCCCAAACTTGATAGGATTGGCGCGAAAAGAAGCGTTTACAATCGTAAACCTGAGAGCACACCTGAAATGCCGCTGATACACTCAGCGGCATTTGTATTTTCAGCGAATTAAAGGTTTGGCAATGAACAGATCTCGGCTCAATATCACCCGTTGGTGCATCCGTATTGTTGGTTTGATTATTTTTTCTGTCAGTCTTGCAAGTTGTGGGAAAAGTGCAGGCTCCAGTGCAAAGCAACCCGCTTCAAATCAGGCGTCTGCTTATCTACCAGCGCAGCAGCAAACTCTTAGTGGTGCAACAATTTTGGTGTTTAGCAAAACAGCAGGGTGGCGGCATGATTCTATTCCGGCGGGAATTGCCGCTTTCCAAAAATTAGCGGAAGAACATCAATTCACCGTAGTGGCGAGTGAAGACGCGAGTCTGTTTACGGACGCTGAGTTAAGCCAATTTAACGCTATTGTTTTTTTGAATACCACGCTCAATGTGCTCGATGAAAATCAGGAGTTGGCAATGGAGCGCTATATTCAGGCTGGTGGTGGTTTTGTCGGTATTCATGCTGCAGCAGACACTGAATGGGAAGGCGACTGGTTTTGGTATCGCAATTTAGTGGGAGCAGTATTTAAAAACCATCCCAATTCGCCCAGTAATGTGCAACAAGCGACGGTTAACTTTGTCGATCAACACCACGCATCGACTGCATCATTAGCTGGCTCTATCAGTGTGGCGGATGAGTGGTATAACTATCGCGACATGTATGAGTTTATCAATGTGGTCGCCACAGTGGATGAGTCGACTTATCAGGGGGGCGAGCATGGTCATGATCATCCCATCTCTTGGTATCACGATTACGATGGTGGCCGCGCTTTTTACACTGGCATGGGGCACTCTAGCGAATCTTTTTCAAATCCGGACTTATTACAGCATCTAATGGGTGGTTTGACCTATGCGGTAGGTCTGAATCATCGCACGGGTTTTAAGCCGCGTTTGGATTACAGTAAATCACGCCCGGAGCCAAATCGTTTTGTGAAAAAAACCGTGGCTGAGAATTTGGATGAGCCAGTTAAGCTGGCTTTCTTTCCTAATGGTGATGCGTTGATCGCCTTGCGCCCAGGAAAATTTCAGCGCGTGGATTACAAAAGTAATGAGCTAAGTGATGCGGGGGCACTATCTGTTGCTTATGATAAGTTTCAGGAGTGGGGTCTGGTGGGTGTGGCTGTGGATCCGGACTTTGCAACAAATCATACAGTCTATGCAGCATTCACAGTAAAAGATGATGCAGGAAATGTTGGCCAACGTTTGTCACGTTTTTTATGGCGCAATAATCAAGTTGATGCCGCTACTGAAGAAAAAATTCTGCAATATCCAATCGATAATAATTGCTGTCATACCGGTGGTGATCTGCAGTTTGGCAGCAATGGGGAATTGTTTTTTTCCACTGGTGATAATACCAATCCTCACGATCAGGATGGTTACGCACCTGTAGATTTTCGCCCGGATATGAAAAAGAATGACGGTTTGCGCGCGCCCGGTAATACACAGGATTTACGCGGTAAAGTACTGCGTATCATTCCAAAAAAAGACGGTGGTTATGATGTTCCTGCAGGTAATTTATTTACAGATCCAGCACAAGGACGCCCGGAAATTTATGTGATGGGCGCACGTAACCCCTACAGCATTACTTACGACCATAAAACCAGTACCTTGTTTTATGGCGATGTCGGCCCGGATGCCAGTAACGATTCAGATGAAAAAGGCTCCCGTGGTTACGATGAAATCAATCGGGTAACTGCTGCTGGTAACTTTGGTTGGCCGTTGGTGATTGGGCAAAATAAGCCCTATAAAAAATATGATTACATTACTCAAAAAACGGGTGAATGGGTAAATCCACAAAGCCCCATTAATAATTCGCCGAACAACACCGGCGCCAAACAACTACCACCAGCGCAGCCCGCTTTTATCGCCTATCCATATGGCACTTCCGATGTATTTCCTGAACTGGGTACTGGCGGTCGCACAGCCTTAGTTGCCGATGTTTATCATTCAGGCGATTATCCCGAATCTGTTAATCGTTATCCCGCGTATTACGACAACTCACTATTTATTCTCGATTTTATGCGCGCCTGGGTAAAAGTGGTGAGCTTTGATGCACAGGGCCGTATTAAAAAGATAGAACCGTTTGCGCCGCACATTAATTATGCGCTGCCGATTGATTCGCGTTTTTCTCCGGACGGTACTTTATATGTATTGGAATACGGCATGTCCTGGTTTACTGGAAATCCAGATGCGCGTCTTGCGCGGATAGAATATGTGGGGGCTGGCAATCGCCCGCCAGTAGCAGACATTACGCTGGATAAAAGCCAGTCGGGCCTTCCCGCGCAAATTCGAGCCTCAGCCAAACAATCAATAGATTTGGATGGCGATAAAATGACGTATGCATGGAAAGTGCAATGTGCAGAAGCCGCCTGTGTAGAGCAGCGTTTGGGGGATGCAGCTGAGATTACCCTGTCGTTAGAGAAGGCGGGTGAATACACACTGGAGTTAACGGTTAGCGATACGAATGGTGCCAAAGCAACCGTCAATAAAAAACTCGATATAGGTAATGAACCACCGGTTATTGAGTTGGCTTCAATACAAAATCAATCTTTCTATTGGCCGGACACACAAAAACTCCAGTATGAATTTATTATTAAGGATAAAGAGGATGGTGTCATTGCCGGAATTGAAAATTCGAATCCACGCATCACCTTCGCATATGCCGCAGCGGAGCAGCAATCAGGTCAGGGACATCAAGTTATTAGTTTGATTGATCAAGGAAAAAATTTAGCAGATGCGAACAATTGTTTGGGTTGCCACAAATTAGATGAAAAAATGGTAGGGCCGGCATTTAAAGATGTGGCGAAAAAATATCAAAAGGATTCCAACGCTGTTCAATATTTAGTGAATAAACTTGGCAACGGTGGGGCTGGCGTGTGGGGTGAGATGAATATGCCAGCTTTCTCTGGTTTAAGTGAGGCGGATCGTACCGCGCTGGCAACTTATGTGCTGTCATTGACGGATAGTGATTCATCCGAACAGCTTGCGCTGAATGGCGAGGTTCAGTTGCAGTCTCATCAGAAAAATACTGCAGCTATAAGCGCAGATCAGCCGTTTGTGGCGAAAGGCGAAGCTTATATTTTTACTGCCAGTTATCTTGATAAAGGCGCTAATAACATGCCGCCACTTCAAACGGCTAAGGAATTTAAATTGGTTCCTCACCGTTTTGATTTTGACAGTGTGTTTAATCCGGTAACGGCCAGTAAAGGTGCTACAGCCGATGCATTCCGGGAAATTAGAATGATCAAGTTCATTGCTGATGGTGAATGGGCAGGTTTTGCAATTGGTCGTTACGACTTAACTTCGGTCCAGTCATTAAAAATAGGCGCACTTTTTTTTAAAGAATCAACTAATTGGTTATTTGAAGTTCGTCGCGATAATACAGAAGGTGATTTGCTTGCTTCTGGTGTGCTGTCATCATCCGAATTGAAAACCTATATTCGCAAAGAGTTTCCATTAACTGCGTCTAGTGGTTTTGGCAATTTGTATTTACAGGTTAAGGCAGATCAAAAATCAGCAGCAGAGTTGCGTTTGCAGGATATAAGCTTTGAGAAAAAATAGCGTTGAACAATCTGCTGCGTCGTTGAGGTTCTGCTGCTGTCTGCATTAATTATTTATCAAATAGAGGTACAAAAAACCCGCTTCACAGCGGGTTTTTTGTTTCAGGCTTGTACTAGCGAATAATCAACTTGCAGCCTGAGGGCGACGCGCCTGTTGTGGTTTACCCGCGTTTGCGCGATTGCCATTGCCCTGAGGTTTTGCCCCTGTGTGAGGTTTGCGTGGCGCGCCGTCTTTCTGTTGGCTTTTGCCATTACCGTTTTTAGGTTTTTGCCCTAAAGTTGGTTTTTTGGCAGCAGATCTGCCGCCGCCATTTTTGCCGGCACCAGCACCAATAGTCATACGGCGACCCAACACAATGGGTTCAGGTTTTACATTGGGATCGGGTTCATAACCGGCGATGACTTCTTTTTCGATATCGCGTTTGATCAGTTTTTCGATATCGCGCAAGAATTTAATCTCATCAATGCAGACTAGTGAAACCGCAATGCCTTCTGAGTCAGCGCGACCGGTACGGCCTATGCGATGCACATAGTCTTCCGGTACGTTGGGCAATTCATAATTGACCACGTGTGGCAATTGGTCGATATCAATTCCGCGCGCGGCAATATCGGTTGCAACCAATGCGCGAATCGCTCCGCGTTTAAAATCTTCCAGCGCTTTGGTGCGCGCGCCTTGGCTTTTATTGCCGTGAATCGCAGCAGCGCTGATGCCATCGTCTTGTAATTGTTCGGTTAATTTATTCGCGCCATGTTTGGTGCGGGTAAAAATTAACACCTGTTGCCAATCGCCCTGATTAATCAGATGCGATAAAAGTTCGCGCTTGCGATTGCGATCAACCGGATGAACTCGTTGGGTCACACGCTCGGACGCAGTATTGCGGCGCGCTACCTCAATCAACGTTGGCTGGTCTAATAACTTATCGGCGAGCGCTTTAATTTCATCGGAAAAAGTAGCCGAGAACAGCAGGTTCTGGCGTTGTTTTGGCAGCAGGGCCAAAACTTTTTTGATGTCGTGAATAAAGCCCATGTCCAACATGCGGTCGGCTTCATCCAAAACCAGCACTTCAACTTGACGTAGACTCACGGCGTTTTGATTAACTAAATCGAGCAGACGACCTGGCGTAGCGACGAGAATGTCGACACCGCCGCGTAATTTCATCATTTGCGGATTGATACTCACACCACCGAAAACAACGGTTGAGCGCAACGGCAGGTATTTGCCGTAATCGCGCACGCTTTCAAATACTTGTGCAGCAAGTTCACGAGTTGGAGTCAAAATAAGTGCGCGCACCGGGCGACGGCCGCCCGCTTGAGTGGCGGGTGCTGCACTCAATTTTTCTAGCAGCGGCAGAGTGAAACCGGCTGTTTTACCGGTTCCTGTTTGCGCACCAGCAAGAATATCACCGCCTTTTAAAACGGCAGGGATAGCTTGTAACTGAATAGGAGTAGGGGTGCTGTAGCCCTGATCGGCAATAGCACGCAGAATATCGGCCCGAAGACCGAGAGTTTCAAATGACATAATGTTTTCCTGTTGCTCGGCCTCCCGCGTGGCGGGCAAGGTCTGGCGAGCTGAGATGTGCAAACACACTGGGGTGTTCGACAACAGAGGAGGGCGACACTGACCTTAAGGGTGTCGGGGCGCATACTACGCAGTTGCTGGGCAATATGCCAGTGACTTTTTGTTTGGTCAGTGCGCCAAAAGCAGACCTTTCTGCATATGGCGAAAGGTCTGGTTCATGCTATTTAATCCATTAGCGGTTCGTTTGGTTGTACTTTTTTGTTACGTGCCAGCTGCAAAATCACCAAGGCCAAAGTCGCCAGCACTAAAAAGCCACTGGTGACCGGTATTAAAGTGCCGTTATACATTTGGCCAATTCCAGTGCCGATCAGCATCGACATAATCGATGATGTTGCACCGATAATGGCAGATGCAATTCCTGCGACATGCCCCATTGGTTCCATCGCCATAGCGTTGACATTGCCAAACACCAAGCCAAAACAGAAAAACAGTACTGAGGCGTAGATCATAAATAGCCAGAGATTGGCGGGTAGTATCATCTGCAGTGCGAGAAAAATAGCGGAGCTAATGATGATGCCCAATACCGCGCGGGTACATAAATAATCCATTCCCCATTTTTGGACAAAACGCGCATTGACGAGTGAAGCAACTCCAAACACCAAGGCCAATACACCAAAATAGAGTGTGAATAATTTTCCGGTCTGAAATAGATCCTGAAAAATTTGTTGTGACGAATTGAGGTAACCGAGAAAACTGCCAAAAAATAAACCCATGCACAGGGTGTAACACATGGTGGTGTAATTGCTGATCACTTCCTTAAAACCATCGATAAACCCGCGGGTACTAAAGGGGATGCGATACTGTTGGGGCAGGGTTTCTTCCAGCCGCAAAAAAATCCACACGCCAATGATGAGTGCATACACAATATAAAGTACAAAAATATAGCGCCATGAACTCACCAACAAAACCGCTTGGCCAATACTGGGGGCGAGGGCGGGCACCATAATAAAAATCATCATCACCAGCGACATGATGCGCGCCATCTCATTGCCTGCATATTTATCGCGCACAATTGATATGGCTGACACATAAGGCCCAGCGACCCCCAAGCCTTGAATAAAACGCCCGATAAGCAGGGTGTTCATGTCTTGTGCAAAGAAACACATTACGCTGCCGCAAAAAAATAACAGGATTCCGGCATAGAGAATTTTTTTGCGCCCGGTTGCATCTGACAAAGGGCCGCAGACTAATTGGCCAAGCGCCATCCCCAGAAATAATGCGCTGATAATGTACTGAGCTTGATTGCTGTGGGCGAGGGGGATATCGCGACTAATAAATCCCAAGGCCGGGAGCAGTGCATCTATCGACATGGCGACGATCGACATTAATAAAGCAACCAAGAGCGTGAATTCTTGGGTTGAAATGCGCGATGCCGTTGGGTGAGTTGAGTAGTCAGACATACATGAGCTTCCGTGATAATTAAACTAATACAAGATGAACTATACCTAATGGCATAACCGATAGATGTCAGTAAGTGTTAAGGAGTTAGCATGATCGCAATTGCTGTGGTTAGTCGAATCAAATGTCATGAAATCGACAGGAAGCTCAATTTTTATTACATCAAGGACGAGCGCCCTTGATGTGACAGTATCGGGAGAGTGATGCGATTAGTTGCGCTTAAGTCTGTACATAATGCCGCCATCGTATGGCAGTTTTGGGAGGTGCTTTTCCATCAGCAAAATTGCATCGTTGTGGATCGTTTTGACATCCGGTTTGCTGCCAACTTCCATACGGCGCGATAGCATAGTTATCGGGAACAGGCACTCGCTGGTTTTTTTAACGCACAGTGCACGGCTGCGGCCAACCTCATCTTCATAGACTTTCCACTCAAATGTATTAGGGAAATCGGCCAGAATTAAATTTCCCAGCGCCACGCCCATTGCCTGCTGTGTGCTGTAATCATTTTGTGCAACTAGCTCTTTGTCGATTAGTCTTTGCATTGTGGCTAAATCGCTAAGGTCAGTGCGAATGGGCGTGCCGAGTTTGGTTTGGGTCAGCTCACTCAGTGCGGTGAGCTCCTTGTCCATTTTACTCTTATCCATCCAACCCAATTCACTAATCACTGCTTCTTTTTGTGGTGCAGCCGCTGTGGGCTTGGATACAACATTCAGTGGGGATTGTGCATGGGCGGTAATGGCATAAGTGAGTATCAAGCAAATGAGTGGTTTAAGGTAATACATTTTTTCCTCGCAACTTTATAGGATTAATTACAAAATTAATTTTTTGTCAGGGATTCGCTGCCAGAGAGATGTGAGTTCGCAGCTGTAAAAATCAATGGTTGCGGGTTGATCGCATCCAGCGGTACCGAGAAGCCATTGGTGTTAACTATATGAATGTGCTCGCTTCGTAATTGACGCGGTTCTGCTGCGCCGCAAGAGTGCGCAATGATTGCCACACTTTTGGTGATGTTGTATTGGTAGGCGGCAACACGTTCCGCCTTATTAGTTGGGTCCAAGCCTTTTTGTAATTTGCGATTATGAGTGGTGATGCCGGTAGGGCAAGTATTTTTATGGCATTGCATTGCCTGAATGCAACCCAACGCGAACATAAAACCACGCGCGCTGTTAACAAAATCAGCACCGCTGGCGAGCGCCCATGCAACCATATGCGGGGTGACGAGTTTACCTGCAACGATAATTTTAATTCGTTCCTTCAGGCCCGCTTCCGTCAACAGCGCTGTTACCCAAGGCAGGCTTTCTTTAATTGGTAAACCTACATGATCCATTAAAGGTTGTGGCGCCGCACCGCTGCCGCCGTCGGCGCTATCGAGTGTAATAAAGTCTGGTGCAGCTTCAATACCTTGCACACGAATTTCGTTGATCAGATCAATTAACCAATTCCTCTCGCCGAGTACGGCTTTAAACCCAACGGGTTTGCCGGTGACATTGCGGATATGGTTGATCATTTTCAGCAGGTCATTGACCGAGCGAATATCTGTGTGACCATTGGGGCTAATCGATGCGACACCTTCAGCAATTCCGCGAATCAATGCCACTTCGGCAGATACTTTTTCAGCGGGCAATATGCCCCCTTTGCCGGGTTTGGCACCTTGGCTCAGTTTTATTTCAAACATTTTGATTTGTGGTTTTGCGGCGAGTTCAATTAATTTCGCATCACTCAAATTGCCTTCTAAATCCCGCACGCCGTATTTTGCTGTACCAATTTGAAATACCAAATCGCAATTGCCGTCAAGATGGTATGGCGATAAGCCTCCTTCACCGGTGTTTAACCAACAGCCCGCTTTGGCTGCGCCTCGCGATAAGGCTTTGATTGCGGGGCTGGAAATAGCACCGTAACTCATCGCCGAAATATTGAAAATGGAATGGGTAGTGTAGGGCGTTTTGCAAAAAGGCCCGAGCGTGACAGGTGAGGGCATAAGCGCATCGCTTTCCATAATAGGAAAGGGTGAGTTTAAGAAAATCAGTGTGCCCGGTTCATTTGAGTTGAGTGTGGAGCCAAAACCAATATTGCTATCTACATCTTTAGCTGCGCGGTAAACCCAGGCGCGGTCAGCGCGATTGAAGGGCATTTCTTCGCGGTCATTGGCAAAAAAATACTGACGGAAAAACTCACCGAGATGTTCAAAAAAATAGCGAAACCGCCCGATAACCGGATAGTTTTTGCGAATAGTATGTGTGTTTTGGCTAATGTCAGTGATATACATAATAACTATCGCTAAAAGTATGCCGCCAACTAATAAAATAAAACTCACTTCAAGCCAGGTCAGTACCTTAAGCGCCCAGTGTGCATCAATCATAGTCTTATCTGTTCCTAGTCGATTTGAAGATCAGTATAAAGTTTAACGTTATTTCGCCCAGCCGATTTTGCGTAGTACATGGCCAAGTCTGCATGTTTGATCAGCGTGTTTTTGTCTTCTCCCTCTTGTGGGTAGAGCGCGATACCTATGCTGCAGGAAATGGTCAGGGAAAATTTTTCAATTTTAAAGGGTTGGCTGAGCGCTGTGCGAATTTTGTCCGCGACTTGTCGGCTGACATGACGAGCACTTAAGCCACGCAGCATTAAATCCCGTGCAGAAATGATAATCATAAATTCATCGCCGCCGTAGCGTGCGACTGTATCTGTCTCACGAATGCAGGTTAACATGCGCGCCGCACACTCCTGCAAAAGCTTATCGCCAATATCGTGACCATACTTGTCGTTAACCGGTTTGAATTCGTCTAGGTCCACCAGCATAACGGCGATTTCAGCTTTGTCGCGTCGTGCGCTAATTAATGCTTGTTCAATACGGTCTTCCAGCAAGATGCGATTAGGTAATCCGGTCAGAGAATCGTGGTGTGCGACTTTGTGTAAATACTGGCGTTGGGTATTCAGTTCTAGAAGTTGTGCGTTTAATTTTTTCGCCATAATCGAAAAGTTCCGCGCGAGTAGGCCGAGCTCATCATTGCGATTAAGACTCAGTTCGGGTACTGGGTCGCCCTGTTTAAAACGTGCAAAAGTGGTTGCCATACGCTGCAGGGGTGTGGTGATTTTTCGTGCAAGAATAAGCGATAGTAGAACAAATACTATGCCGAATATAAGCGAAATTTCTAGGCTGGTAATCCCTAACTGACGGCTGTCGTTTAATACAGAATCAAGGTTGCTGATTAAGCCCAGGACTATATATTTCTCTTCTGATTGAGTAGCAAAAGGAACCTTGGTGAGGGAGATGACCGCGCGTTTATCAGCTGAGTGCAAGTCTGGAATTTCACTCACCAGACTGGAATATTCACCGGAAAAGATGTGTTGCGTAATAGCAATGTCATCTTGTATTAGGGTGCGTATATCTTTGTCAAAACCAAAAGTTTTTTTAGCGTCAGGATGCAAAATATAGTCGCCAGTTGAATTGGTGGCGATCACATCAATCCCGTCGGGAATATCAGTTTTAATCAATTCAAACATTTTTCCGAGATCGACATTAATGACAATAATGCCAAACACGGTGTTGTTGGCGGTGTAAATCGGAGTGGCGACAATGACACTGGGCTTACCGTAACCATCCAGTAATCCGCGCTCTTTATTTAGACGAATTCGCGATACAAATATTTCACCCGGTTTGAGTTGCAGGGTGTTGTAAACATAGGAGAAATGGGCCTTTTCTTGTAACGCTATGCCATCAACAACGTGGACATTGTTGTGCGCTTTATCCACACGCACTAATTCTCGGCCAAAATCTTGCGCGCCAATTAACCGCACTTGATTGTATTCTTCATGTGAGCGAAGAAAACCGGATAATGCATAAGCCAATCGTTTGCGTTGTTGTGAGGCCTGCGGTGATTTACTGGTAGCAATTTCTTCAATTGCCGGAAGTTGTGCAATAAATAATAAATCTTTTGCGATATCGCTAATAAAAAACGAGTAACGATTAGCCAGTACTGCTGTTGCAGTGGCTAATTTATCTTTGGCGGATTGAATGAGCAGTGTTCTGCTATGGGTGTAAGTGAAATATACGCTGATTCCGGCACTCAAAATACTAAGCAACCCAATTAAGATGGTGAGTTTAATGACAATCCTTGATCCCATCATTAAAACCGCTCCATGACATCGCCGGAAATAATTTGCTCCCATAAACTGACACGTGCATCTGCGTTTTCAACAGGCTCAAGCCAGATGATTTTTTCTGCGTTGTGTGTGACTGATTCCTGTGTGGTATTTGCTAGCCCCTGCGTATTGGTTAAGCGGCGGCTGGGTTTTTCTTCCAACATAAAATTAATCCACTGTTCCGCAAGCGGCCCTGCATGTTCACCTACGGCCCAACAGTCTAGCCATGCGAGGGTGCCATCTTTTGGCATTGCGTAACCTACATCTGCGCCAGCATCCAGTAGGGCCTTTAACTGTTGGCTGCCGTAGTTCGCGTAAATCAGTGCTATTTCATGGGTCTTGAATAATTTAACCGCTTCTTGTGGCGATGAATAAAAGGTCAACAAGTTGCGGCGCAATTCGACCAGACGACGCGCAGATTGTTGTAATTGTTCGGGCGATTGATTGAATGGATTTTCCATGCCCAACCCGAGTGCGGCCAGAGTAAAATTGTGATTGCTGGTATTAAATGCCAGCACTTTGCCTGCGTAAGCTGACTCCCATAATGCATTGATACTTTCGGGCGGGCGCTCGATTAATTTGCGGTTGTAAATAAGCCCCATTTCAGAATAGGTATAGGGAATCGCAAAGGTCTGTTCATTTTTAATCAACCCGGGAATGGCTTTTCGCTGTTGAAAACGCGGAAGTTGCAGTGCCAGGTTGGAAATTTTTTCTGTATCAATCGCTCGTACCAGACCTTTTTGGATATATCGCTGCAACTCGGCAGTATTGACCGCAATTATGTCGTAGTCACCGTTGGTGGCTTCGGTGACTTTACTCCAGAGCTCGTCATCGGAGTAGACAAGCGTTAATGCTACCTTTGTTTGATGGCGTTGCTCGAACTCTTGGATTAAATCGGCGTCGGCATATCCATCCCACGCCAACACTTTCAACACTTGCATGGCGCTGACTGAGGGCGTCAACATCAGGCTTAGCAGAAGAGTGAAATAGCGAAAGTAATAGTGCATGCCGAACCTAATATCCTGAAGTCATTTGATTCTAGTTCATCTAGGCGGCGCTGCTCTGCACCACCCGATGCTCACTTACCGGCTATGCGGCTGCCAACTACGCGGGCGGGGTTGCCGGCTGCTTTGGTGTGATCGGCTACGGGTTTGGTCACTACACTGCCCATACCGATCACCGCATGGTCACCAATAATCACGCCATCCACTATACCTGTGTTAGCGCCAATCCACACATCCTTGCCTATTTGAATACCTTGCGAGCTGACCGGTTGATCCTTGATTAGCATTTGCTCATCCATGCCGTGATTAAACGCGTAGGCATAGCTATAGGCTGCGATACGTGTGTTATCGCCGATATAAATGCCTTTGCGGCCGCCATCGAGGCTCACATGGTGATTAATCGACACAGAGCGGCCCAGTGTGATCGGGCCATGTAATACGCAATCGGCCGCGATATAAGAGTTATCACCAATGACGATGGCTCGGCCGGGTTCAGCAAATAATTTGGCTTCTGGGGCGATAAAACAGTTGTTGCCGATCTCGATGGTTTCCATTGCCATCAAATAGGCTTGCCATTCTTCTTGCCAGGCTTGCGCCCAGCTGCGATGGTTGGGCTTCAGGTTCGCATAAAGCCAGGGCATATAGCTCAAGCGTAGCTTATGTTGTTGGCGATAGCGTTCAGTGGTGTCATTCATAACAGTGATTGCAGCAGGCAGAAAGAGCGCGGAATTATAGAGGGCAGGGCGACAAACAGGAAATGAGGGAATAAAAAAGGTGTCCGCCGGCTGTTGGTGATTGGTTTGTTTGCTTGGCCTCTGGCGCTTTTGCCTAAGCAAAAAGCTGGGCACAACTCAAAACATGGAGCACTGAGATAAGCGCTCTTAGGGAAAACCCGTCATTACGACAACCGAAGCGGACACCTGAATTGATTATAGTCAGGCTCACTTTTGTCGCTAGCCATTCATTAGTTTGATAAGTAACAAGTCGTGGCTTTTTATAGCCAAAATAATCTTATAGCTGAAATAATCTCCGGCTGTTACCCTGCGTTGCATCGTTAATTGAGCCACTTTTTATGTATGACATTGTTGAAAATAATCCGGAATTTGTGGTGATTTATAAAAAACCGGGCATCAATTTCCACAGCGAATCCGGTGAATTAGGTTTGTTCGAAACAGTGAAACAAAAAGAGAGTTTCACGGAGCTGTTTCCCGTGCATCGCCTTGATAAGGTGACATCAGGTTTATTGGTCATGGCTAAAACACCGGACATAAATCGGCAGCTGTGTGATGCCTTTAGTCAGCGCAGGGTGCAAAAATATTATCTTGCGATCAGTGAAAAAAAACCGAATAAAAAACAAGGCTTAATAAAAGGCGATATGGCACCCGCACGGCGCGGTGCGTGGAAATTGCTCAACACACAAGAAAATCCTGCCGTCACCCAATTTTTTAGCAAAAGTATTAGTGCTGGGCGGCGTTTATTTATGGTGAAACCTCACACCGGCAAAACACATCAAATTCGCGTTGCGTTAAAAAGTATCGGTGCACCTATTAGGGGGGATTCGCTCTATGGTGATGCGACTCAAAGTGCAGCTTGCGATCGCTGTTATTTGCACGCGTACAGCCTCGCCTTTTCATTGGGTGAAAAACAGTATCGGTTTACCGAGCTGCCACGTGAAGGTGAATTATTTAGCGATGATATGTTTTCTGCTGCACTGCAGGAGTGGCGAGAGCCCTGGTTGTTGCTCTGGCCACAGCTGTCGTCTACTGTACGTCAAGGCGGTCAAACCTGATGCGATTGTTAATCAGCCTTGGCGTAACCAGTGTGTTGGCGTTATTGGCGTTATTGGCGGCACTGGCGATCTATTGTTTTCCCTTATTTGCCACAGCAGAAAAATCAGTCGCTAATGATGAATATAAATTTATCAAAAAAAGCTGTTGGTTTGATGCTGATTGGACTGCAACAATTAGCTGCGGTGAATTGCAAACGCCAGCCAAATTTCGTTTATCAGTGGTGATTTTGCACAACGATGCCGAACAGCGCCGCGCTGATCCCATTGTGTATCTGCAAGGCGGGCCGGGTGCGAGTGCACGTTTGCATAGCGATGGAATAAAAAATTGGTTGAATTGGCTGCGTTATAGCAACACAAAACGCGATTTGATTTTAATCGATACACGCGGCACTGGCCGCAGTCAACCAGCGATGGTGTGCAGTGAATACAATCAATTTAATCAACAGTTGCTGCGACAAAACAGTGCGCTGGAAGATGAATTATCCCAAGGATATCAGGTGGCAGCGCAGTGTTTTTCTACTGCTGCACAAATAAATCCACAATTGGATTACCGCAATTTCAGCACGCAAAAATCCGCGCAGGATATTCGCGCGCTCATGGCGCAACTTGATTATCAGCAGTGGAATATCCTCGGCGTTTCCTACGGTACGCGGCTAGCGCTGGAAATCGCCCGGCAAGAACAGCTGGCCCCGCAAACAGCTAAATTAAAATCGATGGTGCTGGATTCTGTTTATCCCGCTGGTTTTGGTGGCGTACAAACCTGGCCAAAGGTATTGGACGATGGGATGAAACAGTTTTTTAACGGTTGTAGTGCGCAACTAGAATGTATTAAGGAATTAGATGCATCCACAGCTACGTTGGCCGAATTGTTTATGCAAACACTGCACAAGTTACAAACACATCCAATGACTATTACCGTCAAACGTTGGGATGGTGAGGCGCCGGTTAATTTTGTGGTGAATGATCATCGTTTTTTATCGGCCAGTTTTTCCGCTGTTTATACCCCGAGTGATTGGCCGGTGATTATCGATGCAATGAGAGCAGTCAATATGCGCGATGCATATTTACTAAAACCTTTAATTGAACCTTATATTAACCACAGCATGACCGCTGACTTTAATAGTTTGACCTTTACTGCAGTGGATTGTGCGGATAATCCGGTGCTGGCAGAGGCTGATTATATGGCGGCTTTAATTAAGTATCCCTTATTGCAAGCCTATACCCGCGATCAGTGGCGGTATCAGCTCTGTCATCATTTGCCCAGTGAATCGCCATTGGTGCGTGTATCACCGCAAATACCAACCTTAATGCTTGCGGGAGCATTGGACCCAATTACACCGGTGAGCTGGGCGCGAGCAATGCATCAGCAATGGCCGCATAGCCAATTGCGCGTGCGAGAAAAAATCGCCCATTCGGTATTGGGGAGTGATACTTGTTTGTTGGAGCGTCTCGATGATTTTTTCGATCAACCCAATGTGATATTCACAGCTTGTGCAGAGGAGGGGGATGAGTAATCGCGGCTGGATTTTGATTCTCGGAAAAAGAAAAAGGCCGCACTCAGTGCGGCCTTTTTCTTTTAAATTTGGCTCCGCCTGCTGGACTCGAACCAGCGACCCAACGATTAACAGTCGTTTGCTCTACCGACTGAGCTAAGGCGGAATTGTGCTCTTCATATCGCAGAAGAGGCGCGCATGATATAGAGACAAAAAATAACGGTCAACCGTTTTAATAACGAATATTGTGTTTTGCCTCACTTTTTCCTCTAAGACAAAAACAAAAAAGACGCCGAAGCGCCTTTTTTTAATCTGCGGCTAAGAATCGACTTACTCGTATTTGCACAAGTAGGAAGTTTCAACATCTGCAGATACTTTGAAGCGTTGATTAGCTTCAACAATAAAGGTTTGGCCAGCAGCAAAGGTTTCTGCTTTATCGCTGCCTGGCAGTACAACGGTCAGGCTACCGCTAACAACGGTCATATATTCTTTCTGGCTGGTGCCGAATTCGTAATCGCCCTTGGCCATTACACCGATGGTCGCTGGCAGGGTTTCGGTTTGGAATGCGATGGATTTAACTGCGCCACCAAAGTATTCGTTAACTGTAAACATAGGGTTCTCCGTTCAAGGTGGGTAGTGAATGCAAGCCGATAAAAAATACAGGCATAAAAAAGGCCGCATAAATGCGACCTTTTTACTTAAATTTGGCTCCGCCTGCTGGACTCGAACCAGCGACCCAATGATTAACAGTCATTTGCTCTACCGACTGAGCTAAGGCGGATCGGTGACTTCCTCTGTGGAAGTGGTGCGCATAATATAGGTGAGGTTTTGGTAGGTCAACCGCTTTTAGCCCTTTTGAGTAACTTTTCCGGTAAAAAAACCTCAACAAATTCAATGCTGTTTATTAATTCTGCAAGCTGTATTCACCGTGTGCAAAATAAGCCGGTCAGCTGGTTTGTGTTGGCTGTATTCTGACCTGCGAGTTTAAAGCCCTAATTGGATAACTTTGAAGCTGCCATTATCAAGCACCAGTTTGATTTGACTGAACAAGGGCGCTGCTTTGCGCTCCAGTGGGATAAATTGGTTCACCACAAAAAGTGCCACTCCGTGCGGTGCCAAGAGGTGTTTGGCGCTGTGCAGAAACTTGTCGGTCAGATCGCCATCTATGCCAAACCCTTGATGAAAGGGCGGGTTACACAGCAGGAGATCGGCTTTAGTACGGATGCCTTTGCCTGCATCGGCAGCAATCACTTCGCCGGTTAACTGATTGTTTAATAGGTTTTGCTGCGCTAATTGCAGGGCGGCTGCGTTGTTGTCAGTCAACACCCAGTGCGAGATGTTTTGGCAGATATCGAGCTTGGCCGCCGCCATAGTGAGATAGCCATAACCACAGCCTAGATCCACACAGCAGGTAAAGGGTGTTGCTGGTGGCGATAAGTGTTGGAGTTGTTCGATCAGCAATGCGCTGCCTGCATCTACCTTATTCCAGCCGAATAAGCCGGGCTTGCTTAATAGGGATAGATCTGCATTCTGTGCAATCGCCCGCGGCTGCCGGTAATCGCTATCATCCAACAATTGGGTTGAATCATAGTCGGTGTACTTGCTCAGTATGGCGGAATAAACGGGGCCATTTTTTTCGCTATTTTTTCCGCAGCCCATCAGCTTGGCGACTTTTTCGATATAAGTTTTAGTGCCTTCATTTTTATAGCCGGCCAATAATAATTCCCCGCCTGGCTTCAGGCAGCGCCAAGCTTGATTGAGCAGGTGATGAACTATGGGTTTTTCTTTGGATATGCGATAGAAAATTTTATCGAGACTGTTGTCCGTAATTGCACTGCAATCAAAATCATTGAATTCGGTGGTGAAGCCGCGCGTTTTGGCTTGCTCGGCAACATCCCAACGATTGGTGAGCACTAATAATTGTTCTTGATGCAATGCAGCAGGCAGGGTATTGAGTGCATTTTCATCGGTACACCAGAGAAAACGTGCATCGCTTTCGGCGCGCGTATTGGTTAGCACCTGAGTGATCCAATTTAAAGGTAAATCGTTCATGGCGTTACGCTCATAATTTCTGCTTGCGTTAGGGGGCGATATTCACCAGGCGCTAATGCAGGATCTAATTGAATGTTACCGATACTTTCGCGATGGAGCGCTACCACCAAATTTCCCGCAGCAGCAAACATGCGTTTAACTTGGTGGTATTTACCTTCATGAATGGTTAAGCGTGCTTCATGGCTGGAAATTAATTCCAAGTGTGCCGGGCGAGTGGCTGCTTTTTCGCCGTGTAGTTGCACCCCTGCGGCAAAAAGTTCAGCAGTTTCAGCGCTGATGGGGTTGGCGGTAGTAACGCGATAGATTTTATTGCACTCATGGCGCGGCGAGGTGATGCGATGATTCCATTGGCCATCATCGGTCAGTAGCACCAATCCCGTGGTATCTATATCCAGTCGCCCCACAATTTGTAATTCTTGCCAGCGCGGCAGGCGAATTAAATCCACCACCACTGGGTAGTCACTGTCGCTATTGGCGCACACATAACCCGCTGGTTTATGCAGCATGAGGTAGCGCGTTTTAAATGCTTCTACGATATTTCCATCGAGCGTAATAACTTCATCGCCCTGTAATCTTTGATCGCCTTTTTTGGCGGTCACATTATTCACGCAGACTCTACCGGCTTTGATTGCCTGTTGGATCAGTGAGCGCGATGAGTCGCTATTCTGGCTGAGAAATTTGTCGAGACGCATTAATAATCCTTAGCGGTAAGCCAATCGGCGGGTAGAGCATCTGCCCAGCCAAATTGGTGAATAATCTGGGTGAATTGTGCTGCAAGTGGTGCAGTCAGTGAAAGTATTTCTTGCGTAACCGGATGAACAAACTCCATGTTGGTTGATGCCAACATTAGGCCTGAGCAGGTAAATTTTTCTTGAAAAAAACGGTTGTGATTGCCTTTGCCGTGTTTTGCATCGCCAATAATCGGGTGGCTAATATGTTTTAAATGGCGGCGAATTTGATGCTTGCGCCCGGTCTTGGGTTTGCATTGCACCAGTGAATAGCGGGTGCAGGGATACTTATCGATACTGAATGGAAATTCGATCTGCGCTAGCCTGTTGAATTCGGTAATGGCCTCTTGCGCTGGTTTGTTTGCGCGCGCTTTTTTGTCGGTGTATTTATCCAACTCCTCAACGAGTGGATGATCAATAATACCTTGCTCTGGCGCGAAGCCGCGCACTAATGCGACATAGGTTTTGGTCACGGCGTGGCGAGAAAAAATATCTCCGAGTTGCCGCGCGATTTCTGACGAGAGGGCAAACACTAAAACGCCAGAAGTGGGTTTATCCAAGCGATGAATGGGGTAAACCATTTGGCCGATTTGATCGCGCAATAACTGCACCGCAAAGCGGGTTTCGTGGCGATCAATTTCGCTGCGATGCACTAATAAACCGCCCGGTTTATTGATGGCAACCAGATATTCATCGCGGTAAATGATCGGCAGTATGTCAGTCATTGCATTGGCTTGTAGGTTGGTTTTGCTTGGTAATTATCTGGACTATAAAAACAAAAGCAGGCGAGTGCCTGCTTTTGTGTGTGAAGCGTAAAACTCTAAAAACTATTGTGCGCTTGCTGTCGCTTCAGTTGTCTCGCTGCTTGCTTTGTCGCTGCAGTTGAAACCCCAGCTGTTTTGCTTTTCGGCAAATTCTGCTGCTTTGGCTTCGCACTGGCCTTCCGTGTTTTCATAGTTCCACAGCGTTTGGCTTGTGCCATCTTTGGTGTAACTAACCGAACAGGGCACGGGTCTATCGGATGAGGCATAAACAACCTCAATAACGCGCGCTGCATTGTTCAAAGTGCAACTGTATTTAATAGCATCATTTGCTGTGGCAGACATGCTCACTGCCAACAAGCTACCTAAAAAAATAAATTTACGCATTTGATCTTTACTCCTTAAAAGTTAAATAGCGATACAAACCCTACAACCAACAACGCTTACAACGACACAAACGGTGACAGCTAAAGCATTAACCGATTTTCTTTTCGCCTGAATCTACGGTTTGGTAGATCAGGGTATTGATCGTCATTGGGCCAACACCGCCGGGAACCGGTGTGTATGCAGCAACGCGATCGACCAGTGGTTTCAATTCAATATCGCCTACACCGCCAGGGTGATAACCAGCATCAACCACTACAGCGCCATCTTTAATCCACTCGGCTTTAATAAATTCCGGTTTGCCCACCGCGCCGACCAAAATATCGGCCTGTTTAATTAATGCCGGTAAATTTTGGGTGCGCGAATGGCAGATAGTTACAGTCGCATTGGCATTGAGCAGCATCAGCGCCATTGGTTTACCTAAAATTGGGCTGCGGCCTACTACAACGGCATGTTTGCCAGCGAGTTCAATTCCGTACGCTTCCAGCAAGCGCATAATGCCCTTTGGTGTTGCGCAGCCATAGGCTTCTTCGCCCATGCTCATACGGCCAAAACCTAAACAGGTTACGCCGTCTACATCTTTTTCGGCGCTGATTGCATCAAAACACAGGCGCTCATCAATTTGGTGTGGAACCGGATGCTGCAACAAAATGCCGTGCACATTCGGGTTGTTGTTCAATTCCTGAATTTTGGCGAGCAATTGCTCGGTGGTGGTAGATGAAGGCATCTCCACTTTTAATGATTCCATCCCGATACGGGTGCAAGCATTGCCTTTCATTTTTACGTAGGTTGCAGAAGCCGGGTCATCGCCCACCAGAATGGTGGCCAAAATAGGCGTTTGGCCATTGCTGCGCGCCTTTAGCGCGGCGATACGAGCAGAGAGTTCCTGTTCAGTTTTTTCGGCAAGGGCTTTGCCATCCAATACAAGTGCGGACATGGGCGCTAATTACCTGTGTAGTAAATGAGAAGGGTATAAGTCTGAGGTCGCGCATTTTCCCACAGTGAGGGAGGGGCGCCAAGGGAATTTCTTGATTGGGGGATTATGAGTTGGTGATAGAGGGAGGGAATACTTGTTCTGCACGGTAAATTAAGGATTAGCGATCTGTTTTACTGGGCTTTGGCTTGGCTTCCAAGGCTCGCTTGGAAGCCCGCGACGTAAGGTTAATGTAAATACTCAAACTCATATTCACAGGTTTCCCGCCGCAACTTTCTTTCTTCCTTTTTTTCTTCCAGCTTGCGGCGGCATTCCATGTTGCGGCGCAGCTGTTGTTTTTTAGATTTTGATACGACTACGTCGGCGATAAAACTGGCCATGGCATTGTCGATCAGTTCCTGTTCACTCAGCGCGTTCATGTTGTTCATGAAAAACTCCTTGATAGGTTGGAAGCTGGCTTGATGCTAGGCCAGGTGAGTGACAATTAGATTAAAAAAACGCGACAAATTGATTAACGCGCAGGCAGCTTGGGCAAGTGTTTGCCATGCGGCAAAGGTTGGCCTGTTTTGTGCAATTTCTCCTGCAAAGACGGTTTGGCGGCATTAATGCCAAATAATTGTCACTGTGAATTGCGTAAGTGAAGAGGGGCTCATCATGACTGATCGCGTAGATATCAACCGCTTATTGGGCGATATGCGTAGTTTGAAGGCGCAAACCCAAGTGTTTCAGCGCCCGCAAGGTGTGGGTGATACGCCTAACGGTATGCGCAACCTCGGCGCTGTGCCGGTTGAGGGGGCTACAAAAGCACCGAGTTTCGGCGATTTAATGACGCAGGCGGTGAATAAAGTGAATGAAGTGCAGAAGACATCCAGCTCTATGGCGGATGCTTATGAGCGCGGTGTGGCCGGTGTGGATATTACCGATGTGATGATCGCCTCGCAGAAAGCGTCTGTGTCATTTCAGGCAATGGTGCAGGTGCGTAATAAATTAGTAGATGCCTATCGCGATGTGATGAATATGCCAATTTAGTGTTGGTTTCTCCTGCTGTTTGCACCCTGTCATGCACGTTTTAAATTTGTTTAAGGTGTTGAGATTATGGCTACCAGTGCCGCCCCTGAATCCGAAAACTCACCTGCGCAGTCAAAACTTGGCGGCGATTTTTTGGAAGGCTTAAGCAACCTTAATTTGTTGCGTCAAGTTGGTTTGATGATCACGCTGGCTGCCAGTGTGGCGATTGGTTTTGCCATTGTGATGTGGATGCAGGGTGAAGATTACCGCCCGCTCTATGGCCGCATGGACAATCTGGATGCGGCCAATGTGGTGGATGTGCTGGAGCAAAATCGTATCAATTTTAAGGTTGATCAAAACAGCGGCGCCATTTTAGTGGCGAGTGAAGATGTGCACATGGCGCGGTTGAAACTCGCCGAGTTTGGTTTGCCGTCAAGCCCGACTCAGGGCTTCGAATTAATGGATAAAGAGCAGCCGCTAGGCACTAGTCAATTTGTAGAAAACACCCGTTATCAGCGCAGTATTGAGGGCGAACTTGCGCGCACGATTACCAGCATTACCAGTATTCGCAATGCTCGCGTGCATTTGGCGATTCCGAAAAAAACCGTATTTGTGCGCGATGCCGCAAATCCCACTGCTTCCGTTTTTGTAGAAGTGTTTGCCGGGCGGAGTGTGGAGCCAGCGCAGGTGAAAGCGATTATGAATTTAGTAGCCTCATCTGTGCCTGGAATGAAAATGGCTGATGTAACGGTGGTAGATCAGCACGGCAATTTGATATCGACAGGTGAGGATAGCGCTGATTTATTGATGGCCGCGAAACAACATCAATACTCCAAAGATGTTGAAAACAGCATCATAAAACGCATCAACGGTATTCTGGAGCCGGTAGTGGGTGGCGGTAAATTCCGCGCCGAAGTGAGTGCCGATGTAGATTTCACTGCGGTAGAGCAAGCTGCGGAAACGTTTAATCCTGATTTGCCTGCAATTCGCTCGGAGCAAACACTTAATGAAAGCCGCCGTGCGGGTGATGTTGCCGCCGGTATCCCTGGTGCCTTAACCAATCAGCCGCCGGGGGCAGCAGCAGCACCTGAACAAATTGACCCTGCTACGGGTCAGCCTATTGCCCCCGCGCAACCAACTAACAATCGCGAGCAGGCAACCCGTAACTATGAACTGGATCGCACCATTAGTTATACCAAGCATCAACAGGGAACCCTTAAGCGTCTGACCGTCGCCGTAGTGGTGGACGATAAACTAGTCAAAAATGCCGATGGTACAGAAACGCTAGTGCCTTGGACTGAAAACGAATTGGAGCGGTTGTCTATACTGGTACGTGATGCAGTGGGTTTTAGTGCGGTGCGTGGCGATAGTGTCAATGTATTGAACTCTGCGTTTGCCAATCGGGTAGAAGATCCTACACTGGGGCTGGATGTTCCTTGGTGGGAGCAATGGATCATGCCAAACATCAAATATCTCGCCAGTGTACTGGTGATTTTATTGATCGTATTTGGTCTGTTGCGCCCTATGTTTAAAAGCCTGTCCAAGCAGGGTGGTGCGCTCGCGGAACAAGAAGAGGCGAGGCAATTGGCGGCTTTGGAAGCTGCAGGTGCTGGTGGTTTGGATGGTATGTCTGATGAGACCGTGACCTTGACCGGTGGTCATGCGCTGATGTTGCCCAGCCCTGATCAGGGTTATGAAGAACAACTTAATGCAATTAAAGGTTTGATTGCCGATGACCCGGGCCGCGTGGCCCAGGTAGTGAAGAAGTGGATAAATCGCGATGACTGATGCCAACGATAAAGCTGTCGATAAACCTAAGTTCAAAATGCGTTATGTAGATCAAGCGGCTATTTTACTAATGTCGCTTGGTGAGGCTGACGCAGCGGAAATTTTGAAGCACATGGGGCCAAAAGAAGTTCAGCGCATTGGTGCGGCAATGACCCAGCTGCAAAATATTCAGCAGTCAGAAGTGCAGGCGGTATTGGGCAACTTTTTAGATGAAGTTAGAACCCTGACCGGGCTTGGAGTGGGTGCGGACAACTATATTCGCAAAATGTTGGTGACGGCATTGGGTGAAGATAAAGCTAACAGCCTGATCGACCGCATTTTGATCGGCGGTAACACTACCGGTTTGGATACACTCAAGTGGATGGAGGCGCGTTCAATCGCCGATATCATCCGCAACGAACACCCGCAAATTCAGGCGATTGTTATCGCCTACCTCGATTCGGACCAATCCGCCGAGATTCTGACCTATTTTCCGGAAAAGGTTCGCCTGGATATTATGATGCGGGTTGCATCGCTCGATACAGTACAGCCCAGCGCGCTGCAGGAATTAAACGATATTCTGGAAAAACAGTTCTCCGGCAATGCGGCATCGCAAACCAAAGCCATGGGTGGTTACAAAGTGGCGGCGGAAATTATGAACAATTTGGATGGTTCTATCGAAGCCGAACTGATGGAAGGTATCAAAGAAATCGACGAGGATATGGGCAATCAAATTCAGGATTTGATGTTTGTGTTCGAGAATCTCAAAGAGGTGGACGACCGCGGTATTCAAGCGCTGCTGCGCGAAGTCTCTTCCGATGTATTAGTCGTCGCGCTCAAAGGAGCGGACGACGAACTCAAAGAAAAAATCTTCAAAAACATGTCGAAGCGTGCAGCCGAACTGTTGCGCGACGACTTGGAAACCAAACCGCCAATGCGCTTGGCAGATGTGGAGGCGGCGCAAAAAGAAATTCTTATTACGGCGCGCCGTATGGCCGATGCGGGCGAAATTATGTTGGGCGGTAGCGGCGACCAGATGGTTTAATGGTTAATTGCATTCCCCGTGTTAATGGGCCCTGGCGTCAATTGAGATAGTGCATCCATGTCGGATAACAATTTGCAAAATCGTATTCCCGCAGAAGCGGTTGAGAGTGCCACGACTTGGGTGATTCCTCCAATCACTGAACACGGCAAAATTTTGTCGTCAGTAGAAAAGGAGGCGCGCGAAAGACGCGAGCGATTATTGCGCCGCGAAAAAGAAACCATCGAAACCGTTGAGATGCCTGAACCGGAAGCGGTGCCACAGATGGGCATGACAGCAGAGGAGATGCAGGCTATTTTTGATACCGCTGAAAAAGATGGATTTGAACAGGGGCACAAAGCCGGTTTTGCCAAGGGCAACAGCGAAGGTTATGAGGCGGGTCGCCAACAGGGTTTAATGGAAATGCGCGCACAGTTAGTTGCTGAACAGCAGCGCTTTCAGAGCCTTGCCAATGCACTGCTAGATCCCATCAATGAACAGGATACTGACGTAGAACATCTGTTGTTAGATGTGATTTGTACCCTTACCCAAAGTGTCGTGCAGCGCGAGTTACTGACCGATTCATCACACATTGTCAGCTTGGTGAAAGATGCCGTCGATGCCTTGCCCATCGGCAATAAAAATATTCGTGTTTGTTTAAATCCCGATGATTTGGCTGCGGTGGAAACCTATGCGGAAGAGCAGCAATTGGCGTGGAGTTTTTTTGGTGATGCTGAGTTATTGCCGGGCGGCTGCCGTATTGAAACACCGGAAAGCCGGGTGGATTTTTCCGTGTCGTCGCGTTTGCAAACGGTGCTGGAGCAATTTATTTCCAAGCAGTTGGCCGGTGGCGACAGCGATGATGACGAAGATGAGGATTCATTTACGCAAGGCAGCCTGTCTGCTGATAGTGAGCTTGGAAATGAGAAAGCAGAAAGTTCTGCGGCAGAGAATACTGTAAGCAGTGAAAAAATTTCTGATATGAATTCTGATCAACAGGATGAGCGCTAATCATGTCGGAGCGCCAATCCATAAGCTCCCGTCTGCGCTCCTACGCGCCACGAAAACTGGTACCGGTTGAACCACAGGCCGAAGGGCGCATTACTCGCTCAGTCGGACTGACGTTGGAAGCGGTAGGTTTGAATGTTTCTGTCGGTCGCCAATGTGAAATTATCAATAGCGACAATCGCCGCATAGAAGCCGAAGTGGTCGGATTTTCAGGCGACAAAGTATTTTTAATGCCGATCAAACGTGTTGAAGGTTTGCAACCGGGCGCACGGGTTATTCCCGTCGCCACCCAAATGGGCATGCGGGTTGGCCCGCAGCTGTTGGGTAGGGTGGTTAACGGCATAGGCCAGCCGCTCGATGGCAAAGGCCCCCTCATAGGCGATGAGTTTCTCGATTTCACTCCGCAGGAAATTAACCCGCTACAACGTCACCCTATCAGTGAACCGCTGGATGTGGGTGTGCGCGCGATTAATGCTTTGATTACCGTTGGGCGCGGCCAACGCTTGGGCTTGATGGCCGGTTCTGGTGTGGGTAAAAGTGTATTGCTCGGCATGATGACCCGCTTTACCACTGCCGATGTGGTGGTGGTGGGGTTGGTGGGTGAGCGGGGCCGCGAGGTAAAAGAATTTATCGACCATATTCTCGGTGAAGAAGGTTTGCGCCGCGCTGTAGTGGTTGCATCACCGGCAGATGATGCGCCTTTGATGCGTTTGCGCGCATCGCAATTATGTAGCCGTATCGCCGAGTATTATCGCGATCAGGGTTTAAACGTATTGTTGCTGATGGATTCGCTCACCCGGTTTGCCCAAGCGCAGCGGGAAATTGCGCTGGCTATTGGCGAACCCCCGGCGACCAAAGGTTATCCACCTTCGGTGTTTGCCAAAATTCCGCAATTGGTGGAGCGAGCCGGTAATGCGGCGGAAGGTGAAGGTTCAATTACTGCCTTTTATACCGTGTTAACTGAAGGCGATGATTTGCAAGACCCGATTGCCGATTCGGCGCGGGCGATTCTTGACGGCCATGTGGTGCTATCGCGGCGGTTGGCGGAGGAGGGGATTTATCCCGCTATTGATGTAGAGGCGTCCATCAGCCGGGCGATGCAAAACATCGTTGATGATGAACACTTGAAAATGATGCAGCGCTTTAAACAATTGCTCGCGCGTTATCAACAGAACCGCGATTTGATCGCCATTGGTGCCTACACCGCAGGTGCTGACCCGGAAACAGATGCTGCGATTGAGCGGTTCCCTCATTTGCGCGCGTTTATCCAACAGGGGATCAAGCAAGGTGTACGGCTGCCGGAATCCATTGCTAATCTTAAAGTGCTCCTCAAACCTCCTGCCAATACCAAAGCCAATAGCCCACTGGCACAACAGCATCGGCAACGCTAAATCATCTATGCAGCGAGTGTGAAACATGGCTGAATCCCGCGCCAAACGAATGCAGGTTGTCTTGTCGCTGGCATTTCGCCAGGAAGATGAGGCGGCTAAAAAACTCAGTCAATTCCGCGATCAGCTCGCACAAGAAGAGCGACAATTGGCCGAGTTACGCGATTATGCCGATCAGTATTTAACTGCCCAAGGCGCGCTGCGGGAGGGGGTTCTTGCTCATGAACTAATCAATTACAGCAGTTTTATTAATCGGGTTAATGCAGCCTGCAATGAGCAGGCAAACAAGGTTGAGCGCTATAAAGTGTTGTTTGAGTCGCTGCAACAACAGTGGCGATTAAAGTACCAAAAGCGTAAATCCATTGAGGATTTAATTGCTCGATTGCAGCGTGAAGATAATCTTCTGCTCGATAAACGTTTGCAGAAAGAGATGGATGAATTAAGCTCTCAGCAATTACAGCGTCAGTCAGACAACGCAATATAAAGGCGCATAAGAGGCACAAAAAGTCAGATAAATGGGTTTTCGGGATGATTTTGTTGCTTGCATACTATATTGCATGAAGTCTCCAGCAACTATAATTTTATAGGCTATCCTTAGGTTGTGCTGGGGCGAGGGCTATCCTGGATGGACTGGCATCAGTAATGTTTAGCGTTTTTTGATGAGGTAAGACATGGCGATCACGTCAACAGTTTCCCCTGACGGCAATCAAGTCACTATTTATATTCAGGGCCGCTTCGATTTTAGCTCCCACCAAGAATTTCGCGGTGCATATGAAAAGCTTGCTCAGGCACCCACTCATTACCGTGTTGATCTACAGGGCACGTCTTATTTAGACAGTTCAGCTTTGGGTATGTTGTTGCTATTGCGTGATTACGCGGGAGGGGAGCAGTCCAACATTCAAATTGTGAATTGTGCACCGGATGTGAAAAAGATTTTATTGATTTCTAATTTTGAGCAACTGTTCGACATTCAATAGGTGGCCGAGCATGCTCTGCGGCATGTTGAGTGATGTATGGAAGCAATTTTATGAATGATGTGCGTCGTTTAAAGATTCTAGTTGCCGATGATACAGACACCGACAGGCTCATTCTTGAAAGCATTGTTCGCAAAGAAGGCCATCATGTAGTTTCAGCTTGCAATGGGCTCGAGGCGATTCAGGTTTACTCTGCTGAGAAACCCGATATTGTTTTGCTGGATGCATTGATGCCCGAGCTCGATGGTTTTGGTGCCGCGCGAAAAATCAAAGAGCTTGCGGGCGATGAACTAGTCCCTATTATTTTTCTCACTTCTCTTTCTGATACCGAATCACTCGTGCAATGTTTGGATGCGGGGGGCGATGACTTTCTTTCCAAACCTTACAATCGCATTATTCTGCAAGCCAAAATAAAGTCCTTCAATCGTATGCGTGAAATGCATAGCACTATGCTTACGCAGCGCAATCAAATCGTGCAGTACAACACCCGTCTGCTCCAGGAGCAAACAGTTGCCAAGCACGTGTTTGATAATGTCGCACACAGCGGCTGTTTGAGTGCTAGTAATGTGCGTTATTTTTTATCATCACTCGCTGTTTTTAATGGCGATGTGCTGGTTGCGGCCATGCGACCCAATGGCAGTATGATGGTATTGCTTGGTGATTTTACCGGCCACGGTTTGCCCGCTGCGATCGGCGCTATGCCGCTGGCATCGACCTTTTATGGCATGGTGCAAAAAGGTTTTTCCATGACCGATATCCTGCGCGAAATAAATGGAAAATTAAAAAATATTTTACCGGTGGGGATTTTTTGTTGTGCCACCATGATGGATATTAATTTCCGTAAAAAGCGCTTAAAGATTTGGAACGGTGGATTGCCAGATTGTTTTATCTATCATCATCGAGAGAGTAATATTACTCCGGTTAAATCAACTCACCTACCATTGGGGGTCTTGTCAAGTCGCGCCTTTAAAGATAATTGTGAATACTATGAGCTCCAAGAAGAAGATCGAATTTTTGTTTGGTCTGACGGTATTCATGAGGCGCGCAATGCAGAGGGGGATATGTTTGGTGAAGAGCGACTGAAAGAAGTGTTTGGTCGCAACCAAAACCCCGAGCATTTATTTAATGAAATTATTGAGAGTGTGCAACAGTTTGTTGGCAATGGTGAAAAAGATGACGATTTATCATTGTTGGAAATTCGCATGGATGAACCTGCGCGAGTGAATAGCTTTGCGCAGGAAGCAAGTCATAAGTTTGCCAACTCGGAAATTGAATGGGTCATGGGGTTTGAAGTAAAACCTACGAGTTTTAAAGTATTTGATCCATTGCCCATGTTATTAAATGTATTGATGGAAGTGCCCAGCTTGCGCGCTTTTAGCAGTACGCTCTATACCATTCTTGCTGAGTTGTACACCAATGCCTTGGAGCACGGTGTATTAAAACTGGACTCTGAGCTGAAAAAAACACCGGAAGGGTTTTCCGACTATTATAAGTTGCGCGAACAGCGTATTAATCAGGTGACGGAAGGCTTTGTACGTATCCGTATCTCTCACAAAACCAACGAAAATGGCGGTTTGTTAAAAGTCCGTATTGAGGATAGCGGTACGGGTTTTGATCATCAACAGCGCGCAACCGATAATCTTTCATCTTTCGGTTATAGCGGGCGTGGTATTGCGCTGGTGGAGAAACTTTGTGGTACTGTTACCTATTTTGGATGCGGTAATATCGTCGAAGTCGATTTTTCATGGGTTAATGATGATTGACGATGAATTGAATCAGCTGTGACTCTTCATTCCCAACAATGAGAAGCCCGCCATGGAACATCTGGACTACGAAACGTTAAACACCCTGAAACAAGTCATGGAGGATGATTTTACGTTGCTGATTGATACCTTCGTGCAGGATTCCACTGACCGAATCACTACTCTGCGTAAGGTTATCCAGGGGTCAGATGCCGACCTTATTCGCCGTGCAGCACATAGTTTCAAAGGAAGTAGTAGTAATGTTGGCGCGCTGCAATTATCGGCACTCTGCGCCGTGCTGGAGAAAAAAGCGTTTGAAAATAGTCTCGACGGATTGGCTGTCGATCTTGACTCCATCGAACAAGAGTTCGCACAAGTTCTGAGTTTGCTGCGCTCTTATTCATAATTCACCTTAGCGTCTATCGCTCCTCTACAGCGCCGATTGTCTAAATTGGCACCTGCTTTGCAAAGTATCTCCTGAACCGAATAGTTGTCTGATCAAGCGGCAAAGCCTTGCCGTGATCAAGCGCAGGAGCAGCAGATGAGCAATAGTAATTTTTTAAATAGTTTACTGGGTTTAACCAGTGCTAATCCGGCGGCGACTAAAAGTACGACGGCTAAGGCGCGTGTGGAATCGACTGAAAAATTTCATCAGGCACTGGAACAGGTGCGGCCAGAAATTGCCGCTCGTAAACCTGTGGCGCGCAAAGAAAGCCCTGCTGCAGAGCCCACTGGTGCTTCCCGACCGATTGTTAAACCGCCAGCTCGGCAGGATTCGCAGAAAGAGGTCGGCCGGTTAGAGACTCCATCAAATACTTCCAAAGATAATCAGCGATCAACCGATGTAACTGATCAGTCTGTACAAGGAAATGATGTGAATGCAGCGCGGGGAAAAAAAATAAGCGAGGAACAATCTGCTGAGCTAAATGATCAAGCGCCTATGGGAAATGAACTGCGGGTGATGGATCCAGATAAGATTGCGGTTGTAAAGGCAGATAGTGCGCTGGATGACTTAACGCTAGCTGCTACAGATTCAACTGAAGTGGATGGTCAGCTTGATACATCTGCAAACCTGCTTGGTCAAGTTTCTATCCAGCCCGTAGTAGTAGAAGCGCCTGCCAATGAAGATGAGATTGATCCATCTGTATCACCTGAGGATATGTCGGTCATAGATCCGAGTCTTGTGGCGATTAATACGCCCTTGCAGCCCATCGAAATAGAGGGCGATGCGGCAGTTAATGGCGAGCAAGCCGTATTGGTTGGTCTTCAATTTGTTTCGAAAACCCAGTTAGTTGCAGGAGGTGCTGCTACTACAGGAGTTGCTACTGCGGGAGTTGATGCGCAATCCGCTCTGGCTGGAATAGCTACAGGTGCATCGCAGGGCGGAGCAAATGCTGAAATAGATCTTGCTCCCAATTCAGATGCAGATGTTTTGCTAGATGCAGAAACAGGAGACAACCCGGATTTTGCATTACTGAACTCCAAAGCAGCATTAAATAAGCTGGCCGAAACCACTATGGCGGCAGCGACTTTGGATAAAACGGCTCCCGCCGTCGATGTAAAACCCGCAATCATTAGTGCTGCAGTAGAAGCGATGGCACGTTTAACCGAAGCGCAATCACCTGCCGCCCGTGCATTTATTGTTCAAACCGGTGTGCCGGTAACGGTGGGCAGCCCGCAATGGAGCCAAGCCGTGGGCGATAAGGTGTTATGGCTTGCCGCACAAAACGTCAGTGCGGCCGAAATTCGTTTGGATCCACCGGAACTTGGCCCAATGCAAGTGAAGGTAAGCGTGAATCAGGATCAAGCCAGCGTTACCTTCAGTAGTCCGCATCCTGCCGTGCGCGAAGCATTGGATCAGCAATTAAGCCGCTTGCGTGAAATGTTTTCCGAGCAGGGATTAAATCTGGTTAATGTCGATGTCTCGGACAAATCTTTTTCTAAGCGGGAGCAGGAGGAATCAAGCAAACAGCAAAATTCCGGAATTGAGGATGATGAAGAGCTAACACAGGTCGCTGTTAGCCAGGCGATATCAATGCGCTTGGTCGATCATTACGCATAACTTTCATTTGTTTCTCTTGTTTATGCCTGTCTTTTTGTAAAGAAGCTGATCATATTGATCAGCTTCTTTACATCTTTGTTTTGCATAACAATTTTTTTGCTCATTCTTATCTCCCTTTGTGTGCTCTTGCTCGCAAACCCCTAATCCGCTGCTAAGCTTTCAAGGGCAATACTGGCATAGGTATTGCTCAACCCATTTTAGTCCTTGAAAGTGACGGAGTTTTGACATGGCGGCAGCCCCAAAAGCAAAAGCAGACGCAGGCAGTACGGAGTCAGGTTCTAAAAAGAAACTGTTTTTAATGATTGGCATTGCGGTGGCGCTGATCATCATCTCTATTGGCGGTACTGTAGTGGCGTTAAAGGTCTTATCACCTGCACCACCAGCAGGCGAAGCAGTTGCAGCAACAAAGCATGCCCCCTCAACACTGGCACCTGCTATTTATTATGAGATGACCCCTAAATTTACGATTAACTTTAATGTGAATGGCCGTCAGCGCTATTTGCAAGCGTCTATTACATTGCTGTTTCGTGATCCGCTGTTACAGGAGCTGCTGACGTTACATATGCCTGCCATACGTAACGGTTTGGTCATGTTGTTTAGCGCGAAAAGTTTTGATGAATTACAAACTAATGAAGGTAAAGAAATATTGCGCGAAGAAGCATTGGAGATTATTCGCAGCCAACTGCAAAAAGAACAAGCGGCACTCGCTGCTAGCGGTAAGGCGGATAAGGTTTCATCGGCGAACGTCGAACAAGTATTGTTTACCACCTTTGTAATGCAATAAGGAACCACTGTGCAAGATTTACTCTCGCAAGACGAAATCGATGCGCTCCTTCATGGCGTTGATGATGGTGACATAGATACCGAGGGCGACAATGAGCCCGGTACGGTAAGAGCATATGATCTCACCAGTCAGGATCGTATTGTGCGTGGGCGAATGCCTACGCTCGAAATGATTAATGAACGTTTTGCCCGCTATACCCGCATCAGTATGTTTAACCTGTTGCGCAGAACGGCTGATGTGTCAGTCGGCGGAGTGCAAATTCAAAAATTTGGCGAATATGTTCACACACTTTATGTACCCACCAGTTTGAATATGGTTAAGTTTCGCCCTTTGCGTGGGACGGCACTGATTATTCTTGATGCGCGCCTGGTGTTTAAGTTAGTCGATAATTTTTTTGGTGGCGATGGTCGCCATGCAAAAATTGAAGGTCGCGAATTTACACCTACTGAATTGCGTGTAGTACAGATGGTGTTGAATCAAGCGTTTATTGATTTAACCGAAGCGTGGAAAGCGGTTTTTCCTATCAATTTTGAGTATGTGCATTCAGAAGTGAATCCGTCGTTAGCAAATATTGTTAGCCCCAGCGAAGTGGTAGTGGTAAGTACTTTTCACATAGAGTTGGATGGCGGCGGCGGTGAAATGCACATCACTGTACCTTATTCGATGATTGAGCCGATTCGCGAAGTACTCGACGCAGGTTTGCAAAGTGATAGCGACGAACACGACGAGCGCTGGGAAAAAGCACTGCGCGAGGATGTTCTTTCAGCAAGTGTGGATTTGGAGTGCGATATTGTTCGGCGCGATATTACCTTGCGCGATATTGTCGAGTTAAAAGCGGGCGATATTATTCCCATTGAATTTCCTGATTACCATGTCCTGACTGCGAATGGCGTTCCTATGTTTAGAACTCAGTTGGGGCAATCCAATGGTTTTTTGAGTTTGAAAATTAGAGAGTTTATTGATCGCAGCAGCGCTTACAATATTACCGGTACCAAAGGTGAAATTGCTAAAGCGCGCGGCGCCACTGAAACTAAAACTAAAGAGTGATGCGTGACTGCAACTAAGGGTGAATAAAATGGCTGATGATGATGTTGATCAAGACTCAATGGCTGATGATTGGGCTGCTGCTATGGCTGAGCAAGCGGATGTTGATGAAACCATGGCCAATACAGTTTCATTTGATGAATTAAAAAGCGAAGTATCGAAACAAGCGCCGGGTAGCCCTGATTTGGATGTGATTCTGGATATTCCCGTTTCGATTTCAATGGAAGTAGGGCGCACATCAATTACTATCCGCAATTTATTGCAGCTTAATCAGGGCTCGGTGATTGAACTGGATCGTCTTGCGGGAGAGCCGCTCGATGTATTGGTCAACGGTACTTTAATCGCGCACGGTGAAGTAGTTGTGGTGAATGAAAAATTTGGTATTCGTATGACGGATGTTATTAGCCCTGCAGAGCGCATTAAAAAGTTGCGTTAGGAATACCGAATGAATCTTGTCACTGTGCAACATCTTTTTGTGTCATTGCTTGTAGTTAAAAGGCTAGGGCTGTTGTTGCTATTGGTTTTGCCTGCCTATGCTCAAGAAGCCTCAGTGACAGGTGAGGTTGAACCTGCTGTCGCGGCCGAACAACCTGCAGTAGTTGCAACTGTCAGTGCAACAACAGATTCACAAGTTGTCCCCGCGAGTGAGCAAACGAAGGTTCACTCCGTTAGCAAATCTGTTACACCAGCCAACCTCCAGACACACAATCAATCGGCACAAACCAATGTTGCACCTATTGGCAGTGGCCGTCATCTATTGAATGTAACGCTGGCGCTATTAGGTATTATCGGTTTGATTTTTGCGATTTCCTGGTTTGTAAAACGTTTCAGTCAGGGAACATTTTCGGCAAATTCGCATATTAAAGTGATATCGGCTATGCCATTGGGCACGCGCGAGCGAATCGTATTAATTGATGCGGGTGGGCAGCAATTGCTGTTGGGCATTACATCCACAAATATAAATACTTTACATGTGTTTGAAACGCCTATTGCGCTGGATACTAAAGCGGACTCCCAGTCGGATTTTAGCCGCAAGTTAATGGCAATCTTGCAACAAAAAACACCGCCATCATCTGCAGCAGATCATAACAACAATAACTCTGCGCCTTAGGAAACGCCATGTTGAAAATTGCGGTAGAAAAAAAGTGGGGTTATTTTCGAGTTATCGTAACGCTGGTGCTGTTATTGTGTGCGGGTTTTGTTTCTGCGCAAAGCACAACTCCACCAGTAGTTGATAATGCCGCGAATAGTTTACCTCTCGCGCAAACCACCCCCTCCAATTTGGGCGCTTTACCTGCGATTCCTGGGCTGCCAGCCATGACGGTTAAAACCAATGCTGATGGCACCCAGGAATATACGGTAACCCTGCAAATCCTCGCGATTATGACGGCGCTGACGTTTTTGCCAGCACTGTTAATGATGATGACATCGTTTACGCGAATTATTATTGTCTTTTCTATTTTGCGTCAGGCACTGGGTTTACAACAGTCGCCATCAAACCAAATTCTGATTGGCCTCGCGCTATTTTTAACCTTGTTTATTATGCAGCCGGTGTTAAACAAGGTAAATGAAGATGCATTGCAACCCTATATCAATCAGCAGATTGGTGCGCAAGAGGCTTTGGCAAAAACAGCGGCACCATTTCATGCGTTTATGTTGGCGCAAACGCGCGAGTCCGATATTGCCTTGTTTGTCGGCATTGCCAAACATCCTCCTATTGCTGAGCCAGAAGAAACGCCTTTCAGTATTTTGGTTCCCGCCTTTATCATCAGTGAATTAAAAACAGCATTCCAAATTGGCTTCATTATTTTTATTCCCTTTTTGGTGATCGATATTGTCGTCTCCAGCGTGCTGATGGCTATGGGTATGATGATGTTGTCGCCGCTGATTATTTCTTTGCCGTTCAAAATTATGCTGTTTGTTCTGGTCGATGGTTGGGCGATGATTGTGGGCACGCTCGCCGCCAGCTACGGAATATGACGGAGGCTATATGATGACACCTGAAGTCGTGATGGACTTATTTGCCGAAGCGTTTTTTTTGGTAATTATGATGCTGCTAGTGATTATTGGCCCTGGGTTAATTGTGGGGTTGGTTGTGAGTATGTTTCAAGCAGCGACCCAGATTAACGAACAAACATTGAGTTTTTTGCCGCGCCTTATAGTGACGCTGATTACCCTGATGATGGCGGGCCCTTGGCTGATTACCAAGTTTATGGATTTGTTTGATCGATTGTATTCGAGCGTCCCATCGCTTATTGGGTAAAGTAGAGCCTCATCGGGTAGCGGGTGCCATGCAAGAACTAATCATCAGTGAAGAGCAGCTCTCGCAATTTATTGGCCAATATCTCTGGCCTTTGTTGCGGATCAGCGCGTTCTATTTTGCGGTGCCAGTGATTGGGGCCCGCACCGTCCCTGCACGCGTTCGTATTATTCTCACTTTGTTTACTGCCATCATCATTGTTCCGGTATTGCCGCCTGCGCCTGTGGTTTCATTTTTATCGGCACAGGGTTTTATGATGGTTGTTCAAGAGGTGCTGATTGGCCTAGCGTTGGGTTTTGCAATGCAAGTGGTTTTGCATGTGTTTGTATTGGCTGGGCAATTTATGGCGATGAAAATGGGTTTGGGTTTTGCCGCCATGAATGATCCATCTAGTGGCGTGAGTGTGACAATTTTGTCGCAATTCTACCTGCTGTTATCGACCTTATTATTTTTAAGCAGCAATGGTCACTTGGTTGTTTTACAGTTGATGATCGATAGTTTTACTACCTTTCCTATTGGGGGGGCAGGGATGAACAGCGCCCATTTTATGACGATTGTTGATATGGGCTCTTGGTTGTTCAGTGCTGGTTTGTTAATTACCTTGCCGTTATTTACTTCATTGTTGATTGTTAATATGTCATTCGGGGTGATGAGTCGTTCAGCTCCGCAAATGAATGTGTTTACCGTGGGTTTTCCCATCACGCTAATATTTGGTTTTATTCTTATGTGGTTCACTTTTGCTAACTTCCTGCCAGTGTATTTTGAAATTATGGAAGAAGGTATTGGTGTGCTGCGCACTTTGGCATTGACACCCTAGGTTGCTGCAATGGCTGAAGAAGACGACAGCAGTCAGGAAAAAACGGAAGAGGCCAGTGCGCGAAAAATTGAAAAAGCGCGCGAAGAAGGCCAGATTCCCCGATCCCGTGATTTAACCACTACCGCTGTATTAATGTTGGCGGCATTGGGTATCTATTTTTCGGCCGATTTTATGGGCGGAAAATTAATTGGTCTCACCCGCGAAAACTTTATTCTTAATCGCACCACTATTTTTGATCCCAACGCCATGCTTGCCCATTTGGCCAGTGCAATTTACGACGGCCTTATCAGTATTGCGCCTTTGATGGCGGTGTTATTAATTGCCTCCATTGTTGGGCCAATCGCTTTGGGCGGTTGGAATTACAGCGGTAAAGCCATGCAACCAAAACTGAGTCGCATGGATCCAATCGCCGGCATTAAGCGCATGTTTTCGGTTAAATCCTTAATTGAATTGTTGAAAGCCTTGGGTAAAGTGCTGGTGATTTTAGGCGCGACCATCTGGCTATTAAAATTCTATGCGCAGGATATGTTTCGCTTGGTGGATGAAAGCATTGGCAATTCGATTATTCACTCGCTGGAAATTTCTATTTTTGCCACGATTGCACTGTCGGCGACGACGATTTTAATCGCCGTCATTGATGTTCCGCTGCAAATTTATGAATACAACAAAAAGTTAAAAATGTCGCGGCAAGACCAAAAAGACGAATCCAAAGATACCGATGGTAAACCGGAAGTGAAAGGGCGTATTCGCCAGTTGCAACGGGAGATGGCGCAGCGCCGAATGATGTCTAACGTGCCGCAGGCCGATGTCATTATCACCAACCCGGAACACTTTTCGGTAGCATTGAAATATGATCCGGAAGCAATGGATACACCGATTTTGATTGCCAAGGGTGGCGATCATACGGCGCTAAAAATTCGTGAAATTGCAAATGCCCATAAAATCGAAATCATTCAATCGCCGGTGCTCGCCCGTGCGATTTTTTATACCACTGAGGTGGATCAAGAAATCCCATCCGGCCTTTATCTGGCTGTGGCGCAGATACTGGCTTATGTGTTTCAGTTGCGTAACTTCCGCAAAGGCAAAGGCGAAAAACCAAGTTACCCACGCAACATCAACGTACCGCGCGATCTTCGTTACGATGCTAGCGGTAAGCAGGATTGAGATACAACTCTGCCTAAAATCCCTCAATCAATAAATTAATCGCCGCCAAAATTTCATAGCGAAAGTCGACGAGATTGGCGGCTTCGTCAGTCAGTAAATGTTTGCTGATGCTGGCCATTTGTGGGGTGAGCAGCAGTAGTGCTTCGCCGTGCAAATTTATTCTGGGTGTTAATGTGGTTATGCCACTTCCTTTAAAGCTGGACTCGCGAATTAACGGTATCACCATGCGGGTATCCAGACCTTCCAGCAGGTCATTTTGCACATCAAGCAAATAGGGTAGGTGAGGGTTGTCAGGATTGTGATTTTTATAGGCGCGGAATTGGCTCATGAGAAACTCCGCAGTGAATCGCTTAGGCTGGTGTTTTGCTCGGCGTATTGATTGTAGTCATCTATCGCACTTTTATTGGCTGACAACCATAACTCCTGCTGTTTTTGCCTCACTTTCTCTGCGAGCGCCTGTTCCAGGGTGGCGGACAGGTTGATCTCAAATTCTTTAGCTTTGCGCAGTAACTCGCTGTTAATGCTCACATTTGTGGGTTTTTTGGGTGCGCTGGTGTCGTAAATACTTTTCATAATTAATGCCCTTTAGCGATGCGCATATCGTATGCGCATCTCATCAATAGGTCAAATAATAAACGCTTGTTAATTATCCTCAGCGGATTGCTTAAATCGGTATGTTTCTTGCGATATCACGGAGAAATGATCCAACCGTCAAGAATCCGTGCTTATGGCCTTACCAACGTTTAACCAGCTCAATAATATTAACGGCAAAGCTGCGCTAAGTTCCCTACAGGGAATGGGGCGTGGCAATCTGGGCATTCCAATATTATTGATCATGCTGTTGGCGATGATTATTTTGCCAATCCCGCCGTTGCTGCTCGATATGTTTTTTACCTTCAATATCGCGCTTTCTCTCGTTGTGCTGTTGGTGTCGGTTTATGCCATGCGCCCGCTGGATTTTGCCGCTTTCCCTACGATTTTGTTGATCGCAACCTTGCTGCGCCTGGGTTTGAACGTGGCGTCTACACGAGTGGTATTGCTTGAAGGTCATGAGGGTGGGGATGCTGCCGGTAAGGTAATCGAGGCCTTTGGCAATGTGGTAATCGGCGGCAATCTGGCCGTGGGTATTGTGGTGTTTATCATTTTGATGATCATCAACTTCGTGGTAATCACCAAAGGTGCTGGCCGTATATCGGAAGTGAGCGCGCGTTTTACCTTGGATGCGATGCCCGGCAAACAAATGGCAATTGATGCCGATTTAAATGCGGGATTGATCGATCAGGATCAGGCGCGGGAGCGTCGTAAAGAGGTGTCCTCCGAAGCAGATTTTTACGGCGCAATGGACGGTGCGAGTAAGTTTGTGCGCGGCGATGCAGTCGCGGGCATCATGATTATGTTTATCAATATTATTGGTGGTTTTTCCATCGGCATGATGCAGCACGATCTGACGTTTGGCGATGCGTTTGAAAAGTACACCATTCTGACGATTGGTGATGGCCTGGTCGCTCAGATCCCCGGTCTATTGTTATCGGTTGCTTCTGCCATTTTGGTGACCCGTGTTAACACTTCGGAAGATATGGGTAAACAAGTCGTGGGACAAATGTTTACCTCGCCTAAAGCATTGGCTGTTGCCGCCATCATGTTGATCATTATGGGCTCTGTTCCCGGTATGCCCCATGTTGCCTTCTTGGGGTTGGGCTTATTGTGTGCAGGTCTGGCTTACTACATTCATTGGCGTAAGCAACAGCCCGCGGTTGTTGAAGATAATAGCTTTATTCCCGCGGGTAGCCGCGCCGCCAGTGAGCCTCAACCTTCGGGCGGTGGCGCCAGCATTGCGCCGCAACGCTCGGCGCCTGCTTTGCCACAAGGTACGCCGGAATCGCCCGAACTTGGTTGGGATGATGTGCAGCCGGTGGATGTGATCGGGCTGGAAGTGGGTTATCGCCTGATCCCGATGGTCGATAAAAATCAGGGTGGCGAGCTGTTGGGTCGCATTAAAGGTGTGCGCAAAAAACTGTCGCAGGAGATGGGCTTTTTAATTCCATCGGTACATATTCGCGACAATTTAGATTTGAACCCCACTGGTTATCGCTTGAGTTTGATGGGTGTGTCCATGGCGGAGGCTGATGTCTATCCGGACCGGGAGCTGGCTATCAACCCCGGGCAGGTGTTCGGTACGCTCGAAGGCATCAAAACCAAAGATCCGGCATTTGGCCTCGATGCTGTCTGGATCAGCCCCAATCAGCGCGAGCAGGCGCAGACCTTGGGTTACACCGTCGTGGATCCGAGCACCGTGGTGGCGACACACCTCAACCAAATTCTGCAGCAACACACCTTTGAGTTACTCGGCCACGAAGACGTGCAAAAGCTGTTGGATATGCTGGCTAAATCATCCCCCAAATTAGTTGAAGAGTTGGTGCCCAATACCTTGAGCATCAACGTACTGCTCAAGGTGTTGCAAAACTTGCTGCGCGAACGAGTGCCTATTCGCGATATCCGCTCCATCGCCGAGGCCTTGGCGGGCTCAGGGGCAAAGAGTCAAGATCCCGCCGCTCTTACTGCCTTGGCACGGGTGGCTCTGTGCCGTCAAATTGTCCAAAACATCATTGGAAACGAGAGAAACCTGCCTGTTATCACCCTTGAACCTACATTGGAACAATTGTTGCTAAATACCGTACAACAGGCACAAAAAGCTGGCGCCGATGACAGCGCGTTTATCGAGCCTGGCCTGGCGGATCGGCTGCAGCAATCATTGATCAGTGCGGCACAGCAGCAAGAGTTGTCAGGCAAGCCACTGGTTTTGCTGGTTGCTGCACCGCTCCGGCCAATGCTGTCGCGCTTTGTTCGCCACAGTGTCCCCGATATGCGTGTACTGGCTTATACCGAAGTACCGGAAAACAAACAGATCAGTATCGATGCGAGTGTCGGCGCTGATAAAAAGTAGCCCTGATGGGTAGGAGTTGAATATGCAAGTCAAACGTTTCGTAGCTGCTGATATGCGCCGTGCGTTGGAATTGGTTCGCCAGGAGCTGGGGCCAGATGCCATTATTCTCTCGAGCAATCGCATCCCGGAAGGGGTGGAATTGTTGACTACTATGGGGTCCGATTACGAGCTCAAACAACTGCAGAATCGCCCATTTGCTGAATCGACCTTTTCGCTCAGTGAACCTTTATTGAGTGATGGTGATATATCTCCGCGCGCGCTGGGCACCAGCCCGTCACGCAAAGCGGCACCGGCTATAACGCAAGTTGCTGATCAGTGGGATGCAGCCCAGCGGGGTGCCGCCCAGCGGGGTGCCGCCCAGCGGGGTGCCGCCCATCCAAATGCCGGTAAGAGCGGTGCGCAATTAGCGGAGGATATAGAAAGGGCACGTTTGCGTATGCTGGCTGCACGCAAAGCCGAAGAGTCCGCCAAAGAATTTCTGGTAGGCAAAAATACCGTTGTTAATGCGGGTATCCCACGCAATACCCCGACACCTGCGCAAAGACCTATGGTGGGCATGAGTGCTGCTGAAAAATACCCTTTGGTTGATGCGGCTTCTGCACCGGTTTCAACGCCCGCGCCAGCACTTAGTAAAGAAGCTATCTCGTTTCGCGAGACTTTGCTTAAAGAAGGGCGTTTGCAAGAGTCATTTAAGGCTGATGTGAATATCGATGACAGCGTTGAATCCTCATCGCAGCTCACTGATTTGCAGGCCGAGATTGCCGATATGCGCTTTTTGTTAGAGCAGCAATTGGATCGTTTAACCGGCCAACAGTCAGCACCGATTAATTCTCCTGTGTTAGCCAGTGTTGCGCGTCGTCTTGAGCGTTTGAACTTACCAAAAGATGTGATCAGTGCTGTGATTGGCGCTTGTACAAAAACCAAAACATTGAGTGATGCCTGGCCAGATGCGCTGGCAAATCTTGCGCATCAATTACCGATTAACGGTCGCGATATAGTCGAGCAGGGCGGGGTGTTTGCATTTGTCGGCCCTACCGGTGTAGGCAAAACCACCACCATTGGCAAGCTGGCCGCGCGTTATGTATTGCAACACGGCGCTGACAAAGTGGCTCTGATTACTACGGATACCTACCGAATTGCGGCACATGATCAGCTGCGCTCACTTGCGCGTATTTTGCGTGTGCCGGTGCGTGTGGTGGATGAAGCGAACCCACTGGATTCGGTACTGCGCTGTTTGCGTCATTGTTCACTGGTCTTGATCGATACTGCGGGTTTCCGCCACGGCGATCCGCATCTAAAAGCCCAACTTAAAGCGCTGGCTGATCAGCAACTGGTAAAAACTTATTTGGTCATGTCCTGCAATAGTCAGATGCAAATGCTGAAAGCGTCGGTTCACGCCTACGGTGCCGCGCGTCTGCAGGGTTGTATTCTCACCAAGCTGGATGAAACCGCGAGTATTGGCGAAGCCTTGGGGGTCGCTATTCAAAACCGGTTGTCGATTGCTTACACAACCGATGGTCAGGATATTCCCAAAAACCTGGAGGTGGCACGCGCGCATCAACTGGTATCGAAAGCGGTCGCCTTGCTCAAATCTAATCCAGCATCGGCAGTCTCGTAAACAGTGAAGGTTAAACAGTAACAGTTATAACCAAGGTAATTTGTCGGTGAAACTGAAATTAGTCGGATGAATTGCCAATCTCTATCTATACTCAGATCACCATTGGTGTACCCGCGGCCAAGTTATAAAAAAGTCTTGTAAATAAGACTGACAAGCGCCAGGTACAAGCTCGAAGAATAGGTTTGGAGTTATGTGTAAATGAGCCAAATGCGACCAGTACAAGTGATCGCTGTGTCCGGCGGCAAGGGCGGAGTGGGTAAGAGCAATATATCCGTTAATCTCAGCATTGCGCTGGCAGAATTGCGCCGCAGGGTAGTGTTGTTGGATGCCGACTTGGGGTTAGCGAATGTTGATGTGCTGTTGGGTATTAGAGCAACCCATACGCTGGCCGATGTGCTTGCAGGCACTCACAGTTTGGCAGATGTGTTGGTAACTGGCCCCGCCGGTATGAAGATTGTTCCCGCCTCTTCTGGTGTGCAGCGGATGGCGGAGTTAAGTGCCGCTGAACATGCCGGGCTGATCAACGCGTTCAATGAGCTTTCTGATCAAGTCGATATTTTAGTGATTGATACTGCTGCCGGTATCTCCGATACCGTGGTGAGTTTTGTTCGCGCGGCCAATGAAGTCATTATCGTTGTTTGTGACGAACCTTCATCGATTACGGATTCCTATGCGTTAATTAAATTGCTCAATAAAGAGTATGGAATGCAACGCTTCCGGGTCGTCGCCAATATGACGCGTACACCACAGGAAGGCATCAACATGTTTAACAAACTAAATATGGTGTGTGAGCGCTTTTTAGATGTGGCATTGCAATTTGTTGGACAGGTGCCGTTCGATGAAAATGTACGAAAAGCGGTACAAAAGCAAAAGTCGCTGCTGGAGTTTGCACCCACTTCCAAAGCCTCGGTCGCGATTCGCGGGCTCGCACAAGTTGTAGATAAGTGGCCGTTACCCAATTCGCCCAGCGGGCGGCTAGAGTTTTTTGTTGAGCGTTTACTGCAGGCCGCGAATGCGCGTTAGTTCACAGTGCTGCGCAGAACAAGCAATGAATGGAACAAGTTGTGCCGCAAGGCTGTTGGTAAAACGTCGGGTTGTTGCTGATAAGAAGGTGCTCAATGGCCGCAGTCAATGGTTTAGCCATGTACGATAAAAAAACCTTACTTGATGTTCAGATTAACGTGGAAGACTACGCGCCTTTGGTTAAGCGTATCGCCTATCACATGATGATGCGGATGCCGGCCAGTGTACAGGTAGACGATCTGATTCAGGCCGGCATGATCGGCCTTATCGAAGCCTCTCAAAAATACGATGGCTCGCGCGGAGCGAGTTTTGAAACCTATGCCGGTATTCGTATTCGTGGTGCAATCGTTGATGAAATGCGCCGTGGTGACTGGGTGCCTCGGTCGGTTCATCGCAATGCGCGCCGTATTTCCCAAGCCGTAGCAGCCGTTGAAGCGCGCACCGGGCGCGATGCAAGTGACAGTGATGTTGCGGCTGAATTAGGGGTTGAACTCAACGAATATTTTGAAATGCTGCAAGATTCCAATGGCAGCCGCTTGTTTAGTTATGAAGAAACCTTTGGCGAAGAAGATAGCAATATAGACGCATCTGAGCACAGCAGTGCGTTTGCCAGCCCGCTCGATGGAATTCAGCGCGAAGGTCTAAAACAGGCATTGATGAAAGCCATAATGTTATTGCCGGAACGCGAGCGTATGGTCTTGGCACTTTATTACGATCAGGAGTTGAACCTGAAAGAAATTGGAATGGTTCTGGGAGTGAGTGAATCCCGAGTGAGTCAGATCCATAGTCAAGCGGCAGCGCGCTTGCGCCATAAACTAGTTGGTTGGCAATCAGATTAAGGGAGTGACCAATTATCAGTCGACTTGGCTAAAAAGTGTTGGGTGAATGCTGTGAAATCACTAAAAACTCTGTATTTTCAGCAATTTGGACTATGATTCGAATTAAAAGTTGAAGATTTGGGCGCCGGAACTGGCCGAACCTTCAACTCCTACTAGACTATGATTAAATGAAAATCCCGTCAGGGTGAGTGGAGGTTGCGTTGGATAAGAATATGAAAATCTTAATTGTTGATGACTTTTCAACAATGCGACGGATTATTAAAAACTTGCTGCGGGACTTGGGTTTTTCCAATACCCATGAAGCGGATGATGGTGTTACTGCGTTGCCAATGCTTAAGAGTGGCGACTTTCAGTTTCTGGTCACTGACTGGAACATGCCAGGTATGACCGGTATCGATCTGCTGAAAGCGGTTCGTGCCGACGAAAAACTACGTACCTTGCCCGTGTTAATGGTGACCGCGGAAGCCAAGCGCGATCAGATTATTGAGGCGGCGCAAGCCGGAGTAAATGGTTATGTTGTTAAACCATTTACTGCGCAAGCCCTCAAGGAAAAAATCGAGAAAATTTTTGATCGTGTAGGTTAACTAAAAGTCGATCAAATAATAAATAAGGCGTAGTTATGGCATCTGAACTTCAAACATCCTTCAATGACGAATTTGTGGTCGAATTGAAAGAATGCGCTAAGTTGCTCACTGAAAAATTGCAAGCCAATCAATTTGAAGATGCATCGGTGTTGATTCATAGCATCACCCAAGCGCGTGATCGGCATATTTTTCAATCGGTAGGGCGCTTAACACGCGGATTGCACAATGCGATTGTCAACTTCAACGTGGATGCTGATCTAAGCAAAGAGCCGCCAAAGATTGCCAATTCGGATATTCACGATGCCTCTAATCGCCTGAATTATGTTATCGAGCTCACGCAAAAGGCGGCCGAGAAAACCATGGATATGGTCGATGAGGCTGCGCCTATTGCGATGGATCTTGGGCAGGAAGCTAATTGTCTACGCACCGAGTGGGCGCGGCTTAAACGGCGCGAAATGGGGCCAGATGAATTCCGCCAACTCTATGAGCGTATGGATAGTTTTTTAGGTCAGATGGTAACTGGTACTGAACAGTTAAGTAAAAATTTACAAGATATTGTGCTTGAGCAAGGCTTCCAGGATTTAACCGGGCAAGTATTAAAACGCGTAATCGGCTTGATAAATGATGTCGAAAAAGATTTAGTCAGTTTGGTAAGAATTGCTGGCCAAGTTGAAGAAATTACTGGTCTTTCTAATGACAGTGAAACCGCAGAACACGATATGCAAATTATGCACAAGCGTAAAACCGAAGCTGAAGGCCCACAAATCAATAAAGAGCGTGCAGATGTTGTTACCGGGCAAGATGATGTCGATGATCTACTGTCGAGCCTTGGTTTTTAAATTATTTTAAGTTTGCAGATCTGCGGGTCACGCGAGGAACGTTGAATGAGTTTTGGTGATGACGAGGATATTCTCCAGGATTTTCTGGTAGAGGCGGGAGAGATTCTCGAGCGCCTTGGCCAGCAATTGGTTGACTTGGAGCAGCGCCCTGAAGATAAAGACCTGCTCAATGCAATCTTTCGCGGTTTTCATACCGTAAAAGGTGGCGCAGGCTTTTTAGCGCTGACTCCTATGGTTGAATGCTGTCATTTAACTGAAAACTTGTTTGATATTTTGCGTAACGGAAAACGCGCCGTAACCTCTGAATTGATGGACGTTGTATTAGAAGCGTTGGATATGGTGAACCAACAATTTGAATTGGTTTCCCAACGCGAAGAATTGCCACCTGTTGATGATGCATTAATTGCTTCACTGGAGCGTTTGGTTTCATGTGCCGATTTAAATGAGGCAGCTGAAGGTATTGCGGACGAAGAAATTATCCTCGCGAGTGCTCCTGTTACTGAAACACCTAACGGTGATATTACCGACGCAGAATTTGAACAATTGCTCGATGCGATAGCAGGGCAATCGGCGGCGACTGCTTCCGTATCTGCTACGCCCACTTCTTCTCCCGCCCCGGTTAGTGCGTCCGGTAATGATGAAATTACTGAGGACGAGTTCGACGCTTTGCTGGATCAATTGCACGGCAAAGGCGGTGCGCCTGGTTTGGCAATTTCTGCCCCGGCAGTTGCCCCAATTGTTGCCGGTTCGTCGAATGATGAAATATCAGAAGATGAGTTTGAAGCGCTACTTGATCAATTGCACGGAAAAGGAAAGGGACCCAGCCTTGGTTCAGTTACCCAAGCGTCCTCTCCGGCTGTAACTACACCAATATCTGCTCCTATTGTTACATCCTCAGGAAGCGATTTAATCAGTGACGATGAGTTTGACGCTCTGCTCGATCAGCTCCATGGCAAGGGAAAGGGGCCGGGAGTCAGTGCGCCTGCGTCAGTAACTCCTGCTACCCAAGCGCCCGCCGCAAAAGCAGCAGCAGCGGTTAAAGCTGCGCCTATTGAAGCCAAGCCTGCATCAGCGCCAGTGATACCTAAAAAAGTCGAGCCAGTTAAAAAAGTTGAGCCAGCTAAAGCTGTCGCTGCACCTGCTGCATCATCTTTACCTGTCAGTGAGAAAGAAGCGCCGCAAGTTGAGACAACGGTGCGAGTCGATACCCAGCGCCTCGACGACATCATGAATATGGTGGGCGAACTGGTTTTGGTGCGCAACCGCTTGGTGCGTTTAGGTAATAGCTCTACCAATGAAGCATTGGTAAAAGCGGTTGCTAATCTCGATGTGGTCACTGCTGATTTACAAACGTCGGTAATGAAAACCCGCATGCAGCCCATCAAAAAAGTTTTTGGTCGCTTTCCTCGTGTAGTACGCGATTTGGCGCGTAGCTTGAAAAAAGAAATTAATTTGGAGTTGGTCGGCGAAGAAACTGATTTGGATAAAAACTTGGTGGAGGCGCTTGCCGATCCGCTGGTGCATTTGGTGCGTAACTCAGTGGATCACGGCATTGAATTTCCTGATGTGCGCGAAGCTGCCGGAAAGGCCAGAATGGGGCAGGTGGTGCTTTCGGCGGAGCAGGAAGGTGATCATATTTTGTTGTCTATCAGTGATGATGGCGCCGGTATGGATCCTGTTAGGTTGCGCAATATTGCTGTTGAAAAAGGTTTGTTTGATGAAGACGCGGCGAATCGTTTGTCGGATACCGAGGCCTATAATTTAATTTTTGCGCCGGGTTTTTCTACCAAAAAAGAAATTTCTGATGTGTCTGGTCGCGGCGTGGGTATGGATGTGGTGAAAACCAAAATTACCCAGTTAAACGGCACAGTTGAAATTAAATCGGAATTAGGTAAGGGCACGCGTTTTATTATCAAGGTGCCGCTGACCTTGGCGATTATGCCGACATTAATGTTTATGTTGGGGCAGCAAACATTTGCGTTTCCACTTGTGAGCGTAAATGAAATTTTTCATATGGATCTTAATAAGAGCCATATAGTGGATGGTCAGGACTGCATCGCCATTCGCGATCAAGCTATCCCACTGTTTTACATGAAGGATTGGCTGGTTAAAAATGCTTATGGTGACCGTCCGGATAACGCGCATGTAGTAATTGTAACCGTAGGGACTCGGCGAGTTGGTTTTGTTGTTGATCAACTTATTGGTCAAGAAGAAGTCGTGATCAAACCACTTGGAAAAATGTTACAAGGCACTCCGGGCATGGCGGGAGCAACAATAACCGGTGATGGCACCATCGCTTTAATTTTGGATATTCCCAGTTTGTTACGTCGTTATGCTAAAGGCTCGACCAGTTGGGGGCACAGTTAGTGGCCGTTGAGCTGAAACTAATTTTTTCGTCGGGTTATTCAAGCCATTTTATTTTCCAAAGCAGTTATTTCTGCGGAGTGAGTTAGATGCCTGTCCGGGTGTTGGTAGTAGATGATTCAAATTTCTTTCAGCATCGCCTGAAGGATATTATTAATGAGCACCCGGATTTAAAAGTTATTGGTTTTGCCAGTAATGGTCGCGAAGCAGTAGAAAAGGCAGAGCAGCTTAAGCCTGACATCATCACCATGGATTTTGAAATGCCAGTGATGGATGGTGTTACTGCGATCAAGCTGATTATGGCGAGCCGTAAAGTACCTATCTTGATGTTTTCCTCGCTCACCTATGAGGGAGCTAAAGTAACTTTGGATGCCTTGGCTGCAGGTGCGTTGGATTTTATCCCCAAAGATTTTGCTGAAGTATCCCGTAGCTCGGCATCGCTCAAGAAAAAGCTGCACGAGCGTTTAATTACTCTGGCCGGTGTTGCCGGACGAGTTTCACCGGCGACAGAGCCATCATCGATCACTTCTTCTCCGAACTTGCGTTCGCCCGCTCCCGTCGCACCACTACCTGCGCGTTCACCTGTAGGTGTTGTGCAAGAGGATTCTGCAAAAAAGCCAGGCTCGGATAATTCTCGATTAAAAAAACCACCCAAATTGTTGGTGATTGGTGCATCAACTGGAGGGCCAGTGGCATTAGCGGAAGTGCTCATTACCCTGCCAGCTAATTTTCCTTTGCCAATTGTATTAGTGCAGCATATGCCTGAAAACTTCACCAAAGCTTTTGCTGAGCGGTTAAATAAACAATGTAATATTCGTGTGCGTGAGGCGGTTGATGGAGATCAATTGCAGCCAGGATTGGCACTGCTTGCTCCGGGCGGCAAACAACTAATGCTCGATAAACGCAATGGCGGTTCGGTGCGTGTCTTGCCGGATGATGAGCGAGTTACTTACAAACCTTCATTGGACATTACCTTTGGCTCGGCTGCGAATATCTATGCCGATAAAGTGCTGGGTATAGTGCTGACCGGCATGGGTTCGGATGGCTGCAATGGTGCTCGTTTGCTAAAAGAGGCTGGTTCAGCGCTCTGGTCACAGGATGAGGCGAGTTGCGTGATATATGGAATGCCCATGGCGGTAGCACGTGCCGGTCTGACAGATAAAGTGCTCAGTTTAAAGGATATTGGTCCGCACTTGGTGCGAGAGGTTATGTAATGGATTTACTGAGCATCTTTGGAGTTATTATTGCTTTTGCTGCCATTTTAGGTGGGAATTTTTTGGAAGGCGGTGGTTTGGCTACGTTGGCTAATGGCCCTGCTGCGTTTATTGTTTTTGGAGGCACATTGGGTGCTGCTATGTTGCAGACATCTAAACATAGTTTACGGCGCGCATTAAAAATAGTGGGCTGGGTATTTAAACCGCCTTACGTACCGTTTAAGCAAGGCGTTGCCAATATTGTTCGCTGGGCGGCAGCGGCGCGTAAAGATGGTTTGTTAGGGCTGGAAACAATTTCGGAGCGTGAGAAAGATAAGTTTGCTAAAAAAGGGCTGCAATTGCTGGTAGATGGCAACGAGCCTGAGGTGATTCGTCGCATTTTGGAAACTGATTTAATTGTCGATGAGCAGCGCGACTTTGATGCAATTAAATTTTATGAGTGCATGGGAGGCTACGCGCCTACTATCGGTATTATTGGTGCGGTAATGGGGTTGATCCATGTAATGAACAATTTGGCCGATCCAGCCACTCTTGGGCCTGGGATTGCCGTTGCATTTGTTGCGACTATTTATGGTGTCGCCTTGGCCAATTTGGTGTTCATTCCTATCTCCAATAAATTGCGTATGTGTGTCAATGAAAACTCTCAGTATCGTGAGTTGATAATCGAAGGCATTATCGCTATTGCTGATGGCGAAAATCCTCGTTCAATTGAGATGAAATTAAACGGATACTTGCATCCACATTAAATTAATCCTTTTCCATCTAACTTTTATCACAATCACTAGTAGTGTCTTTATGGTTCGTCGTAGGCGACAAGAGGTTCATGTTAATCAAGAGCGTTGGCTGATTTCTTATGCCGACTTTATTACTCTATTGTTTGCATTTTTTGTGGTGATGTACTCCATTTCGCAAGTTAATGACAGTAAATATCGCGTTCTGTCCGACACCTTTATTGAGGCATTTAATCAACCAACTAACGCCCGGAATAACGCAGAGCCACAAGATAATGTGTCGCCATCGACAGCGATTATTACTCCGATTGATATGGGGCAAACCGCGATAGATCCGGTGAGTGATGACCAGTCTTCTATCGCGTCAACAGAGATTGAAAATCAAGGCCCTGATAGTTCACTTAATAGCAGTGACGAACTAACCCAAATATCTGATTTGGTTGCCGGAAAATTTGAGCAGTTGATTGACGATCAATTGATTCAAATTTCTAGTAACGAGCTTTGGCTGCAAATTGAGCTGAAAGACAGTATTTTGTTTTCATCGGGTAGTGCAGATACCAGTAGTCAGGCACAAAAGATTTTCGATGAGATTGCGGAGATTCTAAAAAATTATTCCAACCCTGTGCAAGTTGAAGGGTTTACCGACAATATTCCCATTAACAGTGTTAAGTATCCTACGAATTGGGAGCTTTCCACGGCGCGTGCCAGCGCAATTGTGAAATATCTCTCTTCTAAAGGCGTCGCGCCAGAGCGTTTATCTGCAGTGGGTTATGGTGAATATCAACCTGTGGCTGCGAATGATACGGAGCAGGGTCGGGCGCAGAACCGTCGCGTTACCATCATGGTAGCGAAGCGCAAAATGGAGCGTCCTAAAATCAATGTGTCACAGCCTGTAGTTTCACCTCCAGTATCCAGTGCATCCCAGTCAAATTAACCTGCAAACCGCCAGTCAACATAAATTGAGCTTGGTAGCATTATGGTTATTACACAGAAAATAAATGGTGCGATGGGGTCTTTTACGCCAAAAATAGTGCCTGAATTCGTTGGTGCGTTTGTTTGTTGTCTGTGCCTCTTTGTTGTAGCGCCTAAACATTCTTATGCCGATCAAATAAAGCCGTTAATGACGGTGGTGATTTCATGTGAAAAGCACCTTACTCCAGATCACGACGACTATTACTTTAGTAAGTTATTGGAATTGGTTCTGGCTAAAACTGCAGAAACACATGGCCCGTATCAAATTAACTTTGTACCGGTAATGCCAATCACCAATCGACTGCTGCGCGAAATAGAGCTTGGGCGGATTGACATAACCTGGATGCCGCACAATGCCAATGCGCCAAAACAATTATTGCCCATTAAATTTCGGCTGTTAAAAAATTTGAGTGACCATCGTGTTTTTTTGATTCGTACTGGTGATCAGGCACGTTTTTCTCAAGTTAAAACCATTGAAGACTTGCGTCGTTTACGCGGAGGAATCGGCTCGCATTGGCCGGATAGAGTTGTCATGGAGGAAAACAGCTTACCTTTGGTGCTGAGCATGAGCTATTTTAATTTGTTCAAAATGCTAGCCTCCAAACGGTTTGATTACTATTCGCGTGGCGCACATCAGGTTTTACCTGAAATTAGTCGTTATGCTGCCAACGGCATAGCGCTGGAGCGCGAGCTATTGCTTCGGTATGACAACCCGGTATATTTTTACGTAAATAAATCAAATAGCCAGCTTGCTGAGCGTCTTGTTGTTGGGCTTAGAATCGCTCAGGAGGATGGTAGTTTTGACGCTTTGTTTGCGAAGTTCGAAAACTTCACTTGGGCTGAAGCAATGATAAAGCGGGCAGATCGCAGGGTTATACCGCTTACGAACTTTAGTTTCAGTGGATTAACGGCACAATAGTGTCTGTTTGAGCCATTCTCCTACTAGTCTATGATTGCTGCGTGCGATTAATCCTGTCCTGTGTAACCCGCTGGTCATTTTCAGCTTTACACTTCTACTAAATAATCTTGAATAAATGCCGATAGCTTGACGTTCCTTAGCGCTAGGCAATAATTAATATCCCCTGATTGAAAAATAATCACCTTGATTGGCTGTCAATCGGCACTCGGTAAATAGATAATCCTGTTTTTAGTTGAGTGGGCATGGAGCTTGCTTTGCATGAATTAGTGACAGAAATGTCTGATGTTTGACGCCAGTGAGGGTTTAAACGTGCGTGTTTTGGCAATAGCAAATCAAAAAGGTGGGGTTGGTAAAACCACAACCAGCGTGTCTCTTGGTGGGTTAATTGCCTCGTCCGGGAAGCGGGTTTTATTGCTTGATATTGATCCTCATGGTTCTCTGTCCACCTATTTTCGTCAGGATCCTGACACCCAACAACTGAGTAGTTACACCCTATTTCAAGAGCGCAAAGAACTTTCGCGGGATTCAATACAACGACTAATTATTGCGACCGATTATCCCAATTTGCATATTCTTCCATCGGCAACAGCCTTGGCTACCTTGGAGCGTCAAGCCATAGGGCAGGATGGAATGGGGTTGGTGTTAAGTCGGGTGTTAGCGCATATTGCTGATGATTACGATTATGTGCTGATAGATACTCCGCCCTTGTTAGGGGTTTTGATGATTAATGCACTGGCTGCCTGTCAGTATTTGGTGATTCCCGTACAAACTGAATTTCTTGCGCTCAAAGGCTTGGAGCGTATGGTTAATACGCTCAGGATGATGTCGCGTTCACGCAAAAAAGCGCTGGCCTATACGATTGTCCCCGTTATGTTTGATCGTCGCACCCAAGCATCCGTGACTAGCTTGCGTACTATTCGCAATACCTATCCCGAACAGGCTTGGCCTGGACATATCCCCATTGATACCCGCTTTCGCGATGCGAGCAAGGCCGGTGTGCCGCCACATATCTTTGACCCCACCAGTCGCGGTGCTGACGCTTATCTGTCGTTATGGCATTGGCTGGAAAAAGCGATTCGTGGCGATGAATTAAAACCAGATAACCCGCCCGTTGTGGTTGCTAATAAAACAGGTATGGGCTCGTGACTAAGCAAAAAGACTCAGGGGACAACATCAAGCCGCCTGATGATAGTTTGAGTAATTACTTTGATGATCTGCTGGGTGGAGAAGACTTGCTCGAGCAGGCGTTCAATGCAATTGATGAGCGACCAATGCCTGTTGCTGCTGGTGCTGGCAGTGCACGTGTGGTTGTTTTACCGACCAAAAAAAACCTTGAGGAAAAACCTAAAAAGCCAGTTTTACGTGCAGAGCAAACAAGCAAATTAGCTCCCAAAACGATGGCCTCTTTTGCTGAACCTGAGCCTATTCAATCGCTTGAGCAGAAGCGCAAGCTCGAAAAGCTACTGCAGTCAGCAAGAACGCAGTTATTGGTTGATGCACCAGTGGCGACACAGGTATCAACTGAAACCAAAACGCTATTCGTAAACAATCCCGCAGAAATTCAAGAATGGGATGTTGAAACATTGGTTAGTGAGCCATTACCGGTCGATGTGAACCTCGAGGTGCCGACTGTTGCAGAACAACTTCAGCATGAGGATGTACCGCAAACGGCGCACTTCCAGATTGAAGGTCTTGAATGGCTGGAAAATGGTCGCCCGCAGTGGGCGCAGTCTCGTTTTGATGTGCTGCTTTTTAAGGTGTCAGGTTTAACACTTGCGGTACCTTTGATATCACTGGGGCAAATCCAACCGCTAACTGATGAGTTGACTCCCTTGTTTGGTCAGGCCGACTGGTTTATGGGGTTTCAGCCAACGGCAGCCGGTAAAATCCGCACGGTGAATACCGCTAAATTTGTCATGCCAGAACGCTATGACCCCAGGTTTTTGGAAACCGCTAAGTATGTAATGTCGATTAATGGCGTTCCTTGGGGGCTAGCAGTCGACTCTGTCAATCAGCCCATTACGCTTATGCCGGAAGATGTAAAGTGGCGTAGTGATCGCAGTAAACGCCCTTGGCTTGCGGGTACGGTTAAAGATCACATGTGTGCGCTTTTGGATATTCCCCGTATTGGCCAAATATTGATTGAGGCAGACAAAAATTTTGCACCTTAAACAAAAGTGGCATAGGAAAAGTCCTCGGCTATAGTTATAACGACATTTATGTGATTTACCGCCCTGTGGTGCGGTTTTAGAGGAATTAGATAATGGCAACTGATGCAGCAAAAAATAAAAGTAGTGATGATCCCGTATTGCAGTGGGTAACCTTTCGTCTGGATGGAGAAACCTACGGTATCAACGTGATGCAGGTGCAGGAAGTGCTGCGCTACTCTGAAATAGCGCCGGTGCCTGGCGCGCCATCCTATGTATTGGGGATCATTAATCTGCGGGGTAACGTGGTGACGGTGATTGATACCCGCCATCGTTTCAATCTATCCAGTGGCGAGATTACCGATAATACCCGCATCGTGATTATTGAAACTGATCGTCATGTAATTGGTATTTTGGTGGATAGTGTGGCAGAGGTAGTTTATCTTCGCCAATCAGAAATGGAGATTGCACCTAACGTAGGCAATGAAGAGAGTGCCAAGTTTATTCAAGGTGTATGCCATAAAAACAATGAGTTGTTAATTTTGATTGATCTCAATAAGTTGTTAACGAATGAAGAGTGGTCAGAGTTGGAGGATGTATAGCTATTAGAGCAACCATACAAACTGATCGCAAATGACGGAATCAGGCGCAGAGAAATATTCATGACAGTGTTGGAGATGGGACTGGCTGTATCCGCAGCGATCAGTGTGATTGCATTGGTGATCGCGGTGCTGAGTCTTAAGCATGTGCGTCGTCAGGCGGATGCCAACGAAAAGCTGATTCAGAAATTAATGCGTGAGGTTGCTGCGTCTAGCAGTGGCTCAGTGGGTATGGGACAACGATTGTTGGCCATGGAAAAACGTTTGCAGGCTAATTTGACCAAACAGCCTGAAAAAATTGATTACTACAATGACGACGAATTTCAGCCTTATTCACAAGCGGCGCAAATGTTTAAAATGGGAATGGATTGTGATGAGGTTGCACGTCGCTGTGGCTTGTCCCGCGCCGAGGCATCACTCTTGGAGATGATGCAAAAATCCAGTCACTGAGTAGTGGATTTACCAGCACCAGGTAAAAAAGGAGATCACAAGATCTCAGACCGCTGACAAACCCCTAGCCAAACGCTGGGGGTTTTTATTTAATGGCAGCACATTATTTTGCGATGACTGCCATGCTCAAAGCACCCGCTCCGCGCCAACACACAC
>NZ_JBXUOS010000010.1:0-194405 GCF_057196725.1 Cellvibrio sp. ATLC23 | reverse complement strand
GGATGCTCATCGTGGAGCGGGATTCGATCCCAATAGGACTCCGAATACATTAGCGCAAACCACCTCATTGTCACAAAAGTGATTGCAACAATGAGGGGAACCATACATTTTATTTAACCAATGCATTATTGGTCAATCAATAGTCGCGCTGCCCTCCTGTAACACCACCACCGTTTTTTGGCTGTCCCAATAATATTTTTTGGTGACGACCAGATCCGTTTTTCCGGTGTTGGTAATTTTCGTATTGGCGCTATAGGGATATTCCTTACCCGCTTCCATGACATTGCTCACTGAAGAGCTGCTCGCAGCAGCACTACTGGCTGGAGCGCTGCTGGAACTGTTGCTCTTCTTTTTATCGCTGCCGCCGCAGGCCACCAAGCCAACTACCGATAACAGGAGTAATGACTTAACCATTAATTTTTTCATAATCTGCTCCTGTTACTTAGCTGCCGGAAAGGTGAGAGTCATATCCAATGAATTGCCGTTCACCATCATCTTGGTCAACGCTGGGCCAGCGGCTTCGGGTTTGAAGACTTCTACAAGACCGGATGCCTGCGTAAAGATTTGCACCGATTGCAACGCATCGCCGGTAATATCGACAAACACCTTGCGCTCATCTTCTGCCGCAGAGGTTTTGCGCATTCCCGGTTTATTGCCGGGATTCCAGGTGCCTGAAAGCTTCAGACTTACAGAAGCTCCCGTCCCGGTGAGGGTTCCTGTTCCCGTGACAGTCTGCCCTGAACCGAGGGTAACACTGGTAGTTCCGCCACTAAACCCACCGGTTCCCTGACCGAGACCGATGCTAAAACCACCTGTTCCGCCAGCTCCGGCTCCACTAAGCCCACTTATTCCAAGCCCAGCTGTTGAGCCGCCCGAACAAACTATAGACGTGCATTGGGTAGCGGTATAGGAAGCACCGCCCATCAAACCACTGCTAAGTACGGTCCCCGCGCCGTAGAAACTGCTAGTCACACCTGAGTTGCCACTCGCTGCTGTACTTACCAAGGTAGAGCCGTCCGCAGTCGACGTGGTGGAGGTATTTCCCAAAATAGTGGTGGTGCCAAGCGTAGTTCCTGTCGCGCTGTCCGCCACTTGTATCACGGTGCCTTGGGTCGTTTGATTTATCGACATATTCGACCCTGGAATAGTACCCAGGTTGAAATCAGCGCTATTTGGAGTAGAAGCCGAGATAGTGGTTCCTGAGGTGGTTATTACAACTCTTGAGGAATTACCGGTAACCGGGTTGTTGGTTAACAGGGTTGTAGAGCCCTCACCTACAGTGACTAGCGCCTTAAGGTCATTGGTTGATACTGAACCGCCAGGCTGAAGTGTGCCGTCCGAGGTTTGCGCACCTACTGTCACGCTGGTAGTCGTAACTCCGGACTGTGTGTTGGTGGTGGTGGCCACATTGGTCTGGGTGCTGTTGCCTTGATTATCAGGCGCGCTGGTTTTACTCGCTGTATCGGTGGTTGTGGTGTTAGTCACAGTGGTACTGGCATTACAACTCTCACAAGTCACAACTGGCGTATTGCTCTTTTGTTTGAAATTGGCATTAGCCACCGGGCAACTCGCGCCGGCACAGCGCGCTGGATCGGTGATGGACTCCAATTCGTAGCCCACATTGGGCACGACTTTGCAGTGTTCTTGTACGAGTGGCACATAGCTTTGGTCGATTCCGATGAAGATCCCGAGCAGATCTTTATCGCACCAAACACTACCCGCACCTGCCGGCGTAATCACAATTCTGCTGTTGTACAGAATACCCGTGTTAACGGTGAGATGTTTGTCGGTAGACATATTTTCAATGATACAAGTCTGACCCTCTACCTTGGTGCACTCCCCACCCCAACCTTTGAAGGTGACATCCCTTGAGAGTATATCTGCCTCAAACCTACAGCTTACCGTCTTCCCTAGTGATACCGGGTTAGCGGAACATCTAAGGTGACTGGCAATCGACACGCCATTGACCAAAATCGGAAGGCTGGTGGAGTTGCCCAATATAGATTGCATGGATGCGGTAATCGTAAAGGTAGATGCCACATCAAACGCTGCACTGACCGTTTTGTTGCTAGTTAGGTTTTGCATTGTGCAGGTGCTGGTGGTAGCGGCTGCACAATCTCCACCCCAGGATGCAATACGATAGCCGTCATTTGCCTTGGCCGTGCAGGTCGCTGTGCCGCCTTCCATTACGTCCTTGGAGCAGGTGACAAAACCGGCACCAGCAGGCGATACGCTAGTGCTGACGTTATAGATTGGCAGCAACTCAAAAGTGGCAGTCACCGATGAATTCGCCGTCACGCTGGCAATAGCACAGCTGCTCCCAGTACAAGCACCAGTCCACTCTTTCAAACGATAACCCGCGGCAGGGTTGGCCGTACAACTTGCGCTATTGCCGTGATTGACCGGGGTGGTACAGCTGACAGAACCCGCATCAATCGGGTTGGCGACAGCAGTGAGGCTGTAGCTGTTGATGGTGAAATTCGCCGTCACACTTTGATTGGCGGTGACATTACTGAAGCTACAACTCGTGCCGTTAGCACTGGGGCAACCGGTCCATCCGCTAAAGCTGTAGTCAGTATTGGCCGTGGCGCTACAGCTGCCATTGCTGCCGTGGCTGACACTGCCATCGCAACTGACACTACCCCCTGCTGAGGGTGAGGCGCTGCCGCTAATGCTGTAGCTGTTCAGGCTGAAATTAGCGGTTACGGTTTTAGCGGATGCAACACTGGTCAATACACAGCTGCCGCCGCTGCAGTCACCACTCCAACCGGTAAAGCTGTAACCCGTGTTAGCACTCGCGGTACAGGTGCTATTGCTACCCCCATTTACCGGGTTAGGGGAGCAGGAGGCAGTACCTGAGCCTGAGGTGTTAACGGTGATATTAAACGTTGGACTAGTAAAGTTAGCCGTTACCGACTTGGCGCCGGTTACACCAGTTAGATCACAGGTCGCACCGGTGCAATCGCCGCTCCAATTGGCAAAGGTGTAACCGGGATTAGTGGTGTAGGTACAGCTGGTGTCGCTACCGTGATCAACCGGATTACTAGTGCAAGTCGCGGTACCGGCCGGTGCAGGACTCACCGCTGTGGTGATCGCATATTGATTAAGGGTGAAATTCGCTTGCGGGTTCAAACTGCTAGTGACGTTATTCAAAATACAAGTGGCACCTGAACAATCGCCCGTCCAATTATTAAAACTGTAGCCGGGGCTGGCAGTGGGTGTACAGGTGGTATTGCCACCGTGAACCACCGGATTATTAGTACAACTCACCGAACCGCTACTGTTTGGGCTAATGCTTAAAATCAGGTCGTAGCCCTTATTGGCCGAACAGGCATTAGCGGCCGTGTCGGTGCCGCCGCCCGTACCATTACAACCCCATGTGTAGGTGGTAGGGTTTGATGTGACTGCCGTTGCTGCACCTGCGGCGCACAAATCAGCGGCAGGCGCAGTGGAAAACACGCCACCGACCGCCGAACCACAGGCGCCATTCACTGCACTGGATGCGCCTATAGTCACTGTCTGTTGAGCCGCAACATCCAATTCGAAAGGGAACATGGGATCCGCCATCTCGGCAGTATAAATCCCTGTGCTTGAGCCTATTCCTCCGCCCGGAGTAAATACGTAATCGCCTGGAGTTGCTGGATTGGTTACTCCACCAACCACTACCGTCACTTGGGTATTACCCGGAACACTCACACCACCACCAATCGTGGTATTCACCGCAAAACCAACCGTTTCGCCACTACCATAGGATGCACGGCAAATGGCTCCGCCTGGGTCTGGGTTCAATGTAAACGATGTAATGCGATCGCAAGCTCCGGCGGCAACCGAAAACCCCGCCGGAAATGTCACATATAAAAGTGCAGTATCGGCATTCAAATCCGATTCGGTGGTGTAGGTAAATGTGTAGCTAGTAGTCGCGCCAGCAGTGTTATCTGCCGGAGTTACGGATACACCCGTTAACGTGCCCGCCAGAGCGGCCTGTGCAGTTAAGATCAAACCTGCAAGCACCGGCACTTTAGCTAAAAGCTTCAAAGGGGATGACGCCATAAAAATTACCCTGCGATAAATTAAAGAAATCGGTCGGGTTCGGCGATTGGACGTTCAGGCATTGAAATATGCGAAAAACGAAAAAATAGTTATAACCAAGCCGATTTATAAACCCGATTGCTAGCTAACAGCCTAGCAAGCAATCACGAAATCGCTACATAGTGTGACGCAGTTATCTATATCGATTCTTTATGTTTAAAGAGAATTAATGGCAAAGCACTTATAAAAAAAGCCCCAGTGCAGAACACCGGGGCTTTTTGTTTGCTCTTGCGTTAAGACTTAGCGTTTCTGGCAAGCCACCTTGCCCAATCCCAACACATAGTATTTATCACCCGCGAGTGGTGAGTTGTAGGGGATCTGACCGTGTTTACCGGCGGTTGCGCTCACATAATCCACTAACTCCTGACCGGCGGCAAAACGCCAGTTGTTGATAGTAGCGCGTGAGACTGCGCTGTAATTATTGGCCAGATTGGCGACTGAACCATTGCTGGCGGTCAGCGCGGTTTGAGTGCTGGAGGTCAGGTTACAAGTTGCACTGCCGAACCAGAGCAGGTTGCGATCATTGCGGAAGTTGCCGTCGCTAATATCCTTGAACAGGTTGCTGCTGATTTCAGCCAGCGATGCTTCCACTGAACTCTTTTCCTGATGTTCCGCATTGACTACAAACACACTGTCTTCCATCAAGGCGCTGGCGCCCACCCGCAAACTCAAAATTTGATTGCGATAATTCACAAACACATTGTTGAACATATGAGTGGTACCGCGGCGCAGTAAAGGTACTCGACGCAATGTATTACCCAACAGCATGTAGCTATCGTCAGTAGTGACAAACGCGTTGTTGTGCATGGTGGTAGTGATTTGTGAATTAATGGTGCGGCTGTCGCTGGAACCGTGCAATACCGCGCGCTTCACATTCACTAAACGGTTGAATGACATGGTGATGTCATAGGCGCCGACTTTTACATCAAAGGCAGAATCACCGGTAGTATCGAAGGTGTTTTTGTGAATCCAGATATCATGTGATGCACCGGTGGAGCGAATCATATCCGGGTCAACATAGTGGTCTTCGGTGTGGCCTGCGCCCTGGAACTTCAGGTGGGTCAGAATCACGCTCTCGGAGGTTTGGGTTGGTGCGCCGCTGCTGTCTTTACCAATCGCAAAACCGCTGAACAGGAAGTAAGCCTCGCTGCCGCGACCGTCGAGGGTTTTGTTAGAGCCAATCGCCGGGATACGGATGGGAATATCTTTGTGGTTCATGGCTTTGTTGAAGAACTCGGTGCGGCACGCCGCTTCGCCACTGATACCTTTGCTGCTGCACCAGGATCTGTAATCGTTGCATTGCGCTTCAGTGATGCCCATCAAAGATTGCACAGTGCTGTTGTTACAGTAGGTGCGATACATGCCAATTTCAGACGGCTGCGCGAATTGGATTTTGTCGAACACAATCCAGTTGTGCGCATTGTCGGTCAGTGCGTTCAGCAATTGCTGCTCAACCGAAACGCCACCGGTTTTGGTGATGATGGTGAGTTTGCTGTTGCCATTAGGGTCGAATCCACCCAGCGCTTTTTCACCATAACCCACTGGTTTGCCGAGGGTTTTGGACAGACAGGAGACGATTTCCTGATCGGTTTTGAGCGACGTATCGCGCCAGTTCACCGAGGGGTTAGTCGCCAATTGGATACAGGCGGCGCTGATAGTGCCGTTATCCACAATCACTGACGATGAGCTGCTTGATTGGCTGGATGCAACACTGGAACTGCTCGGTGCAACTGACGCCTGACTGCTAGATGAGCCCACTACAACCGCGCCGCCGGTGACAGTCAGCTGGTCGATATTGGGGCCGCCATCGTCGCTAGTCGATACAGCCCGAATTACATTGCTGCCCGCGTTCAGGTAAGCGGTAAATGATTGCTCCGCCCAGCTTGCCCAGGCACCTGTGCCATTAAAGGCCAAACCGGAATTCACTACTGTGCCGTTGACGCTGATCGACATAGGGCGATTAGTGGTGGTGCCATTGGCAAAGCGGAATGTCAGGGTCGCATTACCTGCGCTAGCCTGATTCACGGTCCATTGCGCAGAGCTGCCGACCAGATTATCGAAGTTCACAAAACCGCTGCCGTTAAAACCGGTGTGGTTGGACTCTACTGCCGCTTGCGACAGGCTAGCGCCCTCCGCTTGGTACACCTGTGTTTGGCTCGCTGGTGTACTGGAGGCTGGCACACTGCTAGGCGCAGTCGATGACTTGCTGCTGGCTGGTACTGAGGATGCCGGCTTGCTGGAAGCGGGAGCAGAGGAGTTGCTCACGGCACCGATTTTACCCACGCCCACGTTTGCCATCACAATTGCTGGCACATCGTTGGCTGCATCCATTTGCACACTGTACGGCACTGACACAGAACAGGTCGATTGCAACTGACCATTCACTACCGCAGGAATCACCAGCGCGCCATTACCCACGGTGCGGCTGTAATAGATTTCCGGTAACACAGTGTTGTCGTTGTTGGTCTGCCAGCAGCCGGGGGTTGATGAATCGTCCGAGGCGATCAGCGGATTATTCGCGTTGTAGAAGTAGTTGCTCTCTACCAACGCCTTGGCGTTCATGCGCGAGTTGATCCCATGGAACATGTAATCGATGGAATCGTTAGACCAATAGTTGTTGTACATATGTACCAGAGCATGGCGAATTAACGGCGTGCGCTGTTCAATGTTTTTGTACCAATTGTGATGGAAGGTGATGTTGGTATTTTTGTTGTCGCTATCACTGGAGCCGATCAAGCCGGCGCGGCTGGAATCGTTAAACAGGTTGTAGGACACAGTCACGTTGGTCACCCCGGCTTTCATATCCAGCAGTGAGTCGTAACCGTCTTTTTCACCACCGGAGGCTTCCAGCCAATTGTGGTCGATCCATATGCGATCCACATTGGTTTCCATGCCGATCGCATCACCGCCGTTAGAGGTCGGTGAACCGCTCTTTTTCACATTCCGGATGTGCACGTTTTGAATGATGATATTGGACGCATCGCGCACATGAATGCCTATCTCATCAAACAGTGCGTTAGTGCCAACACCGATGATTGATACGTTGCTCATCTGCTTGATTTCAATCACATCGGACTGGGTATTACAGCCCTGCGAAGTGGTGTTGCCATGGTTAATCGTGCCGTTAACACGAATCACGATAGGTTCGCTCATGGTGCTGCGGCCACAGAGCGCCGCGTTTAGCTGGGTACCGGTCGATACGGTCACTACACTGCCACCGGTACCGCCGGTGACATTGGCGTAGGCCGCAAAACCTTCCATCTTGGCCGGGCGAATTGCGCCGTTGTAAGACGATGGTGCGCTAGAAGTCGCCAGCGATGATGCCGGAGTGCTTGAAGCAGGCGTACTGCTCGGTGCCACTGAAGAAGCGGGTTTACTGCTGGGCGCTACCGAGGAGGCTGGCGCGCTGGAAGAAGCGACAACCAAGGTGCTGGTTACCGACAGCTCATCCAGATTCGGGCCGCCATCACTCGCAGTCGATACCGCGCGAATCACATTGTTGCCTGCATTCAGGTAGGCGGTCATGGTTTGAGTCGCCCAAGTCGCCCAGGCGCCAGTGCCATTAAACGCCAAGGCTGAATTCACCACCGTGCCATTCACGCTGATCGACATAGGGCGATTTGTAGTAGAGCCATTGGCGAAACGGAAGCTCAGGGTCGCATTGCCTGCGCTGGCTTGATTTACTGTCCACTGGATAGCACTGCCAACCAGATTATCGAAATTCACAAAACCACTGCCGTTGTAACCGGCGTGGTTAGACTCCACTGCAGCTTGCGACAAACTACCGCTCTCCGCTTGGTATACCTGTGTTTGCACTATGGGAGCTGCGCTAGAAGCCGGTTTGCTTGAGGCGGGAGCACTGGATGGAGCGACACTAGAGGCGCCAGTCGCGTTATAGACTTCAATCTCCGCCATCCGCAAGGGCGAGCTGCCACTGACGATCAGGTTCAGCTTTTTCATCGATACTGAACCCAGGTTCACCGTGCGCGCGGCGCCTATGCCGGTACCGGTGGCTAATACATCGCCCGTATCGTTATTCACTAGCTGCCAGCTGGTGACTTTGCTGCCAGACTCGCGCAACACCACCGTATTAAATGCCACCTCACTGCCCCATTTCACCGAGACACGCTGATTGGAAGTGCCGCTAGCTTCGGTAAAAGTGGCGGTATCGGCATCGCGTACCAATTTGGTATCGCTAAAACCGGAGCCGTCGGCGCCCGCACTGGGGCCGGTCAGGGCAAGGTTGGAACCGAGGGTTTGTGCCTGCACCGCGCAGGCGAGCACACTGGTCGCTGCTGTCAAAGCCATATACTGGCCAATACGACAGGAAAGTTTCATAGATGTCATAGTTTTTACCTTGATCGTAGCTGTATCGTTGTTATTCGGATTTTTAAGCCACACGCACAGGCGCGACTACCCTCAGTTCTCCGCTGAAGGGGCTTTGACCGAAAACACCGATAGGCCTACCGCAAAAGGTAAAGGCAATGACTGCTGAATAAATTCGCAGCACTTATGATTGTGGGTATTAAGTAACACTCTGGCGATGCTTAAAGCACCTTGGCTGACCGGGATTATTGTTGTTGGATTCCCGAGTAACCTATAGCTAAGCCCGAAGGCTGTGTTTTTAAAAGGTCTGTACAGTCTTTGTACACTTAAAGGACTTACATAGTGCGCCCACAGAAAAATCAGGTCAACCATAAAATAGGGGGTTTTCTCCGTTTATTGTGATGGAAATTCAAAAACAGCCAATGATTACGATTACATATTTCTTCATGAATCCATGTAACCGTTATATTTTTCTTTTTCTATACTCAGCAACAGCCAAAGTCGTCAGTCAGGGAAAACCTCACTTCACATTGCATTCAACTACGCTGATTTGATCTCCGCCCAGTAGAAACTATGCTAAAGAAGAGCTTTACGCTTAGCTTAATGACCACAATTAACAACCTATTGGGATAAGGCACTTAGGGTGCAACATATGGATTTTAATATTCCGCTATCCACTATCATTTTGGCCGAACTGACGCTGGTGCTCTCGGTACTTTTGGCGTTTGTCATTAGGCGCATGTTGCGTCAGAAAAAAATCATCGAGAAACTATTAGAGAGAATACAAGGCACCGAAGACTCTGGCGCTAAAGCTGGTGACACCTTCTATGACAAAAATCGTGCACCTTCTCGCCAACCAGGTATCTCCGATTATTTTGCATTTGCACTAAACGATTCCCAGCAACGCTTTAAAAAATTTACCGGTAGCAGCCTGCTCGATCTCGATAAAAACCACCCGTTCAGTGGCAAAATTGCCGCCTTACGTCATCTGTATTTAAGTGCAGAACAAGAAGTATTTGCAGAGCGCGGCATTACGCACGCCGGCTGGGGCACCATAGAACGGACATTGGCTCCCATAGTGCAGTGGACCGATCAAAACGCCAGTCAACTGGAAAAAGCTATTAGCGATTTACAGCGACAATTGCGCAGCCGCGATGATGAAGTAAAACGCCATCAAGCCAAAAATGCGCATTTGCTAAAACGTCTGGAAAATCTGCGTAATGAACAACACAGCATGGAGCACCTTAACGCCAAAAACAGTAGCCTTATTGAACATCTCCAAGGGGCGCTGGAAAAATTAAAAAAAGCTCCTGCTACCAGCAATGAGCCTAACAAGCCAACATTTTCGCTGCCGCTTAATGATCGCTACATTGAACAATTTGGTGAAGCCAATTCGGTAGAAAGCCACAATCTGCGCGCACTGCTCCACGAAATCAAAAATACGCAATCCACATTTAGCCCCGCGCAACAAAAACGTATAGAAAGCCAGGTTCACTTATTGGAAGTGGAATTATTAAAATCGGATCGCCACGTCAATGATTTAAAGCAACAGCTTAAAGAAGCAAAATTGCAAATTACCAACTACGGCTTAATGCGTATGAACAATGCGCCCGCAGGCGAGATTAATTCTTTATATGATAACTTGATGCAAAAAATTGCACCGGAAAATCAAGAGGATCCTGACACTATTATTGCGGAAATTAAACACCTGCAAGCAAGTAACAAGCTTCAACACAACACAGTTAATAGCCTTGAAAATGAAATTTCAATTATAAAAGGCTCACTCAGTAGCGAAAACTCTGACGCAGTTAATCAAGAAAAAGAAAAAGAAATACAGCGGCTGGAACGGCTCGTTAAAGAGTGCCAAGGCTGCATAGTGATTTTGGAGCAAGAAGTCGACAGTTTATACAGCCGCCTGCAAGAACAAGCCTCACAATTAAATCAGGCTCCAGTTATTGATGCGCCATTAAATGACGATTTGTTATCAACAGAAGAGGGGCATTCATCTAACTTTGAAGAAGCTGAAATGCTAGTGCAGGAACTGCAAAAAACGGCGCTGAATTACCAGCATGTATACGCCATCAATATGGTTCTTTTGGACTTTCTGCAATGTCAGGACTTTGAGAAGTTGACTCAACTTCTGCAGGACTTTATCAACCGCTTCAATCTGGCTGCTGGTTTTTATATCGACTGCAGTGCAGGTAAAACCGAATATGCGCCCGAGCATCTGGTCAATACCCAAGACCGGCATCAGCTAACCACCCCTGACACTGAGGACCAACTAGTACACCTTGAGCATGGTATTCTATTCAACTACACCAATATTCGTGCGTTAAGAAATAATACAGCGCAGGACTCCGACACAGAGATGTTAGATACCAATTTCCAAATGGTCATTGCCGCAGCCAATGAACGGCTTAATGATTTAATCCATTACTTACAGATTTCCGAAAAAGAACAAAATAGTGTAGTAATTAACGCCCAAATCAAAGAAATGCTCAACAATCTGAATATACGTTACGCATTTCAAATAGATGAAAACCGCAAAACATTCGAGCACTTTCTTAACGAGTTACGCCGCGCTTACGGGCTATTAGAATTAAAAGGCCCAGGTGCCGTCGTACTGGACAATGCCGTAAATGAATTCGAAATGCGCATGTCCCTCCTCCTCGAAAGCGGCGAAGCCATCGATAAAGAAATTTCGCTACTAGTCGAGAAAACCGAAAAGGTTTGATGCCTGGTGTTTTGCCCTATATTAACTGTTTTCAGTTCAACCCACTCAGGCAGTGATCTATTACGCAAACAAAACATGCAAAATATATATACGCCACTTATTGACAGCTCAAAAAATCGGCGTATTATCGCGCCCAATTTCCAGGGTGCTAAAAACACTTTGCTGTTCAACCCGACAACTTGTTTGTCACAACTTATGGAGTACTCAATTATGACTTACGCGAACTATACCAACCGCTAAAAACCTTTTGAGTATTCAGACTTGGAAGGTAATAACAAAACCTTCCAGTCAGGCGCAACACCAAAGCCCTGATTAGGAAACTAATCGGGGCTTTTTCTTTTCTGTATTTCGAAAAGCCAACTCGAAGGTTTCATTTTTTTTGTAATGCAAAGTGATTTTTCAAAAATTTCACTTAAGGGATTTCTATGCCTGTAAAAATTGAATTAAACAAAAATTCGGGAAATGGTTTTAAACCGGTAAAAATTTACACCCGCGATATTGAAAATGAAGCGCTGACGCAACTGAAAAAAATTGCCGAGCTGCCCATTATTCATTCGCATATAGCCGCCATGCCCGATGTGCATTTAGGCATTGGGGCAACTGTAGGCTCGGTAATACCAACCTTAAATGCGATTATTCCCGCTGCGGTAGGTGTGGATATAGGTTGCGGTATGAGTGCAGTGCGACTGTCAATTAAATCTTCGCAGCTGCCGGACAATCTCGGCGCCATGCGCAGTGCAATTGAACGCGCGGTGCCAGTGGGCTTACAGGCGCATAAAACGGTGAGCATTCGTGAAAGCGCGTGCAAACAAATGGCAGCCGGTGTGGATTGGTTATTTGAAAAACATCCTGCAGTGATGAAGATGTTAAAACAGCCGAATACCCTTTGGACTAAACAAATGGGCACTCTCGGCGGCGGCAATCACTTTATTGAAGTGTGTGTGGATGAACATAAAGACGTGTGGATTATGTTGCACACGGGCAGCCGTGGCATTGGCAATGCGATTGGACAATATTTTATTGCCCTCGCCAAAAAAGATATGGGCAAACATATTCACAATTTGCCCGATAAGGATTTGGCATATTTCACCGAGGGCAGCGAGCACTTTGTGGATTACGTTGCAGCGATAAGTTGGGCACAGGAATATGCGCGCTTAAATCGCAATGAAATTATGGGGTTGGTATTGCGTGCAATAACACCGTTCTTACCCAAGTTTCACGCCGATCGCCACGCCATTAACTGTCACCACAATTATGTGAGCCGCGAGCATCATTTCGGCGCAGATGTAATGGTCACTCGCAAAGGCGCCATCAGTGCACGCGAAGGTGAGCTGGGAATTATTCCCGGCAGCATGGGCGCAAAATCTTTTATTGTGCGCGGCAAAGGCGATGCCGATTCATTTTGTTCCTGCGCCCACGGCGCCGGTAGAAAAATGAGCCGCACTGCCGCACGCCATGCATTTAGCAAAGAAGATTTAATCGCACAAACCAACGGTGTTGAATGTCGTAAAGATAAAGCCGTGATTGACGAAATCCCGGCGGCATACAAAGACATCGACGAAGTGATGCACAACCAATCTGACTTGATAGAAGTGGTTCACACCCTCAAACAAGTCTTGTGTATAAAAGGATAATGATATGGACGATAGATTATTGGATGAAGTCATCGCCTGCCTTCCCAAGGAGCGAACACAATTTTGTTATTTTAAGGATCAGTACGCAGTCTATTTACTCAAGCAGTATTTGGGTGCAACCACTCAAGGTGATATTCACAGCATCAAACAATCAAAGTTGAAAAAACTGTTGGACAAACCGCTAGTGAAAGACACCCTTAAAAATTCAGGCAATGGACGGCTTGAAGTAGCGCAACTGGAAAACGTGTGGTCAATGCAAACCGAGCACTATGTGTTAACACTTGGCAGGTGGGGTCATAAAAAACGTTATGCCTGGAACCAAACATCGCGGCCCGGTGCAAACCTGGTATTGCAATTAAATTTGAGCAATGAATTTGATGCAAGGTTTAAAGCAGTAGCCGGTTGCCATTTAAATAGAATGACAACGTCAACTCATCCTAAAAGCCGCAAACGCATGGCAACACTCGCATGGGCAAGGTTGGATATGGATTTCAATACCGGTGAAATTCTGATTGAAGAAATTCAATCCGATTTAATCCGCGATCTGGAATACACCTACAAACGCGCCTTAAGCGCAGGGAGCGATAGTGAAATGCGGATCTATTGGAGCCGCAACACAGTAGACCGGCAAAAAGTAGCGGCCTATTGCGAGAATATGATCGCTGAGAAAAAAAAGATTTGGTCAGAAGCCATGATGGCGGCAACACTTTGGTTTGTGCAGCAAGAGCTGGGGTTTAGCAAAGTTTATTATCACACCTTCGATACCGGAAAAGTAATGAAGAAGATAACAGGCTGCGCACCACCCCGCTCTCTCTACACAGATTTACCGGAGAAATTTTGTTTTGAAAAAACAACTCAAGCACCGCAATTTATCGCCAATGATGCAAAAGCAAAACGCCGCTTAAAAGCGGCAAACAACCCGGAATGGTTTTTACTAGCCAGTTAACAGGAGGCAATCATGCCCAATCAGCAAGAAAACAAGCCTGCAAAAGGTAAGAAACAGGAGCGACGCAACGGCCATGCATTTCATCCGATTATGAGTAAAGGTGGAGTGCATGAAAAAACCGAAAAAGCCAAACGAAAAGCGGCCAAACATGAAATGAAACACAAGGTTAACGAGTGGTTTGCAGGGAAAGGAGGATCAGCAACCGCTCGTTTGAATGCACAAGAGAGCAGTCCAAAACATACGATAATCACGCTGCACTAAACCAAATCGGTGTTTTGGACTGCTCTGCTTGTACGCCACAAGATTAATGTTTAGTGGCGGCTTAATTTCTAATCCCGCTTATACAAGGCTTCAATCGTGCTCGATGCGAGGGAATGTGCATTCACCATATAACCGGTGAGTGCGCCTGAGGCATTGGCGGGCAATTCCAATTTTTTAGATAAAGCATGTACGGTAAATTGATAGCGATGCACACCGTGGCCTTGTGGTGGGCAGGCGCCACCAAATGCGGCTACACCGTAATCATTTTCAATTTGCACACTGCCTTTAGGCAAGGTTTTGCTCTCGGCTTTACCGGCGCCGGTGGCAATACTGGTGACATCGGCGGGGATGTTCACCACCTGCCAGTGCCACCAACCGCTGCCGGTGGGTGCATCCGGGTCATAGGCGGTGATTGCAAACGCCACTGTGCCTTCAGGTGCACCGCTCCATGAAAGTTGCGGCGAGAGATCATCGCCCGTGCAGCCAAAACCGTTAAATTCCTGCGCTTTTTTCATGTGTTTGCCAGCGGCTATATCGCTGCTGGTTAGGGTGAATTTTGCTGGCTCCGCCGATACACCCAAGGGCGCCAACAAAGAAACGAAAAGTACCAATCCGCTTGTTAGGTTTTTCATAAACACATCTCCTATCAGTAATGTTGTGAAAGAACAGTTTACGACGCTGACGTTTATTACGTTCACTCTAAAACCGCCAAGTTTTCGCCCGATTCGTGCAATTTTGTTTTTCTCAACTCACTGGGGGTTAAACCAAAGCGCTGTTTAAAGCGCTCGCTAAACCGCGATTGCGATTGATAGCCACAGAGTTCAGCAATTGTGCCAATTGAATTTGCGCTGGTTTGCAGCAAATGCAAACCATAACCTAATTTGGTTTGATCTTTAATGTCTTGCACACTGGTGCCTTCTGCTTGCAGTTTGCGCCGCAGAGTAGATTCACTCATCGCCAGTTGCGCGCAGATTTCGGCGCTGCTGAGATCTTCCGCCAAATTGGCGCGTACTAGGTCATGCAGCTTTTGACTCAAACGTGTATCCCCCGCCATGCCGCGCACTGGGTGATAACCCAGAAAATCCAAATATTGCAAAATTTCTGCCCGGCGTATTGGCCACAGCGCTGGCGGAGCAAAAGCCGACCATTCGATAAATTGTTGCAACAATGTTTGCAGCGATTTTTCTATTGTCCCCACCAAATATTTCTGCGTTGTTTTAGGCCTGCTGGTAAATACAGCAAAGTCTTGCTGTTCAAACTCAATCAATAAGGCAAAGTATTCCCGTTCGCTGGGGATATTACGCATATCGAGCATGGGGTTATTGGATAGGAAAATAAAACTGCCCGCAGAACAGATCACATCTGCGTCTTTACCCAACCTTTTTTCACCATCCAACACCACAATTAATACCGGTTTTATGATCGGCACATTAAAAATGCGCTGCTCCTTTAGCGATGAGTACACCGCAAACGGCAAATGAGAGTGGGTGTTGACGGTCGTCTTAATTGCGTGGATTAAATCGTTCATGATGTAAACGTAATTGCCAGACACATAATGGCGCGAAGCTGCCGCACCTAGTTAAATTTAAGTGGATGATTTTTTCACAGCGGCCAAACCCAGAGCAGTACCGGCACAGAAGTGATTAATACCAGCAGTTCAAGCGGCAGGCCCAGGCGCCAGTAATCGCCGAAGCTAAAACCGCCCGGGCCGAGGATAAGGGTGTTGTTTTGATGCCCTACCGGGGTTAAAAAAGCGCAGGAGGAACCTATGGCAACGGCCATTAAAAAGGTATCCGGGTTGGCGTTGAGGGCGCTAGCCAGACCTACGGCGATGGGGCACATCATGGCAGCGGTGGCGGCGTTGTTCATCAGGTCAGATAAAAACATGGTCACTACCAAAATCACAATCAAGCCGAGCACTGCGTGATCCTGTGCGAGATAGTTGAGCAGTATCTGGGCGATGAGGGCGGCGGTGCCAGTGCTGGACATGGCTTCGGCGATGGGAATCAGCATCGCCAGTAACACAATCACCGATGAATCGATTGATTTTGGCAAGTCCGAACTGGGCACTACACCCGTAATAAGCGCGACTAATACCCCCAGCGCAAAGGCGATTTCGGCAGGCACCAAACCCGTCAACACTAAACCCAGAGTGGCGAGCATTAGGCCGGTTGCGCGCCAGGCTTTGCGGGTGCTGGGAATATGCAGCTCGCGCTCAGCCAGAGGGACACAGCTTGTATCTGTGGCAAATTCGGCCACCGCTTCAGCCGAGCCCTGCAGTAATAACAAATCGCCCGGTTTAATGCGCATGGCTTTCAGGCGCACGGTGGAGCGCCGCCCTTGGCGAGAAATGGCGAGTAAATTAATGCCGTAGTGATAGCGCAGGCGGCTGATCGCAGCGCTGGTGCCGCTGAGGGACGAGTTGGGCAATACCACCAGCTCAATCAACTGGGCGGCCTGATCGCTATGGTTTTCTTTAGTATCTGCAATGTCTGCAGGCTTCTTATCGCTATCATCTGTATTTGCAGCAGTTGGCGATGAAGTGGCTAGGTTCGATTCTTGTTGAGTATCGCTGCTAGCTGTATCACTGGTGGTCGGTTTGGTTTCAGCCAGCACTAATTCGGCGCGGGTTAAAATACTCGCAATCGATTTGGCCTCCACTTCAATCACCAACGTATCCAAGGCTTGAATACGCCGATGCGCATTGGGCGCAAGCAAGCGTAGGTCATTGCGAATCAGCGCTAAAATCTGCGCGCCGCTATCTTCAAGCGACTGCTCCAACTCATAGAGTGATTTGCCAATGGTGACGCTTTTTTCCGGCACCTTTACCTCGGTGAGATAAGCGCCCGACTCAAAACCTGCAATGCCCGACTGCTCGCGTTTGGGCACCAAGCGCCAACCGATAAACACAATAAAAATAATGCCCACCAGCGCGACCGCCACCCCGACGGGGGCAAAAGCGAACAGGCCAAATCCCTCTCCCTGGCTATGGGTAGCGCGAAACCCCGACACAATCAGGTTAGGTGGTGTGCCGATCAAAGTCGTCATACCGCCCAAAATGGTGCCAAAAGCCAGCGGCATAAGTACCTGCCCCGGCGGCAGCTCCAGGCGCTGGGCGAGTTTTAGCGCAATCGGCATCAACAGCGCCATAGCACCCACATTATTCATAAAGCTGGAAAGCAGCGCGCCCAAACCAATCAGGGCTAAAAGGCTCAGGCCGATACCGGTATTACTGGGTAGTAACCGGTGCGCCAGTACATCCACCGCGCCCGATATTTGCAAGCCACGGCTGAGCACTAAAATGCAGGCCACGGTAATCACCGCCGGATGCGCAAACCCAAGAAAGGCCTGTTCAACCGGCACCACACCCAATAGCACCGCAGACAAAAGCGCGCCGCTGGCAACCAGATCATGGCGCCAACGACCCCACAAAAACAAACCCATGGTGGCGCATAAGATGATGCTAATCAGCAGCTGTTGTTGGTTCACTCAGTGATTACCCTCGTTTGATTCGCACTACTTTCATCACCTCAAAGTTCATACCCGCTACAGTCTCCTGTTCCGGGTAATAGGTAATATTGACGCGCGCGCCTTTTAAACTCAGGTATTTACCCTTGCGCTTGAATTTAAACGGCACCTCACAGCCCTCGATCATAAGTGTATGCAGAATCCAATCACCCTGCTCGCGCTGTATATGCGATACCACTTTCAGTAATTCCGAGTGATTGAGATTCTGGTTTTTCTCGACGAGCTTTTTCGGGTCGGATTGCATAGCGACGGCGGCCTGATGGTTTTATTTTTATTTGAGGTAAGTGAGAGTCATTTTTTCGCAGTAATCGCTTCAAGCGCCCGCTGCTTGGTTTTTTCCAAGAGCGATGCATCACCAATTTTTCCGTGACCCGGTACTACGATTTTTGCCGTGCCGTAGCGCGCGATAAGTTTTTCAGCAGAAGCTGGCCAGTCTGCGATAACCGCATCACCAAGATTGCCAAGGCCTTCTGGTTTGACAAAACAGCCACCGAATAAAATTTTCTGCTCTGCTATCCATACCACAACATTGTCTGACGTATGACCAGCACCGGGATAAAACACTTCTATTTTTTTATTAATCAACCAAAATGGATTGTCAGAAAATGAATGGGTTGCTTGTACTTCGCCTTTATTCTTAAGCAATTTATTAGTTAACTTGGAAACATAGGTAGGAATAGACTTTGAGTTGAGAAATGCAATGCCGCCTGTACTGTCGCTGTGGAAATGTGTGGAAATACTTGCTTTGGCGGTAAAACCCTGCGCGTCAATCCATTGCACTAATTTTTCAGTATCTGTGGCTGAAATGGGTGTATCAATCAAGTAAGCAGCTTTATTATCAACAACGACTAAGCCGTTAGAGCCAACCAGCCCCCAGCCTTTGACATTTTCGTAAGCGGTATACAAATAAACACCGTCTTCGATTTTTTTGATTTCCAGTTCCGGTAGCGGCTCGTCAGCGCAAACAATATTGGCAAGTAACAACAAACAGAAAGATAAAACCGGAGCCATTTTCATTTTTATAATTCCTTCTAGATTTTTAACAATAAAAATTTTTTATCGCAGATAAATCACACACGCAGAACTCAACATAATCGAGCCTTTGCGGGTGTGGATTATTAAGATACTTGTATTTGTTTTTGATGGAGTTCTTTCAAAAACTCCGGTGCTAAATCTGCACCATTAGGCCAAACGACTGTTTCTAGCTCAGGATCTACAGCGACTTTTTTAAAAATATCCACATTTTTTAACACCTCAAATACTGGCCCTGTAAGTACCCCATCCAAATCGACTTCGCCCGCAGTGCCATCGTCAAAAACAAGCCAGAGTTTAAATCCTGATAGATATTTAGCTGAGCGAATATGCAACATGATCTACTCCAAGGGTGCAATGTAATTGAGTGATTGTCCTGTTTTTGCTCTATTCCAATTATCTTCGAGTTCAGCCTTGTGAAGTGCGATCCATTCTTGCACAAACACCATCGCCCTCTTGGGCATTTCTCCCTCCAAAACTGTGCCATCGAAAGCAAACATCGCTTCATAGCCAGAATATTTCGCATGAAAATGCGGCGGGTTGTGATCATTAAAATACATGGCAATTAGGATTCCATAAAACCGGCTGATTATCGGCATAACTACTCACTCCTTAAGAAAATAACAGGGTAATCCTATTTCATCGCTAAATTAACAACAAATGTAATCTTCCATTTTTCTACTCCCACGGCTTACCCCGCGTCCTTTCCACCGCTTCCAACTTCAAATGCAGCGCCGCTTTGGCAACGATATGTGCGCTTACGGGTGCAGTGAGAAATAAAAATAGCGCGATTAATAATTCGTGCAGGCTCAATCCGTCGCCTTGGGTGGAGAAGAAAATCACGGAGCCGATGATGATGCCGCCCACCCCCAAGGTGGTGGCTTTGGCGGGGCCGTGCAGGCGCATGTAAAAATCGGGCAGGCGCATGAGGCCGATTGAACCGATCAGCGCAAACGCCGCGCCGGCAAGCAGGCAAAAACTGATTGTGTATTCCAACCAAACTGACATCGGATTCCCCTATTCAACTTTTCATTATTCAATAATGTCGCCGCGCAGCAGGTATTTGCTGAGCGCAACGGTGCCGACAAAACCCATCACCGCGATTAACAGTGCGGCTTCAAAATACAAATTGTTGCCCTGATGAATGCCGAACAGCACCAGCAGGGCGATGGCGTTGATGTACATGGTGTCCAGCGCGAGGATGCGGTCGGGCAGCGAAGGGCCGATCACCAGCCGCCAGAGGTTCAGGGCGATGGCCAGGCCGAGCAGAAACATGGCGATATTTATGGCTGTGGTGAGCATTCAAACACCTCTTTGAGCGGGGCTTCGTAGCGCTGTTTAATTTCGGCGATGGCGGCGTCTATGTCGGTCACATGCAGGCTGTGCACCAGCAAGTAGCGGCCTTCCATATTCAAATCTGCCGAGACGGTGCCGGGAGTGAGCGAGATGGTGCTGGCGAGCAGGGTGATGGTGAACTCTTGTTCGATATCGAGCGGCACTTGCATAAAACCCGGCTGCAGGCGTTTGACTGGGCCGAGGATACGCGCCGCGAGAATCAGGTTGGCGATCACAATATCCCACATCACCACTAGCAGGAATTTGCACAGTACCCAGGGTTTACGCATGCGCAGTGACTCAGGCCAAAAACCCTGACTAAACCAAGGGATAAACCAGGCGAGAATGCTGCCCAGTAAAACCTGTCCAATACTGATGCTATTGGCGAGCAGCAGCCACAGCACCAACATAAAACAACTGAGCGCGGCGTGCGGAAACCAGCTGCGCGCTTTGGGCGGTTTTGCCACCTGCGGATTGCCAAGGTTGAGCGCCATAGTTAATTCCTCTCTATCACACGGAAGACCTGCATAGCCTCGCTATAGGCTTGCGGTTCCAACAGTTGCTGCGCCAACGCTTGGGTGTAAGCCAGTATCGGCGCGGCATGGATGCTGATTGCCAGGATGCACAACAGCAGGCCGATCACCGCCAGCAATGCGCCCTTATCGGCGGCAGGTGCCTGTTCGATACGGCTGTCGGTACGCCAGAAAAAGGTGGAACCGCTGCGGCTCAACGCCATCAGGGTGAACAGGCTGCCGGCCAGCAAAATCAACCAGAGCAGCGCGGTTTCCAGATGCACACCGGCAGCACTCAGCAGCAGCAACTTGCCGATAAATCCACTCAGCGGCGGCAGACCAATCACACCGATGGCGGCGATAAAAAACAGCGCGCCCAACAGCCCGGACTGGCGTAGTTGCGGACCTTTGGTGATGCGATCCAACAGTTCACCGCGCTGGCGCAGGATAAGATCGGCCAGCAAAAACAGCACGCCGCAGATCAGCGTGGAATGGATCAAATAATAGAAACTCGCCGCCAGTGCCGCTGGTGTATTGAGCGCGATGCCCGCCAGCAAAGTGCCGACCGAGACAACTACCAAGTAGGCGATTTGGATGCGCAGCTCACGCGCGGCCAGCGCCCCCAACAACCCCAATACCAGCGTAATCAGCGCCAAAGGCCAGAGCCACGGCCAAGCAAGATCGGCGACATTACCAGCATCATTACCGAAGATTTGTGTATAAACCCGCACGATGGTGTAAACACCTACTTTGGTCATAATCGCAAACATGGCCGCGACCGGTGCACTCGCAGCGGCATAGGCGCGCGGCAGCCAAAAATAGAGTGGTGCTATGGCGGCTTTAAGGCCAAACACGATTAGCAGCAGCACACCAGCGGTGGCGACTAAAGGGGCATCTTCCGCGCTGATCTGGCGTACTTTGTCGGCCATATCGGCCATATTGAGCGAGCCTGTCACCCCATAGAGCGCGGCCACAGCGATCAAAAACAGCGCCGAACCACACAGATTGAGCACCACATAATGCAGCCCTGCCCGCGCCCGCTCGGCGCCGCGCCCGTGCAATAACAAGCCGTAAGAGGCAATCAGCAGCACTTCAAAAAATACAAACAGGTTAAACAAATCGCCGGTGAGAAATGCGCCGTTCACCCCCAAGAGCAGGAAGTGCACCATGGCGTGCAGTTTGTCGCCGGGGGCATCGTTACCGCGCACTGCATAGGCAATGCCAAAAAATGCCAGCACTGCAGTGACCATTAACATCAAAGCGCTTAGGCGATCCAACACCAGCAAAATACCAAACGGCGGCAGCCAGTTACCCAGTGCATAGAGGCGGATTTCACCGTCATTCGCCTGCCCTAACAGCAACATACTGGTGGCCAATAAGGCCGTGGCCGAGAGCAAACTTAAGCTGCGGATTAGCGTGCGGCGGCCGGACAGCAAAATCAGCAGTACGGCGGTAAACAGCGGCAGTAAAACCGGAACAATAATCCAGTGGCTCACACTTCATCCTCCTCAAGCGGGCGCACCGGTTTAACCGGTTTCTCGCCGATGGCGGCGCTGCCGTCCACATGGTCATTGCCCAGTTCGGCGCGGGCGCGCAAGGCGAGCACCAGCAGAAAGGCAGTCATCGCAAATCCAATCACAATTGCGGTCAGCACCAGCGCTTGCGGTAAAGGGTCGGCGTAGCGATTCAGGTCATCGCCTTGGCCGATGACAGCAGCGGAGCCACTGCCCAAACGCCCCATCACAAAAATAAACAGATTGACCGCGTAGGACAGCAGGGTCAGGCCAAGAATCACCGGAAAAGTACGCGCGCGCAGCAGCAGGTAAATCCCGCAGCTCACTAAAACCGCAATCACAGCGGCAATTAAGGCTTCCATTAATTCAGCTCCTTCAAAGCAGGATTGGGCGAAAGATCGGGGTGGATGGCAATCGCACCGTGAGTGGTCTGCGCCAAACGCCCCAGCTGCGCCAGCATTAACAAGGTGGCGCCCACTACAGTGAGAAATACACCCGTATCAAAAATCATCGCCGAGGCGAGTTCAAACTCGCCCACCAGCGGCCAGTGCACATGGGTAAAGGTGCTGGTGAGGAAGGGATGACCAAACACCCAGCTGCCGATACCCGTCAGCGCGGCGACCAGCACACCAAACACACTCAAGCGACCATAATCCACCGGTAAACGCTGTTGCACCCAGGCAGAACCACTGCATACATACTGCAAAATCAGCGCGATACTAGTGATCAAACCAGCGATAAAGCCGCCGCCCGGCTGGTTGTGACCGCGCAGGAAAATATAGGCCGATACCATCAGCGCCAGCGGCAACAGAATGCGCGAAAGCACAGTGAGAATCGGCGGATAAGGGTCGCGCGACCAGTTGCGGCCTTCGCCATCGGTGCCCGGCAGCGGCAATTGCAAACCATCCAGCATCAGGTACACACCCAGCCCGGCAATCGCCAATACACTGATTTCACCGAGGGTATCAAAGCCGCGGAAGTCGACCAGAATCACATTCACCACATTGGTACCACCGCCGCCGATGACGCTATTGGCGAGGAAAAATTCGGCGAGGCTGGTGTCGTAAGGGCGAGTCAAAATCGCCAAGGTCAGCAGGCCAACACCTATGCCCGCACCAGCAGCCAAGGCTATATCGCGCACCACTTTGCCGGCGGTGGATTCAAACGGCGTCTGCTGCGGCAGGAAATAGAGCGCCAGCATCAGCAGGATGATGGTGACCACTTCCACCGAGATTTGGGTGAGCGCCAAATCCGGCGCGGAAAAACGCACAAACGCGAGGGAGACCATCAGCCCCACCACACCCAATACCAGGAGCGCAGCAAAGCGATTGTGATGGATAAGTACAGTCACCAGCGCGGCAATCATCAACACTACCGCTAATAACAAGCTAACCCAATCGACTGGCAGCAGCGCAACATCGCCCATTAACCGCGCCAGTGGCCAGAACTCCACCGTGCCCACCAGCAATACCATGCCGAGCAGCAGTGCCACCGAGTGCTGCAGGGAGCCAATTTCCAGCGCGTCGGTCACCCGCTGGGCAAAACGCACGATGACTTGAATGCGTTTTTCAAACTCGACGTTTTCATCCAAGCGGTATTTGCGTTCATAAAACGCAAACAAGCCGCCGCGCTGGCTATAGAGCAAAAGGCCGCCCAACAGCGCCAGCAAGCTCATCACCAACGGCAGATTCAAGCCGTGCCAGAGGGCAATATGGTACTCAGGCACGCCATTACCCAAGACCGCCAAACTGGCTGATGCCAAAAATGGGGCAACAGTCAGATTGGGCAAAATCCCCACCAGCAGGCACAACAGGCACAAGAGCGCCATAGGCATAATCATGTAGCGCGGCGGCTCGTGGGGCGGGTAAATGGGCAGGTCGATGGGGTAGCCGTTAAAAAACACATCGTGAATAAAACGATAGGAATAGGCCACCGCAAAGATACCGGCGAGGGTGGCAAAAAACGGAATAATCCAATCGAAGCCGCCCATTAACTCCACCTGCAGCGTCTCGGCAAAAAACATCTCCTTACTCAAAAAGCCGTTGAGCAGCGGTACCCCCGCCATGGCCGAGGCCGACACCATGGCTACAGTGGCGGTAATCGGCATGTACTTCCACATACCGTTGATCTGGCGCATATCGCGAGTGCCGGTCTCATGGTCGATGATGCCCGCGGCCATAAAAAGAGAAGCTTTAAAGGTGGCGTGGTTGATGATGTGAAACAGCGCCGCCATAGTCGCCAGCTGGCTGCTAAAACCAAACAACATGGTGATCAGACCGAGGTGGCTAATGGTCGAGTAAGCCAACAACCCTTTAAGGTCATGTTTAAACAGCGCGGTATAGGCGCCAAACACCAAAGTCGCGAGGCCGGTAAAGGTGACTAGGTAGAACCACAAATCCGAACCCGATAGCGCCGGATACAAACGCGCGAGCAAAAACACCCCGGCCTTCACCATAGTTGCCGAGTGCAAATAGGCCGATACCGGTGTGGGTGCCGCCATCGCATGGGGCAGCCAAAAGTGGAAGGGAAACTGCGCCGATTTGGTAAAGGCACCAATCAAAATCAGGATCAACGCAACTGGATAAAGCGCGTGAGCTTGAATCAACTCCGCCGAGTTAGTGATTACTTGCAAGCTGTAAGAGCCAGTGATTTGGCCGAGCACCAGCGCACCGGCAAGCAAACACAAGCCTCCTGCCCCGGTGATCGCCAGCGCCATACGCGCGCCTTTGCGGGCATCGCTGCGGTGCGACCAATAGCCAATCAACAGGAACGAACTCAGGCTGGTCAGCTCCCAAAATACGATCAACAGCAGCAGGTTATCGGAGAGGACTATACCCAGCATCGCCATCATAAATAGCTGTAACAAGGCGTAGAGGCGACCGAGGGAATCCTTATCGGCCAAGTAATAACGGGCGTAGATAATCACCAACAGGCCGATGCCAAGAATCAGCAAGGCAAACATCAAGCCCAGCCCATCCAGCCGCAAACTCAAGTTTAACCCCAGCTGCGGCAGCCAGCCCCACTCGCTAAAAAAGGTCTGCCCGGCAAACAGTGCGGGCACATAACTGAGCAGCAGCGCCAAAGCCAACAAGGGCCCCAAGGCCGCTGCCGCCGCACAGTAATTGCGCCCCAAGCGCTCAGCCAGCGGCGGTAAAATCGCGCCCAACAAGGGCAGTAAAATAATCAGTAACAATTCCATGCCAAATATCCCCGGAATGCTTGGTAACAATGCATAGCTATCGAATTTTATCGCTAGCGCTATTCTCTTTCTTGATTCAATGGAAAATCCCTCGGTGCGCGTTCGCGCGCTAACTCGAGCGCGCGATGCAACTGCGCCTGCAATACCTTCATGTCTGGAATATGCGCCAGATACTCGGCAACGCGGATATTGGACGCCTCCAAATCCATCAGCTTCACCTGCTCGGCATCTTTGGCGGCGCACAGAATCAACCCGATGGGTGCTTCCTCACCTGTTGCCCGGTCGTACTGATCCAGCCAACGCAGGTACAGCTCCATCTGCCCCTTGTGAGCGGGCTGAAACTTTTCCAACTTCAGCTCCACTGCCACCAGCCTTTTCAGGTGGCGATGATAGAACAACAGGTCGAGGTAAAAATCGTCGGCACCAACACTGATGCGCTTTTGTCGCGCTACGAAGGTGAACCCCACGCCCAGCTCCAACAGAAAGCGCTCCATCTCGCGCAGGATCGCATCTTCCAGATCACGCTCGCTGTAAGCCTGCGGCAGACCGAGAAAGTCCAACATGTAGGGATCGCGGAATACGAGATCTGGGGTCATCTGTCCGACGTTACGCAGGTGGCTGATTTCCGCGTTCACCACCGCTTCGGGTTGCTTGGCAATGGCCGTGCGCAAGTACAACTGGCTGGCGATGCGCTCGCGCAGAGTGCGCACACTCCAACGCTCCACTCGGCAAAGTTCGGCGTAATACTCGCGCTCCAGCGGCTGTTTGAGTGGCAGGATTTCGATGAAGTGGCTCCAACTCAATTGTCGTGCTAGTGATACTACAATCTCTTCGTCTGGGAAGACCTCGGCGAACTGCACCATGCGGCGCAGGCTGCGCACGCCAAAAGCTTGCCCGTACTCGGCCATCAATTGTGTCGACAATGTCGACACAATCTGCTCGCCGTATTCCGCGCGCTCGTTTTTAAGCACCTCGCGCTGAACGCGCAACCCAACATGCCAGTAAAGCATTGTCTGTGCGGCATTGGCGCTCTGGGCGACCTGCTGGCGGGCGGTCTCAATCAGGCCTCGCAATTCACTTAACAAAGCGTCAGCGGCCAACATGGGTTCAGCTTTCTTCACCATCTTCATCGTCCTATTGGGTCACAATGCTTGATAGAAATGCACAACAACAGCCAGCGCAACAGGCTGACTATAAGCAAAAAACGCAGACGAGTTTCAGATTAATACGGCGGGTCAGTAAAAAAGGGATGGCGCTGCCAGAGCGGCAACTTGAATCCAGCGGAGCAGTAACGGCGCGAAGCCTTGTGCAGAAGTGATTTAGACATGCGCTTGTTATACCGAGTTTGCCCGCCAGATGCCAGCCAATGAGCATTTTTTAACTTTGCTTACACTCGCCCTATCAACGTCGCTTAGCGATGCTTGCAGCGTCTGCGTCGATAAACCACCGGCAAGCGTTGATTAAATCCTGCCCCCCACTCCTTTAAATTTCTCAACAAACGCTGCGATCTTTTGAAACACGCTTTGTTTCTTGGTCAGGTACTGGGGATTTAATGGGCTCATCTTGGGCAGAATAGCGTTAAGTTCTGTGCCTGCGTCGCTGGCGTACTCCCGTTTAAGGGAGGTTGTTATATAACGTCTGGCGGCGTCTTGATTTAGGTTCTCGCTACTAATCAGTTCTTCTGCTTCACGTTGTTGCTCTGCTTGAGCAAATGCGAAGAAGGCTTCTATCACGCTGGCTTTATCGCCAATCTGGTCAATGTCGGTTTGATTGATGAAGTCTACCACCAAGCTTTCTTTCGCTCGGTTGCCGATGCTGGCGCGAATTACGCGTCGCACCTCTTCAACCAAGTCGGCTTTATTTTTTGTTTTTTTATTGTGCTCAAAAATTAGTTCCAGAATGTAATCCAGATTAATCTCTTGGGATTTCAACAGATCTACTTCAAACACCACATCATCCCAATCGATGGTGGATTTTTCTTTTTCGGAGGCATCTTTTTGGCGGCGCTGCCAATCGCGGATGTCATTGTAAGTTGAACGGTAGTCTTGAATTTTACGGTCGGCAGGCAGGCGTATGGTTTGTAGCTCAGCCAGCTTTTCATCATCCAAATAATGTTCAGCCTTAAACACCTCAACTGCTTCTGGGTCATTCATATCCACTTTTTGCAGCGCCTTCAAGCTGGCAAATTCGTCGTAGTTTTGCAGCACGTTTTCCACGCGCAAGTACTCGCCAAAAAGTTTAGCGAAGGCTTTTTTATCAGACTCTTTTTCGATATTGGCCGGATCAGGAAAGCGCTGTTCCAGTTCACTTACTACATCCATAAACCCGCGCCGTGCTTCACCAGTCACCACATCGGTAAAGCCTTCCATATATTCTTTGTAGCTCTTTTCCAGCACCACGTTTTTGGTGTTCTTGTCACCAAAGAGCGTGATTGCATCCACGGTTGCTTTTTCCAAATCGCGGAACGTAACAATGTTACCGAAGGTTTTAGTGGCATCGTAAATGCGATTAGTACGTGAGTAGGCTTGCATCAAACCGTGAAAACGCAGGTTTTTGTCTACAAACAATGTATTGAGCGTTGGCGCATCAAAGCCGGTGAGGAACATTCCGACCACAATCAACAGATCAATTTCTTTAGATTTAACCCTCATGGCTAAATCGCGGTAATAGTTTTGAAATCCGTTGCTGTCCACGCTGAAATTGGTTTTAAAAAAAGCGTTGTAGTCAACAATGGCTGCGCTTAAAAACTCTTTAGCACTACTGTTCATCGCCGACACATCAAAGCTCTCATCCAGAATCTCGCCTACCGCTTCCTGTTCCTCATTGGCCGCAAAGGAGAATATAGTGGCAATTTTCAGCTTTTTATCACTCTGCAATTGCAGTTGATTCAGCGACTCATAATAGAGTTTGGCTGCGTCCACGCTGCTTACCGCAAACATGGCATTAAAACCCTTGGCATTCGCCTGCAGACGATGAGTTTTCTGGCGATAGTTATTCAGAATGTATTGTGAAATTTCCTTAATGCGCTCTGGGTGTAATAGGGCTTCTTTGTTTTCAGCGGCAGAGAGCTTTTTCTCGTCTTGCTCAGTTTCGATGGCCTTAAATTTAGGGCGTACATCGTTGTAGTCCACTTTGAACTTGAGCACTTTTTCATCGCGTATTGCATCGGTAATCACATAAGAGTGCAATTCGCGGCCAAATACGCTGGCTGTGGTTTCGGCGCCCAGTGCGTTTTGTGGGAAAATGGGGGTTCCAGTAAAGCCGAACTGATAAAAGCGCTTGAATTTTTTATTCAGGTTTTTCTGTGCTTCACCAAATTGACTGCGGTGGCATTCGTCAAAAATAAACACTACCTGCTTGTTATAGATGGGTAGGTCGCCTTCCGTTTTCATCAGGTTGTTGAGCTTCTGGATAGTGGTGACAATGATTTTGTTATCATCTTTTTCCAAATTACGCTTTAGTCCAGCGGTGCTATCAGAACCATTAACGCTATCAGGTGAGAAGCGTTGGTATTCCTTCATGGTCTGGTAGTCCAGATCTTTTCTGTCCACCACAAAAAATACTTTGTCGATAAATTCCAACTCGGTTGCCAAGCGCGCCGCTTTAAAGCTGGTAAGGGTTTTACCCGAGCCTGTGGTGTGCCAGATAAAGCCGCCGCTTTCTGGCTTACTCCAATTTTTACCCTCATACGAGCTTTTGATTTTCCACATGATGCGCTCGGTGGCAGCGATCTGGTAGGGGCGCATTACCAGCAAAGTATCGCTTACGTCGAATACCGAGTAGTTCAACAGCACATTAAGCAATGTGTGTTTCTGGAAAAAGGTAGCGGTAAAATCTTTTAAGTCTTTAATCAGGTTGTTATCGGACTTCGCCCAATTCATGGTGAAGTCGAAGCTGTTTTTATTTCGCTTGGTGGTATTGGCAAAATAACGGCTATCAGTGCCGTTGGAGATAACAAACAATTGTAAATACTTAAACAGCGACTGGTCGCTATTAAAGCTCTCTTTGCTGTAGCGGTGCACTTGGTTAAAGGCTTCACGAATGGCTACGCCGCGTTTTTTCAATTCGACTTGAACTAAAGGCAACCCATTCACCAAAATGGTTACGTCATAACGGTTGGCGTGGCTACCGGTCTGCTCAAACTGTTTGATTACCTGCACTTTGTTGCGAGCGATGTTTTTCTTGTCTAGCAGGTAAATGTTTTTGATACGACCATCGTCAAACACGAAATCGTGAATATGGTCATCGTGAATCTTGCGGGTTTTATCGACAATGCTGTCGCTAGGCTTATCTAGATAGGTTTCTAAAAAGCGCAACCACTCACCATCGGTAAACTGCATGTTATTCAAGGTGTGTAGCTGTGTACGCACATTTTCCAGCAAGGCTTTATTGGTGTTTAGGCCGGGCACGTATTCATAACCCTGATTCTGCAAGTCTTGAATAAACTCGCGTTCCAAATCACCTTCGCTCTGGTAGCTTTCTTTAACTTCCCATTCTCGCTTGTATTTATCCAAAACGATAAAGTTGTTGGATTCGGCGATGGTTTTGTAGTCGGTCATTGGTTTGATTCCAGATATCCATGTGAAACGGCGCGTTACTTACCTACAGAGTCATTTTTTCTAGCTAGCTTTCTGCAAAAGTGCGGGTGCAGTACTTTTTCAGAAGGCGTAACCCGCTGTTTTTATTGGGTTTTTGTTTTGATCCTTTCTGCATCCTTTCTGCATCCTTTCTGCATCTTCTTTATTCCCGGAGGCGCCATAGGGGGTGACTGCGTGTACCGGCGTTTATGATGCGATTGCTCCGCCTTAACTTGGTGAGTAGATTTCCAATTTTGTCTTCCTTTTGTTGCTTACTCAGTGCATCGCTCAGTTTGTCCATTAGTAATTTATTGATCTCAGCGCGATCTGCCTGACCAAACTGCTTAAGGTAATCGGTCAGCAATTTTGCGTAAAACTCATCATCTTGAGCGCGAGTACGAATGTAATCGGCCTTACTTGCAGTGGCGTCGGCAACCAAAGCAGACACATGAAAGTTGGGTTTACGCCCCTCAATTAACCCTGCTTTGCGTAAACGAGCCGCGGACTCATCGGGGATAGGGAGTTTTTTCTGCACTCGGTCTAGCGTTAATACATCAATCAACGGCAGATCTGTTTTTTGGATCAACAAGCGACTATAGGCAGGGTCAACAACGCCGCCATAGAGCGTCATTTTTACCGCATTGGGTTGGCTTAGATCGTAATCTGGCAAGGGGAAATAACGTTGTGCTTGACCTCTGTAAATTAAATGAATGCCATAGCCCATAGTATCGATCATATTAAGCTCGGCCATTGCCTGAGTCAGGAATGGGTTGCGATACCGGCGCGGTGTTTTATCACCCTGAATATATTCATCGGGCTGGCCTTCAAAAAAGCTGCCTTCATTTTCAAAGAGTAATCGGTCAGGTTGCTCGGTCACCACTACCCGCCCATTGCGAGAATAGTCCTGGTGCGCAATGCAGTTGTGCAGAGCCTCTAGCACCAGCTTTTGGTTGTATTTGGAAACTTCGATGGGGATTAATTCATCCTGCGGCAAAATACGCAGTTGAATATTACGAATTCGCTGATAGAGCAATGTCGTGCTAAGTAAAAAAGGTGGGCCGAAGTGTTCATAGGCACGCTCTTGGCCTTCAAGCTTCCAGGTTAATTGCGCAGGGTGTGGCAACAGAAAATAAGCCGACTCCGCTTTACCCAGCAACAAGAGTGCCGTGCGCGTTATTTGCCCGTTTTGGGTAAGGCGGGCGCGATCCAAAAACGTGATTAGCGGCCAATTCATGACCTCATCGTTCGCAAAACGGTTAGCGTATTTTTGCGCGAAAGATTCCCGCGCTCTACGTACCGCTGTCTCGTCCAAATCATTCAGTGTCGCGTCCGAAATTAGTTGCGCTGTCCAATCTTGCTGCAGGGTTTGTTGACGAATTTCGTCGAGTTTATCTAACCCCAAGGAGACGCGGCTTTCGCCAGCACGAGCGTAGTAATGTCCCTTCCATGCGATTGGAATACCACGCGGAGCGGCAGGAATTTCAAACAATACCACGCGCCCTTGCGGATGATTTAATACATGAATTTCACGCAGGGTAATACTCGGTTCGGTAGCTTGGGCGATTTGGTTCTTTAAACTGTGTAACCGCTCTGTTTCCATTCGGTAATCGCTACCTACCACAGTGCGAGTTTTATTATTCACACCAAATACTAACCAAGCGCGCTCTGCATTGCGTAAGTTCGCTTCATTACTGAGTGCAGAAAAATACTCACCGATTTTATCGGTGTCGTAATCATTGCCTGCTTGCTTGAACTCTACCACCTCGTTTTCCCAAGTGGCGATCAATTGCTCAAGCAGGCTATTTAATTCTGCCGCGATCATGCCTTAATCCTCAAATGCGCGCCTAATCTAATGTTAATTCAACAAGAAGGAGCTTAGGGTGTTGTATTGTTATTTTGTGCCACTTGTTGCCAGTAACCATATTCATTTAAGTTTCTGAGTAAAAGACCAACCATCTCTTTTTCTGGTGGCGTAGGTTCGGCAATTTCTTCGTTGGTCAGCGTGTTGTGTGGGTAAAAATTCATAACCCGACTGGCATAGGCTTTTTGATCACCCGGCAATAAGTCGGACCAACTTTGATATCCAAGAAAATTAGCCGTCTTTTCATATAAATTACGAAGTAGTGCAAAGTGGTAGCGTTGCACATTATTTTGTGCCACGGCGACTTCAATCAATTTTTTAATATGCAAGTGATACGAAAAGCTTTTGTTAGAATCGCCTTGCTTTTCCTCAAGTTCTACAGTTCCATCCTCGAATCGACTTAAAATATAACCGCTTTTGGCTTTCACTTCATTGTAAAGCACGTTATAAAACAATGGGCTGTGGGTTGATACAATAAATTTAATGTCAGATTCGCTCGATTTAATCAGCTGCCCTAAATTTACTGCCAACTGGATTAAATGATTTTCATCCAGCGAACTCACTGGGTCATCAATAAATACATATTCCAATTGATCAAACTGATCTGTTTCTCGCTCGCCGGGTTCAGCAATATTCAAAATGTCAATAACTTGCTCTAATAGAGTATAGAAAATACTCCAGATAAAATTACTTTCTTCTCCTTTGGAGATTTTCAAGTTTCCTGAGTGCTCATTGTTTCCTCGCTCAATTGAAAAAGTTACCTCTGAGAATGCTTTGATTGTGATCTCTTTGTCCTCCTTGTCTTTGGTTTTATATTCCTCATTAAATCGTGGTGTTAACTTTTCATTGGTGTAACGCTGAAAAGTTGTCACGATATTGCGATCTTGCCCTTGGTCTCCAAGAATCCAATCAGTAAACGTATTAGGCTGAATTTTTAGTTTTGGTTCGTCATCACTTATTAAGTCATTATCCCAATAAAACAAGTCTTCAGTAAAAGCGCTGTAATACAGAATTTTTCTGCGCACCAGCGGCAGCTCTTCTTCGTCACGGTTCTCATAGGTATTCACTATTTTTCTGAACTCGCGTGACAGACGAGTTTTGCCCGAGCCATTAAAGGCATATATTAACTGCACCTTTTTATTGGTACCTTTTAGCTGTTCGGCTATTTCCGTTAGCGTTTTGCTCATGTTATGCGGCTACCTTTTGCTTGGGAAAACTCAACAATAAATCGCGATAATATTCGTATTGTTGTTGACGCAGTTCGATTTCACGCGGTAGACCTTCGTTGATAGAGCTAGTTAGTGCGTGAAATTTATCCAATATTTCTACTATGCGTTTTTTTACTTCCGGTGAAGGATTTGGAATTTTTATACCGTTTAAATTCTTTTGATTTAATTTTGGCTGAGCCGCACCTGAAATATACGGCGTTAGATCAATACTATTTAAATAGTATTCAACATATCTTCGCTCAGCATAAGTTTCAAATTTGAGTACATGGGCGTGATTATTAACCCAACTTTTTCCACTGATACTAAACGCTATCGGTGTATTCCTTGCCACCAAATTAGCGCCATCTTCAGATACCAATAAAAAATCACCATCAAAAATATAGTCCTTTACATAGTCAACAATTCCAGACGCACCGTAATACGGAATATCCCCAGTCTCACGTAAGCCGCTAGTCACCGGCTTGCGCATTGAATCAAGGTTCTCTGCAAGCTTATCCAAGGTTGGCCACTCCACTTCCCCCTCTTCAAAACTTAACAACCTATCTCGATAGTAGTTGTATTGTTTTTTGCGTGCGATAAGCTCGGCGGTAAGCTCGGCGGTAAGCTCGGCGGTATGGGCGGTAAATGCGTCCAAAATGCGGACGATTTCGGCTTGGATTTCAAGCGATTTTTTTGGGTTTTCTGGGCAGGGTATGGGAACAGGTATTTTTTCGACCTGATGGCTCATTAATTTTGGATTTCCCATTCCTGAGTAAACATGTTTTTGTGCTTCAATAGATAACCAATAAAATAAATATTTATAGTTCAGCTTTAACTCATCGTTAATTTTTATCAGCCCGCAAACATTTGTGATAGAGAATTTACCTTTGCGATAAAAGACTGTTCCCGCATTTGCACCATCGGTCGTCCAGCTAATATATTCGCCCTCAAAATCAAATGTGGCGATCTTTCCAATTTCGCCATTATTTGCTGTCTGAGAGCTATATACAGGATAATCTCCGTTATTATCCGTCAGATACTCTTTAGACATTACTCTACCGCGTCGTAACGTTACTAATTCTCCCAGCGATTTCCAATCAGCCTCTACGCCATTGAGCAGAGTTTTTATTAAACCCTTATTCATTCCTCAGCCTCCGCGCCAGTAATCTCCAACACAATCGCATCAATCTCTTTACGTAGCTGGTCGATTTTGGAAACAGTGATGTTGAGTTCGGCATTGAGCTGTGCAATATCAACAACTTCGCGGTTATCTTTCGCTTCTACATAACTGCTGACTGACAGGTTGTAATCGTTCGCTGCTACCTGCTCATAGGGTATTGATTTGGCAAGGTGGTCAATATTCTCTTTGCTTTCAAACACCGCCATGATTTGTTCAATATGCGCATCGGTCAGAATGTTGTTATTGGTTTCTTTTTTAAACAAACCGCTAGCATCTATAAATTGTGTTGTGGTGTCGGTTTTGTGTTTGGAAAGTACCAAGATGGTCACGGCGATGGTGGTGCCAAAAAATAAATTAGGCGCAAGCGAAATGACCGTTTCCACATAGTTGTTATCCACCAAATATTGGCGAATTTTTTGTTCTGCACCGCCACGGTAAAAAATACCTGGGAAGCAAACAATGGCCGCGCGGCCTTTGCTGGATAAATAACTTAGAGCGTGAAGCACAAAAGCAAAGTCCGCTTTGGATTTTGGTGCAAGCACACCCGCTGGAGCAAATCGGTCGTCGTTAATTAGGGTTGGGTCGTCGCTGCCAATCCATTTCACCGAGTAAGGTGGGTTAGACACAATCGCATCAAAAGGTTTCTCATCACCAAAGTGTGGGCTGCGCAAAGTGTCGCCCAGTTGGATATTAAACTTGTCGTAGTTAATGTTATGCAAAAACATATTCATACGCGCAAGGTTGTAGGTGGTGTGGTTTAGCTCTTGCCCGTAAAAACCGTCATCAATAATGTGCGCATCAAAATGTTTTTTGGCTTGCAACAGCAGCGACCCTGAACCGCACGCAGGGTCGTAAATTTTATTGACGCTGGTTTGGCCATGCATAGCGAGCTGCGCGATCAGCTTGGAAACATGCTGAGGGGTAAAAAATTCACCGCCGGATTTACCCGCGTTAGCGGCGTAGTTGGAAATCAAAAATTCGTAGGCATCGCCAAACAGGTCGATATGGGACGCATCCGCCTTTTCATAAAAGTTATGGCCAAAATCCAAACCTGCTACGCCTTTGAGCACTGCGGCTAAGCGCAGATTTTTATCTTTTACGGTATTGCCCAAGCGGTTGCTGGTGGTATCAAAATCCGCAAACAGGCCTTTGATATCCTTCTCTGACGGGTAGCCATTGGCAGAGCTTTCAATTTCGCCGAATATTTTGGCCAGATCAGTATTCAGGCTTTCATTGGTGTTGGCGGTTTTGACCACATTGGCAAACAACTGACTGGGGTAAATGAAGTAACCCTTGGTTTTAATGGCATCGTCTTTAATGTCTGGCGTGATCACGCTGTCGGGCAGTTCTGCGTAAGTGATGCTGTCGTCACCCGCTTCAATGTAGATAGCAAAGTTTTCGCTGATAAAACGGTAAAACAATGTGCCTAGTACGTATTGCTTAAAATCCCAGCCATCGACTGCGCCGCGTACATCATTGGCAATTGCCCATATTTGGCGTTGCAGGGCGGCGCGTTGTTGTGAACTTGTCATTCGTCTTTCCTAATTTTTTGTGTTGCTCAGCGCGCCGATAGTGGGCGCTATTAGAATCCACCAGCAGTCTACCCAGTTGAACCCCAATCGGCCAGATAACAAATCCAGTACCCCTAAAACCCAAAAAGCCCCGGTGTTTCCACCGGGACTTTTGGTAGCAGGTTCCCAACAGCAACGCTTTCGGGATTCACACTAGAACTTACTGACAACTCACCGGCGTCAGCGCTTCCATGTAGGTGCGGTCGGCGGACAGGGGCGAGTTGAAGGGTACTTCGCCGTATTTGCCAGCCGTCAACGTCACGTAGTCCACCAAGTCCTGACCGGCATCGAAACGCCAGCCGTTGAACATGTTGAGCGAGGCGGCGTTGTAGTTTTCGGTCAGATCCGCCACTGAGCCGTTGGTGGCGGTCAGTGCCGTTTTGGTGGCGTCATTCACTACGCAAGTGCCGCTGCCAAACCAGAGGAAGTTGCGATCGTTGCGGAAGAAGCCGCCGCTGATGTCTTTGAAATAGTTGTTAGCAATTTCATTGAGCGAAGCTTCGACGCTGCTCTTTTCTTGCAAGCTGGAATTGACCACAAAAGCGTTGTCTTCCAGGAATGCACTCGCACCCACACGCAGGCTCAACACCTCTTTGCGATAGTTCACAAACACATTGTTGAACATATGGGTAGTCCCGCGACGCAACAGCGGCACGCGGCGCAATGTATTGCCCAGCAGCATGTAGCTGTCGTCGGTGGTGACAAACGCGTTGTGGTGCATGGTGGTGGTGATATTGGCATTGATGGTGCGGCTATCACTGGAACCGTGCAGCACGGCGCGCTTCACGTTTTGCAAACGGTTGAATGACATAGTGATTGCATTTGCGCCGATTTTTACATCAAAGGCCGAATCGCCGGTGGTGTCGAAGGTGTTTTTGTGAATCCAGATATCGTGTGATGCGCCGGTGGAACGAATCATATCCGGGTCAACATAATGGTCTTCGGTGTGGCCCGCGCCCTGGAATTTCAGGTGAGTCAGGATCACACTCTCAGAGGTCTGGGTGGGCACGCCGTCGCTGTCTTTGCCGATCGCAAAGCCACTGAAGATGAAATAGGCTTCAGAACCACGGCCATCAAGGGTTTTGTTAGAGCCAATCGCCGGAATTCGAATGGGGATATTGCTCTTGTTCATGGTCTTGTTGAAAAACTCGGTGCGGCAGGTGGCTTCGTCGTTAAAGCCTTTGCTTGCACACCAGCTGCGATAGTCGCGACATTCCGCTTCGGTAGTGCCAAGAACCGACAGGGTAGTCGCATCTGCACAGTACTGGCGATACATGCCAATTTCGTGCGCTTGGGCGAACTCTGCCTTGTCGAACACAATCCAGTTGTGAGCATTGTCGGTGAGCGCATCAATCAACTGCTGTTCGACCGATACGCCACCGGTTTTGGTGATGATGGTGAGTTTGCTATTGCCATTTGGATCGTATCCACCCTTGGCGTTTTCACCATAGCCAATCGGTTTGCCGAGGGATTGCGCTAAACACTCCACTATTTCCTGATCGGTTTGCAGCGAGGTATCGCGCCAGTTCACATTGGGGTTGTTGGCAAGGCTGATACAGTCGGCGCTCAGGTTTACCACTGGCGCCACATAGGCAACACTGGAGCGGCTGCTGGCGCTAACCGCCACTGAGCTGCTGACTGCACTGCTTAGCGCAGCACTGCTGGAGGTAGTAGCGCTGGATTGACCACCGCCCGCCACACTCGACGAAGACACACCCAAACCATCGGTATATTCGATGACCAAATCATCAATAGTGACTGTGGCCGAACTCTCGGTACGCAGAGCGATAAACGAGGTGCTGGTGCCTACACTTGGGGTAATCACCACCTGCTGATTTGCACCAAAACTGCTGGCAACAGCTTCGAACACCTTGGAATTAGCGCCGTGAATTGAGCTGCCTGAACTGGTGGTGTTGTTATCCACATAAACCTGGAACTTGCCTGAACCTGATCCCGTCACCACTTTGAAGCTGATGCGGTAAGGGCGGCTCAGGTCAAAGTCGCCATTGGCACTGACATCGCCAGAGGTGGTGTTGGTGCGCGGCGGGCGATGACCAATGGTGAGACGAGCGCCCGCCAGGGTCAGCTGGTTATTGCTAATGGTGGCGCCACTGCCGCCGCCGGTAATGTAGTAGAGCGCGGCACTGCTATCGGTGGAGATAGAGTGGTAGAAAGCGCTAAACAAGGTGTCTTTATCTACGCTAAAGCTCTCGTTGATAAATACATTGTTCACCGAAGAGGCCGATGAGCTGGCCTCGCTGGATACTGGCGCACTTGACTGGGCCTCACTCGATTGAGCTGAGCTGGATTGCACCGAGCTGGAAGCTTCCACACTGACAGCGACAGAACTTGATGCTTCAACCGATGACACCGGGGCAGAGCTGGCCGCAAGGCTTGAGCTGCTTTCAGCGCTGGACGATGAAGCACCAACTGCATCTAGATATTCAATTACCAGATTATCGATAGTCACGGTGGCCGAGCTTTCGGCGCGCAGGGCGATAAACGAGGTGCTGGTGCCCACCGCTGGTGTAATCACCACCTGCTGATTAGCGCCAAAACTGCTGGCAACAGCTTCGAACACCTTGGAATTGGCGCCGTGAAGCGAGTTGCCGGAACTGGTGGTGTTGTTATCCACATAGACCTGGAACTTGCCTGAACCTGAACCGGCAATCACCTTGAAGCTGATGCGATAAGGGCGGCTCAGATCAAAATCGCCGTTGGCACTCACATCACCTGCGGTGGTGTTGGCGCGCGGCGGACGATGACCAATGGTCAAGCGGCCGCCGGCCAAAGTCAGTTCATTATTAGCGATTGTAATGCCAGTGCCGCCGCCGGTGATGTAGTAGAGCGCGGCGCTGCTATCGGTTGAAATGGCTTGATAGGCTGCGCTGAACAGGGTGGTTTTATCCACATTAAAGGCTTCGTTGATCGCCAGATTAGCGCCTGCGGCAACTGAGCTGGCCGCTGCCGAACTGGTTGTTTGTGCGCTGCTGGCCACTGAGCTGTTCAGAGCTGAGCTGTTGCTATTGGCCGCAGAGGAGGCACCCCCACTGGAGTTGCCGCCGGTACCTGAACCGCCGTCAATCTTACCCACACCCACGTTGGCCATCACAATTGCCGGAACATCGGCGGTTGGGTCCATCTCCACACTGTAGGGCACGCTCACCACACAGGTGGATTGCAATTGGCCATCAATCACTTCCGGCACTACCAAGGCACCGGCGCCCACTGTACGGCTGTAGTAAATCTCGGGCAGCACAGTGTTGTCGTTGTTGGTTTGCCAACAGCCAGCGGTAGGTGAATCATCCGAAGCCAGCAGTGGGTTGTTGACGTTGTACATGTAGTTGTTTTCTACCAACACCTTGCCACTGGAGCGTGAGTTGATGCCGTGGAACATGTAATCCAGACGGGGGTTTGACCAGTAGTTGTTGTACATATGTACCAGTGCATGGCGAATCAACGGCGTGCGCTGTTCAATGTTTTTGTACCAGTTGTGATGGAAGGTGATGTTGGTGTTTTTGTTGTCGCTATCACTGGAACCGATCAAACCGGCACGGCTGGAATCGTTAAACAGGTTATAAGAAACCGTCACGTTGGTCACACCCGCTTTCATATCCAGCAGTGAATCGTAACCGTCTTTTTCACCACCGGAAGCTTCCAGCCAGTTGTGGTCGATCCACACGCGATTGACATTGGTTTCCATGCCGATTGCATCGCCGCCATTTGAGGTCGGTGAACCGCTCTTCTTCACATTACGGATATGCAGGTTCTGCAGAATGATGTTAGAGGCATCGCGCACGTGAATACCCATCTCTTCAAACAGGGCATTGCTGCCAACGCCGATGATTGAGACGTTGCTCATCGCCTTGATTTCGATCACATCGGCCTGGGTGTTACAGCCCTGCGCGGTGGTATTGGCATGGCTGATAGTGCCGTTCACCTTGATCACAATCGGCGTGGTCATAGAGGCGCGGCTGCACAGAGCGGCATTCAATTCGGTGCCAGTGGTCACGGTGATTTCTACACCACCTGCGCCGCCAGTCACACCGGCATGGGCCGCAAACCCTTCTATTTTGGCCGGGCGTACAACGGGCGCAGTACTGCTGCTCTCGCTGGAGGTCTGGGCAGAGGAGACACTGCTATCTGCCACACTGCTGATACTAGAAGCAGTAGCGGCGCTGGATTCTGCTACAACACTGGAGGTTTCACTGGTAGCACTGCTGTCTGCGGCTGAGCTACTGGCAACAGACGACACCGGCGGCACAACAACCGGCGCACTGCTCGGGCTGGAACTTGACGTTACTGCGGGTTCACTACTGGCAGGTGGCACAGGAGTGGGCGCAGTAGTAATACTGCTCGCCGCAGCACTGGAAGGTGTAAGGCTGCTCACCGATGAACTCGGCGCAAGCGAACTGCTAACCAGCGCGCTGGAGATCTGACTGGAACTGCTGGATGACGCCGGGCCGTTGATAAATTCCAGTGTGGTGCGGAAGTGCGCCAGCGCCTGTTCGGCTGACACTAATTGTTTGTTCACCCCACCCGCCGCCTGCAACAACTCCCGCACGGCGGGCAGTTGGGCAAATACGTCGGGCGGCAAGCTGAAGTCCAAGGTGACACCGGCGGCCAGCGCAGCGGCAGTGATGCCTATGCCATTGGTCAGGTCGCCATCGGCGTCCAAACTTTGCAGCAGGCGCAACATATTAATCAGTTGGTGGTTCGCCAAATCATCGGTATTGGCTAAATCCAGAGGGGTGATAATGTCGCCCGCCATCACCGGTGGAAATTCCAGATTGCCGATAAAAAACCTAATCATCTCACCGGGGCGATAGTTAAATTCGCCGTTGGCGTTGGTAAAACCCTGTTGGCTGGCAGTGCGATAGCCGATGTTCATCACCGCCGCATCGAGAAACACGCCGGTTAACAGCGGCGCTGCACTTGAAGTTGCCTGACTTTTGGGGGTATTGCTGGAAGCGGCCGCACTGGCCACCACAGCCGCCGAACTAACGGTTGGCGGTGGGTTGTTAGCAATCGGTGTAGAAGAATTGTTGGTGGATGATTTGCCGCCCGAACCACCGCAGCCAATCATCAACAGGCTGAGTAATACAGGGGTAACAAGGGTTATTTTCATGATTGATTCCTGATAAACCGTTTTCATTTTTGTTATTGAATAAGTCGGCGCTTTGCACTGGGTACAAAGCGCCGGTTATTTATCAAGACCGAATTAAATTGCCTGTAGAACCTTGCCGCTATCCGGCTTTTATTTTTAAAAACTTATCAAGGCTAACGCCTGTAGTGCTGGACCAAAGGCGTTAGCGATACACGATTACTGACTGATACTGATGTTATCGAATGCCAGCACCAACTCATCTGCACCCGATGCCGAGAAGAAGCCCAGCTTGACTTCGCTGGCAATCGGGTTGTTATTGGCATCGGCAAAGGCGCTGGTATTAGCGACGGTGTAGTTCACGCCATCGCTAGAAGTAGCCAGTTGGAAACTGTTGCCGGTGCGGGTAATGCGCAGGTAGTCGCCCACGGCCCAAGTGCCATTGCTGCGCGATTGGGTAGTTGCGCCACCCATATCCAATTTGAACGCGCGCGATGCCTGATAAGTTGGCGTTGTGCTCAATGTATAGAAGCCCAATTCAGCAAAACGCCCCAAGGCCGGATAGCTCGCCGCCGGTGCAATAGACTCAGTCACTAACAGGCCATAGCGAAACTGGTTGTTATTAGCCACAGTGAAAGCCCCAGCATTGGCAACAGCGACAGACGCCAAGCGCGCGGTGAAGACAAAATCACCGGTCACTGACTGGTGCGCAAAAAAGAATTTGCGGTTGCTGGTGTTCACACTGCCGCCTTTCGCCGTCAGGGTCAGGGCGCTGGCACTCTGGCTATTCACCACACCCTCGGGCAAGGACGTTGAGGTACCGAACAAATCCAATGCCGCCGCGGTCCAGGCTGGTGCGGCCGAACTGCTGGACGACGAGGAGCTGGATGAGCCCTCGCCTTCCGGTACTGAACTCAGCGCTGCGCTTGATTCACTAGACGCATCCGAACTGGCGCTGGAAGCCGCAGAACTGCTAGTGGATGATTCGCTCGAACTCTCTCCCGTTGAGCTGGCCGCACTGGACGAGCTGCTGACGCCATAGTTGGCACAGTCAGTCGAATCTTCCGGCAGCGGGTTCCAACCAGCACTGGAGTTATAGGCGGCAAAGATTTGCGCGCGGTTGCAGTATTCACTGGCAACCTCACCCAGCGACAATTCATAACCACCCACGCGGCTGGCCAAACTGATGCTGTCACCATTGGCATTCATGGTGGCAAATTCACGCCAGCCAGTAGTTGCGGTCGCGGTACCTGGATTAGGTGCTGGCTGGCCATTTACGCCCGCACCGGCCCAACCGGCGGCGTTGATATGGGTATCCATGCGGCTATTGATAAACACCACATTGTCCCAGGTGCTGGTGCCACCGGGGCTGCGCGCCAGATAAGTGGCACCGGCCGGGATGGTGTTGCCGGTCGGGCCTGGACCCTGGGTCAGGTTGGAGTTGAGGAAGACAAAACCTTTATCTGCCGCTGTGAGAGTGCGCGCCTGTACCACATAGCCGCCGTTAGTGGCGTTGCTGCTGTCGCCCAGCGAACGGATTTCACTCTCTTCAAACAGGGAGACATTGTTATTGCCCCAGATGAAATCTACATTCCCCGCGACTAGGCTGCGGTAGAACCAGCTGTAACCTTTCAGCTGAAGGGTGTCCTGCTCGCTGATAAAGTTGGCGTTTTTGGCGACCAAACGGCCAGTTGAATTGAAATAAATTGCCTCGGCCTGTCCACCGCTGGCGGTTTTGATGGTGGTGTTTTTCAGGGTCAGATTTTCCAGCGTCAGCAAATCAGCCAGCTCGACCAAAAATACCGGGCGACCAGAAGAGCCCGGATTTAATGCTTCCGAGTTTTGGTACTGGATCAGTGTGCCCGCGCGGCTCTCGCCCACAATGGTCAGGTTGTCTTTATTGCGCAGGTACAACAGCTCGTTATAGGTGCCGTTGTTGACCGTGATGGTTGCCGCCTCGGTTTTGCTCAGGTTCTGCATCACATAGTTGAGCGCGCCTTGCAGGGTGCGGAAGTCTGCCGAGCTGCCAGTATCATCCACAGTAATACTGGTCAGATTGCTGGCCGGTGCCGCTTTGGTGGTAAAGCTCCAGCCAGCGTTTTTGCCAATCCCCTCAAACGGCAAGGTCGCCAGAGTCGCGCCGGTAAAGGCCGAGCCGCTAATCGCCACATAGTAGCTGGTGTTGTACTCCAACTTTTTGCTCTGCAGGGCGATGGACACTGTATTACCCGAGATACTGATCGGGCGAGTATTGAGCGTGCGGTAGGTGCCGAAACCGATAGTGTCTTTGTGATCGACCAGTTTGATGGTGTCCACCACTGTGTCATCGCTGCTTTTGAAGATACGAATCGCACCCGCCGTGCCCAACGAGGGCGGCGAGTCAAAGGTCAGGCTCAGGTTGGTATCGGCATAAACATTGGCTTCGCTGGTAGCCGGAGTCACCAGACCACTCAGGTTGTAAGTCGCCGTGGGCATCACAAACTGCGGCGCAATAGTCGCCGTGAGGCTGCGGGTCAGGCTGGGGTCGGAACCGCTGGTAAAGGTGATAGTGGCACTGCCCTCACCCACCGGGTTCAAACTCACGTCATAGCCATTGGTGCTGACACTGACCACGGAGGGATTGCTCGATTCCACGATAAAAGTGTCGTCGGCGTTTTGGGTATTTTTGGCGCTCACGGTAATCACGCGCGCGGCGTCACCCACTTCCGCGTTGTAGTTAGCGCTGGGCGAAATAGTCAATTGTGATGGCACCGGCGGCTTGTCGTTAGCGTTGCCGACTTTGATGTCGTCGATTTCAAAGGAGCGGTTGCTGGTGAAAATACCAATCAAACCGCGCTCGGTCAGGCTGCTATCGCTGAAACTTGCCACCGCCAAATCGTTCAGGTACAGCTTCATTTCCGTACCGATCATTTCCAGACGCAGCTTGTACCACTCGCCATTGGTGCCACCAGCGGTGCCCAGGGTAATGGCGGTGTTGTAGCGCATAGCGCCGGTACTCGCTGGGCTACCGGTCGAATTGCGCTCCACAATTTCTACCCGTGGCTGGTTGGTTTCGTGGGCGATCATGCCCATGCCGTACCAGTTGTTTACATCCTGGTAGCGCGCCATCACATAAATACTGCGCTGCGCCGTGCCGCTGGAATTCAAGCGCGGGCGAATACGCGCTTCTACGTAGTAGTCCGCCGAGGTGACACCGGCAAACGCCTCCGGCTTGATCAGCGCCACTAGCCCACCGGCGCCACTGCTGGCGGCGGCGGTGTAGCGCAACACATTGTTGTCGCCCGCGTCATTGAACAAATCAAACGCCCCGTTGGCGGCGGTGCCCGCTGGCAGTAAATCCCAGTTGCTGGAACCCGCTGCAAAATCATCGCAGAAATACAGACCCGGCTCAGAGCTGCAGGCAAACGCCGCGGCAACACTGGCGGCGCTGGACGAGGTTGCAGCGGCGGACGATGTGGTCGCACTGGATGAACTGCCTACCACAACCTCGGTCGATGAAGCGCTGGCAGAAGAACCCACTGCCAAGCTAGTACTGACAGCCGATGAATTGGCCGCCGAAGACGAGCTGGTACCACCCACTGCGCTGAAATCGCAGTCGAGCAGGTTTTCCGACGGGCCATAACCTTTTACACAGCCGATATTGGCGGGCAACAAACCAGCCAATTGCGCCGGGGTATAGGCACCGGCATCGGTCCAGACCATCCAATCGATCAGGGCTTTGTAGCTGTTGCTGCCGCCATCGCCAATTTGCAGATAGTTGTTAGTCGCGGTAGTCGATGCAAACTGCACCTCTTCCTGGTTCAACACTGGCGTGTTGGAACCATCCAAATAGGCGCGCGCCCAGCCGGTCGTCGGGCTGGAGAGCGCTACGGTGAAGTGGTACACGCGGTACTCATCCATCGCCAAACCATAGGCGGTATTCGGCGATGGTGCCCCCTCAAACTGGACGCCAAAGTTGCTCGCACCATCGGCGCGCAGCACCACTTTCAAGCGGCTGGCTGTGGTATCGGCAGTGCCACCAAAAGCAGTTTCCAACTCCAATACCCGCGCATTGGCGGGCGGATTGAAGCCTTTGATGCCCGCAATCAGGGTGAAGTATTTGGGGTAAACGCCATCGTTGCGCCCGGTATTACTAATCCGCGCGCGGTTGTTTTTGGTACCCAAAGAGGTCGAGTCGAACAGCACAGCACCAGCACCAGCACCGGTGGGAGTGAAATCGCTTGCACTGCCTTGAATCACAAACGGCACTTGGGTGATACCATCCGCTAAAGTGATGGCATTGGCATCGAATGGGCTGACATTTCCGTTAAATAGGTTCCAACTAACCGAGGACGGATTTGCTGTTTCCGGCTCGTTAGTCGATGGCGGCGGCGGCTCTATATCCCACTCGGGGCGAGTACAGGCCAGGGTTGGCACACCTGTATCCAATACGCCTCTGCCCGCGTACTGCTGCACATGGGCAGGTACATCTTCCACTGGAATCAGGCTGGGCGCATAGAGGTAGCCCTGGGGCAGGGTCAACGTGCCGGTAGAGGTATGATCGGCCAAAAACTCATCGGCGATGGCATTGGTCTCGCCCGCTTTGGGCACCCAAGTGGTCACTCCGCGCAACTGGTTTTCTATCAACTCCCAGTAGCCAAGGGCAATACTGTCTTGCGACATCACCGGGTTTTTGGTGTTTTCAAATACGTTGCGCTCAACGCGGATAATCGCCCCCATACGCGAGTTGATCGCCGAGGTATCCACGTTTTGATAGTAGTTGTTGTAGATATGACCTTTGCCGAAACGAAACAGCGGCAGGCGCGAGTTCACGTGATACCAATGGTTATGGTGCCAGGTGATACGGCGGTCAAAGTTATCTTCGTCCGATGAGCCCCAGAGCGAGGTTTTCCAGCTGTCGTGCAAGTAGTTGTAAGAAATAGTGACATCCGCCACATCGCTGCGGCCACTGACCAACTCATCGTAATAGTCTTTTTTGTAGTCGGCCTGAGCGGTTGGATCAGTAATGCTCGCCGGTACCGTCACATTCAGATCGTTATACAGCTCGTTGTGGTCAATCCACACATTGCGCACCGGGCCGTTGCGGCCATCGATGGTGATGATGTCGCCCTGCCCGCGGCTTTGCGGCACTTTGTACATTTTCAGATTGCGGATAATCACATTGCTGGCGGTGATATGAATGCCAGTACCCCAGAATTCCGCATCCGCCCCGCGGCCAATGATCGACACATTAGGACGATTGAGTTTGATGTCTTTATTGCCTGAGTTGTGCCAGGTAATTACGCCATCCACATAGATGGTCAGGGGTTTATCGGCATAGGTCGGGTTAGTCAGGGCAGCGGTTAAGTCAGCGCCATTACACACCGCCACTTCCACCATACCTGCACCACTACCACCGGTAGTACCGCCGTTGAGCGAGGCAAAACCGTAAACGGTATTGAAGTTAGGCGCGGCAGTGATCACTGATGAACTGGCACTGCTGGAGATTAGACTTGCCGCCACCGATGAGGCCGGAGTGCTTGAAACCGGAGTACTTGAAGCCGTTGAACTAAACGCCGGTGTTGACGATGCAGGAGCAACCGCACTCGATTGCACCGATGCCTGAATGGATGACTCCACTGAAGAGACCAGGCTGGTAACACTGCTGGAAGAGGGAACCGGCCCAGCGACCAAACTGCTTTGACTAGAAGCGCCAGCACTCGCGGGTGCACTGGAGCCTGGCTGGGAATTAATGCCTGAACTCTGGCTAGAGCTGGAGCTTTGCACAGGCACACCGGCCAGTTCAAAACTATCCAGCAGATGCGCAAGCGCCTGCTGTTCAGACACCAGGGTTTTAGTCACTGAACCGGAATTGGCGACCAAATTGGTCACCGCAGGCAAAGCCGCGAACTGCGCCGGGCTTAAGTTAAAATCTACCGCCACCGCGGCTTGGGCTGCGGCAGGGCTAATGGTAATACCGTTGCTTGGGTTGCCATCGCTGTCCAGCGACTGCAGTAAACGCGCGATGTTCAATACCATCGGCGAGGCGGGATCCAAAGATTGCGCCATATCCAGCGGCGTCACCAGGCCTCTGGCGGGAATCGGCGGGAAGACTAGATCGCCGATAAAAAAGGTCACGGTTTCACCGGGCAAATAATTAAACTCGCCGCGTTCGTTAGTCACGCCACTTTGGGTTTGGGTGCGATAGCCAATGCCTGCAACAAAGGCATCCACAAACACCCCAACCTGCATGCTGGCTTGGGATGAGTTCGCCAAACTACTGGTCACCGGAGTCGAACTAAGCGCCGTCAGGCTGCTGGATTTCTGCGTGCCAACGGGAGTTGAGCTACCGGGCGAGTTCCCTTTCTTGGAATCGCCGCCGCACGCACTGAGCAAAGCAGAAAGTAAAACAACGATTAATACATGGCTTTTCATGATGCTCTCACTAGTTGTAGTTATTCTTGGATTTGGTTGCGCCAAATTCAGACAAAGAACTACCGCCAGAACGCTGACGATAGCCTCTGGTATCAACCATTTAGTGAAAACACACTGCCAACCGTTACTTTCTTATTAGGTCCAGTGCAGATTTATCCGCTACCGGCCACAGCTCATGGCTGTAAAAAAACGTTATGAATCAACAACACACATCGAACCCATCCCGCGAGAGGATGAATTGAGTCAATTACCTTGAGGAATACACTTTGCCGAGGGATTGAGGCTGAGCCTCTTATTATGAGTGTGCCAACCAATCAGCATGCGGTGCTTAAACTTATTAGTGCATGCGAGAGAAAGGTAAATGGCGCCTCTTTTTGCCTTTCTGGGAAGGCTTTCGCATTCTATACCCAAGGATTGAGCAAATGCTAGCCACAAGTATGATTAATCATTCAGACGCACGATAACCTCAGCCTTTTTAGCACCGCTTAAAACAAGCTCGCCCGGCTATTACTAGCCGGGCGAGCTTGTTAAGCCACAAACCGTTTATTGATATTCGAGTTTGAGGTTATCGATAGTCAGATTGGTCACACTACTATCCGCCCGGATCTGGAAAAAGGAGGTAGCAGTGCCCACATCCGACTCAATCACCACTTCATGGGGGAAAGTGGTGATCGAATCTGCCGCGGTTTGCAGCAAACGCGATGCGGTGCTGCTAATCGCCGCGTGGATAGATTTGCCCGCGCTGGTGGTATTGTTATCCACATAAACTTGGAAATTACCGCTTCCTGCCGCCGCTGTGACGGTAAAGCTCAAACGATAGGGTTTGGACAAATCCAACACGCCATTCGGCTGAACCTCTGCTGCAGTTTCCCCGCCTTTATCACCAAACGTAAACCGCGCATTGGTCATACTCAACGCGCCATCGGCAAAGGTGATACGAGTGCCGCCTGAAGTCGCAACATAAAATGGCAAGCTTGTATCATCTGGCATGGTTTTGTAGGCAATAGTGAAGAAGTTGGCGGCATCGGCCAGATCAAAGGTTTCGCTGAGTAAGCCGGTCGCAGGGGCGTAGATTTTTCTCACTGGGCCTATATTCACCCCGCCGGAGCTATCGCCTTCACGGGAATAGATCACCTTGATATGGCTCAACTTGTGCCCGACCGGCAAGCTGATGCTGATGGTGTCGCTGCTGCTAGCGGGTGCGGCTTTGCTCGCCAAGACGGTGTTGTCACTGCCGATCAACACAATTTTGCCATTAACCGAACTACCAGTTTGGGTGAAATCCACTTCCAGCGTTACCGCACGACCACTGTCAACCGGGAAGCCAACATAGGCGCGCAAACCTGGTGCTTGTGCACTCACCTCAGGGGTCAAGGTGCTGCTGCCGTCGGACCAAGAGTGGCCGTTGTAATTCCACTTGTTGTCATTGCCACGGAAGCGCAAGGCGGTGCCGTTGTTGAGGAAGACCAACACACCATCCACACTGCGCTCCAGCTCAGAAGTGGCAATATTGTTGTTGCCCGAATCGGAATAGGCCGAACTGAACAGGCCATCAACAGCTTTGTAGGCTTCCGGGTTAAAACCCCAGGTGTAATCGCCATCTACGCCGGTCGGCGCGGCCGGAGTGGCAGTGGCACTGGCGCTGTATTCGCTAGTGCCAATCACATTTTTAGCACGCAAGAAAATGTAATACGGCTGGCCGTTGGTCAATTGCTCGATAGTCGCGCTAGTACCGGTGAGCGGATTACCTGAAAACGCGGTGGCCCCATTGGTGGAGTCGATAGTGTTGTAGAGCAGCTCATAGGTTACATCCAAGCCCACACTCGGCCAGGTCACGGTAATTTGTGCATCGCCAGCCAATACAGTAGGTGCATCGGGTGTTGCTGGTGCCACTTCCGGTGCGGGTGCAATGGTAGTTTCTGCCATACAGGCGGGTAAATTGAAGTTGTGCGGCTGATCGGCGTATTCCACCACCAAATCATCAATAACCGCGTAACCACCGCTGGAGACGCGAAATTGGAAGAAGGAAGTTTTACTACCGATTAAAGCAGCTCCCGCCGCAGGCACAGTTACACTTTTGCGTACGCCCGGCACCAATGTATGGGTTGCAACCTGCAGAATGCGCGAGGCATTGCCCGCACCATAGATGGAGTTGTTCCCACCCGTAGTATTGTTATCCACGTAGATTTCAAAATTACTGGAACTGGGCGAGCTCACTTCCACCACACAAAACGAAACGGTGTAAGCCTTACTCAAATCAAACTCACCCCAGGTAGGAATGCTGGTATCCGCCGTAGTGGTGTTCACCTCCAACTTGGTTTGACCCAAACTCAAACGACCGTTACCAATACGTAATTTGCGATTGGCATCGGCGGTAATCCAGGAAGTAGCCGTAGGCGATGGGTTACCCAACTCATCCAAAAATCCCCCCGTCGCAAAATAAAACGGCAGAGTCGCATCGCTATTCAAGGCTTTGTAATTGGCCGAAAAAAACCGACGGGTATTATTCGCCGCATCAAAATTTTCATGATACGGGATTGTTTGATTCACAATCGCTGAAGTCGATGACGATGAACTGCTGGCCGATGAAGGTGGTACATAGCCCTCGGGCAGTAAACTGTCTGGCTTGGATGATGCACTTTTCGGGTCGCCGCCACCGCAAGCAACCAAACCTGCGCTTAAACAAACTGCGCTTAATAACATTATTTTTTTCATGGTGTAAATCCTCAATCAATTCTGGAAGGCAATGCCTGGTTATTTACCTTTGCGTTACATAAATTTGTAACTGACGCCGACTAAATAGGTGCGGCCATAATCTTCTGAGGTAAACAACATCTTGCCGCCGGAACTTTCATTGCCACGGAAATAAAAGCTATCCACTTCATCTGTCAAGTTGGTCATATCCAAACTGAACTGCAGCGCTTTATTAACTTGATAAGTTGCTTTGAAGTCCAGCGACGGGCTGGCCGATTGAAATACATCGCCCCAGGTTCGGCAGTTTTCGGCATAACCGGCTGCGGCGTCTGCAGCAGCGGCATCCGCATTACAGGAACCGACACGCTTCAACACTTCGCCACGGTAGTTGCCAATCAAACGCGCGCTTAAACCGTCTCGCTCCCAACCCAAAGTAAGGTTGATAGTTTCATCGGCTTGATCGGGTAAATTGATGCTGCCCACACGCAATGTATCGCCGACTTTTGCATCGCTGTTCATCAGGGTCATATTTGTTTGCACAAAAAAACCTGAGTCAAAATATTTGGAGTAGGACAACTCCACACCATACACCTGTGCCGATTCACCGTTGGTGGCAAAATTAACCCGGTCAATTACCAAGTTGTTGGGCACATTAAATTGCGTCAGTTGATCAAAGGGTAATTCAAGCGGTAATTGCGCAGCACTGAGCGAAGCACCGCGTACATCGACAATAAAATTATCTATGTCTTTATAAAAAGCCGCGACTTGCCAGTAATCGCCGTTATCGCCATACCAGGAGATAGACGTATCAAAATTGGTTGCCGTCATAGGCTCCAAATTAGGATTACCAATACTCAATGTATTACCACTGGCAAGATTGAAGAGCGTGCCGCCAGAGGTAGTAATTTGTTGCTGACCGTTAATCACGCCGCCATTTGCCGGTGGATTGTCGTTACACACATTGGTATCCGGATTACACAGCACCACACGCCCTTCAACTTCACCAAAGGCGCGCGCCTGATCAAACGACGGACGGGTAAAACTGGTCCACACAGATGCGCGCACCAGGGTGTCTTCGGCCAAATCGTAGCGATAGTGAATGCTGGGAAATAAATCATCGTAAGAGTTTTTGGTATCGGCCAAAGGAATTGCGATATCCAAATTGGAGTTGGCCGCATTATCAAACTCTACAAAACGGTCATTGCGAATCGCGAGATAACCATCGGAACTAAAATCGGTTTGTTCATAGCGTGCACCGGCAATCAAGGTCGATTTTTCGCTGGTTTGGAATTCCGCCATTAAATACACCGCTTGCGAATCTTCCGTCAGAAAATAATCTTCTTTGCGGCTCTCCTGCCCGGTCAGATTTGGGTCGGTATATTTCGCAATACGGGCAGTCGCTGCAAGCAGACGCTCGGTTTCACTGCGAGTAATAAAATCGTATTGAATATCCGGGTGGTTCGGGGTGAAAGTTTCAAAATCCGCCAGCGACGAATTGCGCAAATCTTCACAGGTTGCATCGCCTTCACAAGCATTGGGGTAATTGCCCGGCACAATACTCCAGCGGTCTTTATTGCGGTCGCGCTCACGCTCTTTGAGTACAAAACCGGTTTTGATGTAATTGAGTTTTCCACCTTCAAAATTGCGTTTTAAATTCGCGCTAAGTTGATCGAGAGTATCGGTGCGGAAACTGTCTTCGATAAAAATATTATCGTAGGTCATGCCGCCTTGTTTACGCTGGGTTTTATCCATCAAGAAGTAACCGCCGGTATTTACCAAGTTGGCGGTAGTAGTACCAGCAAGCTGTGCCATATCGGCCGGAGAAATAATTTGCGCGGCAATATAATCTTCTCCAGCACGGCCAAGCATGGGCAAATCCTGAATGCGGAATTGCACCCGGCGCCCATCCGGTTTGGAGTATTCGCCTACAGAGTGAGACAAGCTGTAATCAAGTTCCCACGCCTCACCGGCAAAGGTATTTTTTCCGCCGAGATCAAACGCATCGGTACTGGCTTTACCTTTTTGGATAAAAAATTGCTGCTGCAATTCAGCATCGGTTACACCAAAGGTCGATGAGGCAACATCGATGTAAGGCACTTCTTGATCTGCGGTCAGCGCTGTATCAAAACGATAATATTCGCGCAGTGCTATATCCATATCCTCGAGCGAGGTGCGGCTGTAACGCAAATAATATTCACTGTTGTCATCCGGGCGCCAACCTAAATCAAACGAGCCAGCAATACGGGTTCTATCGGCCTGCTCTTCTTTCGCTTCAAATTGCCAAGGTGTTAATAGACGCTCGCCGGTAGGACCACTCAAACCTTTATGATTTTGTTGGCGATAAGTTGGGTCTTGTTCTGCGTGATGCACATTCAAATAGCCATCGGTGCCGCGCTTTTCATAAGAGAGTGAGTAACCAAAACCTATAGTGTTATCGGCAAAAAGATTAGTCCCTTGAACCGACACTTTGGGTGAAGCATCACCATTGTAAAGTTGTTCCGCAACTTGCCCGCTCACACGCAGCGTATCTTTTTTGCGATCAAACGCATTCACGGTTTTTACGTTGACGGTACCGCCGATAGAATTTAAATCCATATCCGGCGTAAGCGATTTAAATACTTCAATTGAACTGAGCAAATCCGCAGGAACCGCATCCAATGCAAATGCACGTGTATCAGAACTCGAAGAGGCCAATTCATTGCCGTTCATATTCACGCTGACAAAACCCGGGCCGAGACCGCGCACTGTTACAAACTGACCTTCACCTTCGGTTTTTTGCAGGGTAATCCCCGGCAAGCGCTGCAATGATTCCGCTACGTTTTGATCGGCAAATTTGCCCGCATCATCTTGCGAGATCACCGAGCTAAAAATGTTTTTGGAGCGCTCTTCTTCGCGTGCATTGAGTTCCGCACTACGCACGCCGGTTACTTCAACTTCCTCTATGATTTCTTGTGTGGATGAAGCCGTAGTTTGTGCATGTAAATGACCCGCGGCCGCTAGTGCAATACACAGCGATAACAAACGTTTCTTATGCATGGATTTCCCCTCTTTTGCTACTTAGATTTATTGTGAATAGTTTCGATACTGCGGCTGAGCTGCAGTAGAAATTTAGGCGGCACGTTGCGCTAATGTGAATTGCCAAAATATGGCGAGGCCATATTTGAGTGATGTAATCGGAGAAGGCTTGAACGAGAGAAATAACCAAACACACACGCAATAGCGCGATAAAAACGCAGCAGTGCGGTGGTATCGGTAATGCTAAGAAATGAATTTTATTACTTGTTGTAGTCATTATCTCGTTGGCTTCCTCGCTAAGTCCTGACTAGAGGACGCGTAGAACCACCACCAAAATCAGTGGCGATTTTGGCCTTGACCGAGATAAAACCTATTGCAGATAGGAAAACCGTGTAACGCAGAAAACACCTTGATTAAGCGAGCACTTTTAAGTGCTTCTTGCTTGTTTTTATATGTTCGCCATTAGGCGAGAAAAAGATAGTACACCGATTAATACGATAATTTCTACCCTAATCACTTGATTAGGTTAATTTGTTACTTTTGGTAGCCAACACCCAACAAAATTAATCTATTTTGTTACAAGACTTTGATTTTTAACAAATTTATCAATCGCCTCCCAAGCCGTCTGCGGAGAAGATTGCAGTAAAAAATGGTTGGTATTGAAAGTAATAATAGGCATATCTGGCTTGATGTTGAGGATTTTTTTCAAATTCCAGATGGGCACAACGACGTCATACCGCGCCCTGAAATAAACCATAGACACTTTGTTTTGCTGTAATTGGTTGCGCACATCAACAGTAAGCGCAGCTCTGATTCTTGCAGCCAAAACCTGCGGTTTTACATTTTGTAATTCAATACAGACCGCGTTAAAAAGGCTTTTATTTTTTGTATTACTTAATTTGCTTGACGCCCAATACACCATTCGCGCTAATTTGAATATCAGTGTCCAGGGCAAGTATTTAGCGACTGTTAAATAAGGTGCGGTTACAAAGGTGGCCACCAATACAGTCCCAATCAAACCGGTTATATTTCTAGCAGATAAAGCTATGACAATAGGCCCGGAAAAAGACTCTCCTACAAGAATATATCGCCCATTAATCGAAGCAATTTCCTCCGAAACATACTTAGTTAATTCTTCGTAAGATTTCACCTTATGTGTCGGGTAGCTAATTACCATTAACTCATATTCTTTGGTGGCAACTGAAAGCAAAGGATCAAACAACCCCGCCGTTCCATTAAGACCGGGTAACAGTACCAATGTAATTTTTTCGCTTTCGATTGGAATCACCAAACAATCAGTTGATGGATAAACGAAAAATGTATTTTTTAATCTTAAAGTCTATGTAATTTCAAAGTTCAACTTTGGAATTACATACTTTGTAACATTAGATTTAACTTGGATGGCTGGAATTCAATATCCTCAAACTCGCGCATAGCCAATAGATCTGCAATATTAGTTTGTAGACCATTGATATTACGATAATCATCAATCGCCAGAAGCACATAAGAAATTTTGCCATAATCAGTAATAAACACTGGCCCCTGTAAAGCAGATTTTTTGGCCTTGCCTATATTTTTATTGAACTCTCTACTAGATAAAACTGTTCTATTCATAGCCACCTCCAAAAATGTTGCAACACCTAAACATTGAAGGAGGCTAATCAATTTGGCAAGCAAAAAAGAAACAGGGATTAGCCAGGAGTTTTCGGCCAGCGAATCAGCGCCCTTGCGCCGCCTAATGTTTCCGGTTCGACAAACTGGGCGCTGCCGCCGTGCCACTGCATGATGCGTTTGACAATCGCGAGGCCTAAACCAAAACCGCCGGTGGCGGAGCCAGTGGTTTGTTCGCTTTGTTCTTCGTGATAGAGGCGCACAAACGATTCAAATACTCGCTCGCGTTTATCGGCGGGAATTCCGGCGCCATCATCTTCCACCGCAATCATGTATTCGCTGGCGGTTTGCATCAGCTCGATACGGATGCGGGTTTTGGCATAGCGCGCCGCGTTGCCAATAAAATTTTGCAGTACGGTTTCAATTAGTTTCCACTCGCAGATAAATTCGGCGTTATGCGTGGTATCCAACACTTCTAGCTGCAAGTTGCGTTGGTGCAGCAGTGAACCCTGCCGCGCAAAACGCACTTGTAATTCATCTACTAGATCGCGCATAAAACCGCTCGTTTGTTTGAGCTGCTGGGTTTTTTGCTCGAATCCGGCATAGGCCAAGAGTGCGCTAATCAGCGATTCCATCTCGGCAATATCTTGCTCCAAGCTACGCAGCTGGCGGCGATCTTTTTCGTTAAGTTTTTCCTCTTCAATCATCGCCAAGGCAAATTTCATCCGCGCCAAAGGCGTGCGCAATTCGTGTGAAACCGCATTGGTCATTTCGCGATGTGAAGCAATTAATTCGCGCAAGCGCTGCGCCATATGATTAAACGCTTGCGCGAGTGGATAGAGTGTGGACGTAGGAGAGATTTTGAGTGTTTCCGGTACACCATCTTTTCCGAGAGTGCGGGTTTGGCGTTCCAGTTTTTTACTGTCGCGCGAGAGCGGCCAGACCCACAAATAAATTGCCAGCGCAATCGCGAGGTAAAACACAATCAATAACAAGCGATAAAACGGCGATTCACTGTCATCACTCAACGGAATATTGAGCATTACTACTTGATCAGTTTGCGCGAGGCGTTTGTACCAAATAATATCGCCATTACTGCGCGCTGCCAGAATTTTGCCCGCGCGCAAATCCTGCATGGCAGCTGATTGTGCCAAATCATCGAGTGGTAATAATTCGAGTGAGAGATGTAATTGCTGGCTGAGTTGCTGTGCTGATTGGCTATAACTGGCAATTGGGTGCGGTTGTTGCGCCAGTAAGTTTTGCTCGATCAATTGAAACAGTGCCTGAGTTTCCGCCGTTGGCTCTTGCTCCGGCGCGACTGATTCCCAAAACTGATTCAAGCCCCAGCCGATGAGCACCACTGAGGCGACGATAAAAAAATACAGCGTGATGAAAGCGCGATTCATGGTTGGGTTAAACGTCCACGATTATTTCCAGGCATCGGCAATAAACAAATAACCCTTACCCCAGATCGTTTTGATCCGCGTGGGGTTATCGGGATTATCATTTAATTTTTTGCGCAACTGGGAGATGCGTACATCAATAGTGCGATCCAAACCATCGTATTCGCGGTTGTAGATATGGTTAAACAAAAATTCGCGGCTGAGAATTTGCCCGGCCTGTGCCGCCAGTGCCAATAACAAATCATATTCATGGCTGGATAAGACCACTTCTACGCCACCGAGAGAGACTTTGCGCGCGGTCGGTTGAATACACAATTCACCAAACTCCAGCGCCTCTTGCTCGCGCGGATCATTCTGGTAATAGCGGCGCATGAGCGCGCGAACACGTGCCAGCAATACGCGCGGTTCGGCGGGTTTAATCACATAATCATCGGCGCCGTATTCCAAGCCCAATACCTGATCCAAATCCGAATCGCGCGCAGTGAGCATTAAGATCGGGCCTTTAAATTGCGGGCGCAATTCTTTGCACAATGTGAGGCCATCTTTACCGGGCAACATCAAGTCGAGCACAATCAATGCCGGATTTAAATTTTGCACCTGGCGAATAACCCGATTGCCGTTTTCTTCGATAGCAACGTGAAAATCGTTGCTCTCTAGAAAATCTTTTACCAGCTGCGCCAAGCGGCGATCATCCTCAACTAATAAAATCAAATTGTTCTGCGACATAGAAATTTCTCTGTAAAGATCCCATCAGAAGATTAAAAAAAACTCCAAGGATTGCGCCGCGCTTTGCGGTATTTTTTTTCGTTGTACACCACTTGAAAGCGCTGGTCGCTCAACGAGGTATCGCTGTCTAATTCACGCAGTTGGAAATCGGTACTCACACTCGCCGTCAGTTCAAATTGATATTCACCTTCAATCGCATTTTCCCAACAACGCAGTGGTTCGGGTTTATCGGTTTGATATAAACACAGCGAGCGCGCCTGCGCCGCTAACCATTTTACTTCCAACTCATCGCGGCACACTTCTTCGCCCGCATTTAATACACACAGGCGCGGCTTAATGGAAAACTGAATCAGCGGCAAAGCGGACGAACTCGCGTTTGATAAATCATCGGCGAACGCATAGCTTCCCGGCAGCCATGCTGCAAGAAATAGAAACGCCGCAAACGATGTTAATGCGCGTGCGCTCAGCAGGTTCCCATCAAAAATGGTACACCCCCCCAATGAAAACAGTGATCACTTTATTGTCATTTATTAGTGGACTTGCTGAGATTTCATCGGGTAACTGGCGATAGTTGGCCAAGAAACGCAAATCCCAGCGTTCGGTCAGTTGATAATTCCAATCCAAACGCGCAACCGGCGAAAGGGCTGCATCTGCACTGTAGGTGCCGCGCAGATCGGCTTCGGGCTCGGTGACACCGTAGTAATAATTGACGACTTCACTGCTCTGCCAAACCACGCCGACGGAAGTGGAAACATTATGGCGCCCACTCGCCCAATGTTTAGCGAGCGCGAGGCGCACCTCATCGCCGTCGTGAATGCCGGTAAAATCCGTCACGTATTGCAATTGCACATCCGCCAGCGCAGTGGTCAGGCTGTATTCAAAACCCGCTAACCCCGCCATGCGGCGATTGCGCAACTTGCGCGCTTGCACATCTTTAAAACCTGGCGCGATCAATTCTTTATCGCCACCGGTATTAATCAGCGGGAGATCTTCATCCTCACCACCTCTGCCCGCGGTGGCAAAGCCGTTTGAATCGATAAAAAAATTGCTCGGATTCCAGCGATGAAAAAACACCTGATCGTAGCTGGGTGTGGCAAACAAATTGAATTGTTGCGTGTCGTTTTCCCAGAGGATAAAACCGAAATCCAGATTCTGGATAAAAAAACGTTCGCCGTTGTAGTTCACTTGCGGAATTAACACCAGCGGAATATCCGGCGTGGCTTCCAGCGGATTGGTACGCACCCCGGCGCCAATACCCAGGCTTAATTCCCATTTACCGATTTCAACACAGTCGTCCGCCTCCGGCTCACAGGCGAGCGCACTGCCAACAAATAGGGCAGAGACAAGTGCGGCAGCAAGTGTGCGAAACGGGTATTGGAACAAGGTCATAGGTATGTATTGAATAGGTTAATAAACACAATGTTATTTATAAATCACTTTAGTGGTGAGTGCTGTAATGAATTGTAGACCTGGATGACGGAAACTGGCCTATTACAATTTATTACATATTCGTTCACATCCATTACAGATTCCCTCTACAAGCCGACTTAGGATACCAGCAAGCTTAGGCTCACCACAAAAATCATAAATTTACTGTTAAGGAGTTGCTGTATGAAACCTTTGGTCAAAATCGCTTTGCTCAGTCTTCCGCTGGCTGCCTGCGGCGGCGGCAGTTCCAATCAGGCAGGGGTCGACCCCAAACCAGAAATCAATACTGATTATTCCGCGCTCTCTGCCAGCAAGCTCGAACCCGGCCCATTGCGTCAGGCATCGGCCAGTGAGTTGTCGGAGCTGGTGAAAAACGGTCTGCGTGTGTCGCTGGCGCAAAATCAAAGTTACGGCATGATGATTCGCGAAACTGCGGTCACTAATGCGAGTGATAGCAAAAGCGGCGGGGATTTTTCCGGCAACACGTTTTCAGGAACCAATGTTCAAGTCGCCAATGTCGATGAAGCCGACAGCGTAAAGTATGACGGCCGTTATATTTATCTCGCCACACCCGCTGAATATACCGACACAGGTGCAACCGCCAGCTTAAAGATTCTCGCTACCAATCCAGCCAACGCCAGTGTTAGCGAAGTCAGCAATACACCGCTCGATACAACACATTGGGGCGGTGTGTCGGAAATGTATTTAGTTGATAGCGCGCAAGGTACTACTGGTGTAGCCACCATTCGTCGCTCCTGGGATTTTATCGCCTTCAATGAAAAAGTCGTTACCGATGTTAGCAGCGATGGTAAACCCTTGATGGTTGACGAAGCCGATGCAGCGCGCAGCGCTATGATCTGGCCCTATCAAATGGACAACGGCATTGAAATAACTTTGTTCGATGTGCGCACTCCCGCAACGCCAGCAAAAACCTGGTCGCTTGCGATTGATGGCGATTTACTTAGCACCCGTAAAATTGGCAACACGCTGTATGTCATCAGCAGTTTTGTGCCCAGTATTCCCACGCTGGATTACGCCGCCGAAACGAAAGATGCAAAAATCGCCAACGAAAAATTAATCGCCACTACCCAAGTTGAAAAATTATTGCCGGAATATTCCATCAACGGCGGCAGTCCGCAAGCGCTTAACAGTGCCAATGGTTGCATGATTCCCGCGAGCACCAAAAAGACTGACGGTCACTTAAGCTTGATTAATATCACCGCCATTAATTTAAGCTCGCAACAATTAATTGAATCCGTCTGTGTGAATAGCAATGTGGAAACCGTTTACGCATCCACTGAGAGTATTTACCTAGTCGGTTCCGATTACAGCCGCTGGGAAAGTTGGCAAAGTTTTAGCGTAGTGCATCGTTTTGCTCTAGACGCTAATGGTGTCGATTACTCTGCAACGGGTTCTGTAGAAGGTGTATTGGGTTGGGGCTCGCCATCGTTCCGCATGGATGAGCACAAAGGTGTATTGCGCATGGTCACCACCAATTACGGTGAAACCGGTGAGCCAGTACATCAATTAAATATCTTGAAAAAGGTCACTGGACGCAGCGAATTGGAAGTGGTTGCGCAATTACCAAATAAAACTCATCCGGAAACCATTGGCAAACCACGCGAAGATATTTTTGGTGTGCGCTTTAATGGCGCCAAAGCTTATGTAGTGACTTTCGAGCGCAAAGATCCGCTCTACGTAATTGATCTCGCCAATCCGTTAGATCCAAAAATCGCAGGCCAATTAGAAGTACCCGGCTTCTCTACTTATTTGCATCCGATTGGCGACAATTATTTATTTGCCCTCGGCAATGAAACCAACAGCGACGGCTTCGCCACCGGTGTAAAAGTTTCACTCTACGACATTCGCAATCCCGCAGCGCCTAGCGAAATTAGCAAACATGTTTTTGGCAGCGCCTACAGCTGGAGCGAAGCCCTCTACGACCACCGCGCCCTCTCCTTCTTAAATGCAGGCGACGATCAACTGCGCATTACCTTGCCAGTGACTTTGTATGAAGAAGTAAAAGGCGAAGAGTTCGTCTCCAGCCGCTGGGTAAACAACAGCCTCTACCAATTTGAAGTAAACGGCCTTGCCAGCGATAAATTATCACTCGATCATATAGGCTCGGTAATTTCCGAAAGCAGTGACAACCAGGAATATCCACTCTGGAGCGGCAACGACCGCGGCATACTCCACGGCGATGCATTATTTTATGTGCATGGCGCTAAAGTAATTGCGGGGCCTTGGAAAAAGTAGATTAGTTTTTAGTAGGCAGATAGCAAAAAGCCCAGCTGGTTTTTAACGGCTGGGCTTTTTTATGAACTAAAGGATTGTGGCGAACGCTTTAAATGGCAAGTTGTCTAATTTCGCAAATCGGCCAGAACCGGAGGCTCGCGACAACTCAGCAAAAATATTCTCTTTATTGTTATAGTTGCCAATTGAAAGAAGCTTTTTTCACAGTTGCTTGTTAGAAAATTTATGCCTCTTATAAAGGACGAAGTAACGTAAAGCTAATGTGTGTTAAGTCAGCTTTTTCAACTATAAATTGTGCATCTTTGTATGCGTATGTACTTCCTGGCTTGTAGTCTAGACTTACTTCTTGAGTGAAAGCGGGCCGAGCCAATCCGTCCGCAGTAAACTCCTTGTATACGAAACGGATTTGACCTGCTGCCACACCAGCGTACGTTAACGTGGCTCGTGGCCCAGAACTTTCCTGATCTTTTAGGTAAATAATTGACTCTCCAATGCTTCCGCTAATAGGTGATGTCAATTTTGCTTGATAAACACCCCCTCCATTAAAACTCCAGCTCCAATAAAATTCTGTTGCTTTTGATGATCCATTTGGTACAAATAAACCGCCATATCCTGTGCTTGTTCCATTTAAACCAGATAACATTTGTGGCTCCGGCGCTGAATAGTAACTTCCTCCGTTACCTCTGCTTCGTAAACGATAGTCACCGGCAGGAATAGAAAATGAAAATTTTTTCATTTTGTGTTTTACAGTTGTTATGGATTTTTGCTCGACGCGAAACGCTTCAATTTTAGAGATCGAAGCTTCTTTTGAATATTCTCCAGCGCTAAGCATAACGTCGCCAACGTTAGCTTTCGATTTTCTTGGTGCAAAAACTTTTCCAGGAATTATTTCTGGTTCGACCGCCTGACCTAATCGCGTCGATCTCAATTCTGTAGAGCACGCGGCTAGAGCCAGAGCAAGTACAATTAGAACTACTCGATGTATAATTGTCTTTATCATTTTTACCTACCTGTAAGGTGTTTAAACTAGACGAATAAGTTTGCCAACAGCTTCTTCGATTGCCTAAGCATGTATTTACGGAACCGTTTACTTTATTTACCAAAACTATCCTAACCATACATAAGTTCGATTGAAGCAAAAGTTAATTTTTAGATATACGGTTCAATATATTTGGAAATATACCGCCAACTCAACTTAAAGGCTCAACTGCTACTTTGGACACGTTACTGCCCTTAAGTAATTTGCAGCTCCTAAACTCAGGCTACTCGCGCCCTCCCAATATACTGGCCTACAGCCTTAAATCAAAGCAGCCATCAACAACGAAAAACCAATTAAAGACTATCTCACTAAATACCGCCAATCGGAATTACAGTTTATTACGGGCTGAGCTGCAAAAGCACTGAATCACTTGTTGGTTATTGGGCGGTAAAGCAGAGCCAAAAAATAAACCCTCCGAACACTGAGGTGCTGGGAGGGTTAAGTTCATTGATTCGTTCTATTTTTGTATTCTTGATAAAGAGTTTGGCATACATCACACGGTGGATAATGACTATTCTGAACCCGGCTACAAATAAGGCCAGCCAAATCACATATTGGAAGTAGATCAGCAAATTCTATTACGTTGGCATCACAGACTTTTCGAAGAGTATTACTATATCTAGCTTTTGCCTCTTCAAAACTAATTTCTAAATTCCTTATCTGATAAGGTGAATCATTATCGAACTCAGACAACCAAGAAGTAAAGTTATTCATCATCCATTCTGGTACTTCATACATCTAATATACTCCTTCATTTTGATGGCCGTTAAGTGTGATTCCAATTCAATACGAAATTATCTAATACTATTTTCAGCGTGTCTCTCGAATATTCCTTTTGGTCAAATAGACGTAAATACGTTTGCCAGACTCCAACAATAAACTCTTCATTTCCCGCTGCTGGAAATATCGGTTTAGGGACGGTTTCTTTTGTAAAATCTTTAAAATCAGCATTACAAAGCTTCTTAGCCTGCCCAATAGAATAACTATGAAAATCACTATCAAACCCATGCAATAGAGAAAGCACTTGGATTGCCATATCCCATGACACACTGATACTTTGATTTACAAATTGCTCTTGTAGACAAATTACACAATCATGCTTCCAAGTCAGTTCGTCTTCCAAAAAAATCCAATCTGGCACGTAGTTAATTTCATTTACGGAAAAGTTAGGCCATTTAGGAAATTCATTTTCAAAATCAGCTATCAATTGGCTGTAGCCACCTTTAGGAGCGCTGATTGCAATGTAATTATATTGGGCTGATTGTTCGATATATTTTAACAGCCGTTGCCTCACGTAACAAAAATTTGGTTGCTCAACTATTTCTTCTAAGAATTTTAGATTAACAACTTTTCCTGCTTGCCTAGTGAAAGAACCCAATAACATTGCACCTGCATCACGACATCCATACACAGGATTTTTTTCTAAAACTTTTAATCCTGATTCTCCACTTGCTGAAGGAAGTAACTGCATTCCAGCTTTGTTCACTAATGGATTATTATCATGGAAAAATCTAAATGCTAAACAAAATATTTCTATAGGTATGTTTTTACCTTGCGCTACTTCATAATATATTTTTTTATTTACGTCACTCATCAAATGGAACAAACGGAAGATTTCTTGATCCATCAAGCTAATGTTATTTTCAAAGCAATTTAGCACTTCATTTTTTTGTTCAGCTGTTGCTACTACATATTGGAACATCAACCGAGGATTTGATTCAGAGAATCGCCCTACTTGATAGTCTTCGTCAATACGCTTAATCCAGCGCATTAGATTAATATGTCCTTCTCTAATGTATTGGTCACGAATATGAATAGGCAGTTGAATACAAAACGTTTCAGGTTGATTTTCATACGTGGTATTGCATAGCAAGAAAAATTTGTTGCTAACATCCTCCCATGCAAGAAGATAATCCTTATGTTGGGTAATTGGTTTCATCTTTTTAAATAGTTCTCTATTCCATAGAAAATGGATTCAATTCACTGTGTCAGTATTAACATATTTTTATTCATCGTCCGTTATTCTTGAAACCTCATCTATCAATCCTTTCAAAATCATCTCTTCTGGGCTAGCAAATTCACGCGAGGATAGAATGCCGTAGTTGAATGCTTTACCAAGCGGCAATTCTTTGGCCGGATCATTACCTGCTGGTGCATGATCACGTATAAATTGCATTTGATTTTTAATCGAAATCAACACGATTTTTGAAGCGTATTCTGGAGGGTTATTATCAATTGCAAAAATGACATTATTTGCTGCTGTATAAAGTTCCTCGTAGTCCATCACTCAATCCTTAGCGATTTAATTAAACTCACCACTATTAATGCGCTTTAAAATATTCTTAAAAAATTGTCTTCCTACTTGGTTCCAAATATCCACAGTCATTGAAAATTGTTGGGATGCTTCAGGCAAGATGTAACTGGATCTACTTGTATTTTTTATCGTATAGCCACCAACGCCTTCACCGCCAACACATACGCCATACATGAGTCGTAATCTTTCTCCGTTTAGTTTGGTATCAGTATGTAATTTGTTTTTTTCAAGCCCACCTGCTGACGGAGGAGTTTCAAAACCCTGTTCTATAGCATTAATCATCCAACTAATGCCTGCTAACGGCATTTCAAATTGTTCTGGCATGCTATCAACAACACCATTTTTTCTAGCTTCTTTTCTATCGATTAGATATCCGTTATCAATAAAGAAGTCTTCAATAACTTCATAATTTTTGTCGGCATTTGAAAAAGGACTTGGTAGTCTACCGATATATACACAAGCTTTAGGGAGATCTTTGTAATCTATTAAACCTTGTTGTTTCCGCGGCACTACTGTATTCATACATTACTCCTTTTCAATGGAATGGCTTTCAGCACACCTTGTTGTTCAAGCTCTCCAATAGATGGCGGGTCTTTTTCAATCGTTAGCATTTCTGGTACACCTGATTTTCCTGGTGTTCCTTTGATACTGATACCGTCACCTGCTATAGCTGTTCTATTTTTTTCATTCAAAGTAAATTCTGTCGCGCCATTACCTTGAAAATACGCATTAGCACCTATTTGTGTTCGGAATAGATGACGTGCTCGAAACTCTGATCTCTCCTCTACTGAGAAACCTGTTGTTGCTAGATATTCGTTAATATCTTCTTCTCTATATTCCTGTTTTCCAGTGCCTTCAGTATCCTTCCAAAAAGATTCCATCGTCTGTTGATATTTGGCTTGAGTTTCTGGATTCATTACTGAAGTAAGCAAGGCTTTGTCGTGGATAGGATCTTCTGGGTCGTCCATATGTAATTCTTCTGGACAAAACTTTTTCATATTTTCCCAAGTAGGTGAAAATGTGAGGGCACCATCTTGTTCAAAGTTTTCACCTTGATCAAAAATATACATTGTATATTCAGCAGTTGGGTCATAGTCAGAGCCTAATAGCGCCATTAATAATGGTGCGGATAAATCACCTTTTTTTATCATGTCATAGGTAGTCGTCCACATAGTGGTTCTACCTGTATCTTTTCTACGGAAGCCAATCGGTTCATCTGCTTTTTTACCTTTTTGAATGCTAACCAAGTAACGGGAATTGCCCAAGTCGTCGGTTTTTACTCTCTGGTGAATTTCTTCATCCGATGTCGGGAAAAATCCCTCACTTCTAATTTGTTTACCAATTGCAATAAGTTCAATTGCGCGGGCTTCCAACTCTGGATTTACTGGACGTTCAGGCTGCTTGGGTGCAGAGATATTTTTTTCTGCTTTTTCACGTGAGGCTGAAGGTTGCGATATAGCTGTCGGCTCTGCTTCTGCTTCCGCCTGCTCCGCCATCATCCTGCGTTTTTGTGCGCCTAGTTGCTTCGCATATTCTTCTAGTGTTTTTGTGCAGTGTTCGCTGTAATTAAACGGGTTGGCGATCCACTCGCCGCCGTCGGGGTGTTCTGCTAACGGGTTCCATTTGAAAATGGGGGCGAAGGGAATTTTGGGGCGGGAGACGGAGAAATATTGGCCTTCAAAAAACAGACGACGCAGATGATTTTCTACATAGTCGTGATTAAAAAGCGGATCGTAGTGCGGGACTTCGGCGCGGCGGAAGTCTTCCAGGTTTTGTATGGGCGGCGCGAACGGGTCGCGTCCCTGAATGGCTTTTATGGCGTGCTCGTGGGCAAATACGGGAGATTCGATATAAGGGAGATCTTCCCAGGTGAGGTCGTAACGGGATTTAATTTCTAAAATAGAAAACATAGGAACAGTCCTTTGTGTTCAATGGGATGAACAAATCTTTGTTATCTGCAAAACAGCGCGTGCACGTTAATGGGTTGCAGGCCGCATGGTCAAGCCAAGGTGTGTGATGGATTGCCCAGAAAATAGATTGCTATTACATTTTTTAACGTCTTGCTACATATCCGCCACAGATTCGCCCTGCGCAAGCACCCACAATCGATTCAGTGTGATCCACTCAATTTGAGCGACATTAACTGGAGCCCCAAAATGCAAATCCCTTCTGCGTTGACCAAAAAATTACTTAAAAAATCCCTGTTTATTTTGCCGCTACTCGGGTTACTCAGCGCCTGTGGTAGTGATAACGACGATATAAAACCAGACCCCAATACCAAGGTGTTACATATTGATTTCAACGATAGCATTGCCGGCTGGAAAACCGGTTTTGCTGATTATCCTGCCGGTGAGGAAACATTTTATGAATTGGGCTCCAGCCACAGCAATTTGCCCGCTGCGTTAAATACTCAGCGCAAAGGCTATAAGGTGACTGGCAATAATCACAGCGACGACCTGTTTATGTTTGTCACCAAAAAGGTCGATGGACTTGAGCCTAACACTCGCTACGATTTGCGTTTTAAAGTGACCTTCGGAACTAATGCGCAAAACAACTGCGTCGGCATAGGCGGCTCGCCGGGCAATAGTGTGTGGATTAAAGTGGGTGCGACAAAAAATGAACCCAAAGCCGTTGATGATGGCACAGGGTTTTTATTGTTGAATTGGGACAAAGGCAACCAGGCAGCCGGCGGTAGCGATGCAATTATTGCCGGTGATTTTGCTAATAGCCAGGAATGCAGTACCACCGATGTTGTGACAACTTACTTAAAAAAATCGGTGATGACAGAAAAAGGCGCTTATTCAACTATAACGGACGATCAAGGTAGCCTGTGGTTATTAGTAGGTACTGATTCAGGTTTTGAAGGCACTACGACAATTTATTATATGGATTTGGAAGTGGTTGCAACTAAGAAGTAATTTTTCGTCCGGGTAAAACTAAAAGAGCCGCAATCGCGGCTCTTTTTTTAACATTGATCAATGTGTATTAGCGATGCTTAATCTTATCGCCTTCTTTCAAACCTTCTACGATTTCAATATTGATGCCGTCGGAAATGCCGGTTTTAACTTCGCGCTTGTCGAATTTTTGTGGGCCGGTTTCGATTTCAACAAATTGCGCTTTTTCTTCGATAATCAAGTTGCCTTCATTGATAGCGACTACGTTTTCCTTTTTTTCCAGCACTATGTCTGCATTAGCGCTGTAGTTGGAGCGCAGGAATAATTTGTCGCTGAGTTTTACTGCAGCGCGAATCTGGAATTTAATTGTGCCTTGGTCAGTTACACCTTTAGGTGAAATATATTCAAGGATTGCGGTAAAGGGTTCGCCTTCTAACGCGCCTACATCTAACTCCAACTCCATGCCCTCGCGAATTTTGCCGACTTCAGACTCATCCACCATGCCTTCAAAAATCATATCGGTCATATCGGCCAAAGTTGCCACTGTGGTGCCTGAACCAAAGGAACTGGTTTCGACAATAAATGCACCTTCTTTAAACGGAAGATCCAAAATCATGCCGGTCACTGTGGCCGGAATCATATTGGATACTTTGTCTGATTTTTTGGTAGCGCCGGATTTCATCAACAGCAAATTATTTTCGGCCGAGGCCACTGCTTCTTTTTGCAACTCGTAGTTCAATAAAAATTTATTGTATTCCGATTCGGAGATTAATTTGTCGGCGAACAATTTTTTCTGCCGCTCAAATTCAACCGTGGCATTTTCAAAATTGATTTTCGCCGATTCCAATTGTGACTCTGCTTGGTTGAGCATCACCATATTGGGTGCCAGAGTGATCTTGGCAATAATATCGCCCTTATTTACATTCTGCCCGGCCATCACATAAAGCTTTTCTACCACGCCAGATACTTGCGATTTGATTTCCACTTCGCGGCGCGGAATTACTTTGCCCACTGCCACTGTCTTTTTCACAATCGTGGTTTTAAATACCTCGTCGGAGGTATAGTTCACGGGCTTTTCCTGCGACTTGTTATACAAAAATACTGCCGTACCAATAAATACTACGGCGATCAAACCTAACACTGCGTACCAGATAAACTTTTTCATGGTGTCCTTCTTGTGATTGCTGATATTAAAATGTGTTAAAAACAATTACTCATCTTGCAGCGCAACGATTGGATTCACGCCCGCTGCTTTGGCCGCTGGCATAAGTGACGCGAGTAGACCCGAGATCACCAATACCAATAAAGCGGCAAATGCAGTTGCAAAATCCACTTCTGGTTTGCCAAAAAAACCCGCTTTGCCACCGCCGGCTTCCAATAGTTTTCCTACGCCTTCCAAAATTAATACGCCTATTACCAAACCCATATAGCCAGCAACAGTAGTAATAAAAATCGATTCCTGCACGATCATGCCGACAATTGAGTTTGGCGTTGCGCCCAAGGCTTTACGCAAACCAATTTCGCGGGTGCGCTCTTTCACTACAATCAACATAATATTGCCCACCCCGATGGCACCGGCCATGATAGTGCCAATCGCCACCACCCAACTAAATACCGCAATACCGGTGAATAGACCCTCGACTTTGTCGAACTCGTTTTGCAAATTAAAACTGCCAAAGACTCCCACATCATCCGGGTTTACTTTTTTCAGCTCCTTGAGATATTTTTTGACATCCTCTTCTGCGACTCGCGCATGAATACCGGGTTTGGGTTGAATGACAAAACTGCCAATATTTCCAACCTGGTTAAACGCATAACGCAGTGTTTCATTGGGCAGATAGATTTTTTCCTCTTCTTGCTGCTGGTTACCGTTTGCAGTGGATTCAAATACCCCAATAACGGTAAAACTGATGCCATTAATGGTGATGTTTTTTCCGAGCGGACTTTCACCTTCAGCAAATAATTGGCTGCGAACACGGGTGCCTATAATCACCGTTTTGCGTTTTTCCAAATCATCCAACTCATTAAAGTAACGGCCTTCTTTCATACGCAAAGAATGAATGTTATCCATATGCGCATGCGTACCTTCTATATAGAAAGTTCCGTTTTTATCTTTGTGTACTGTATAGGGTGGTGTACCGCTCCAAATACCTACGGAATTTTGGCCGCGCACAAAACCCACACTGGCGACATTTTTTTCAATTGCGGCTACGTCTTCCGGCTTAAGCCCAATTTGACGGCCGATTGGCATACCTTGGTAGGGCATTTGGGTATTGCCTTGCACCCAGACCCAAACAATATTCGGCACACGTGGAAAGCCTTCATTCACACCGTTTTCCAAACCCTTACCCGCACCGAGCAATAGGGTGAGCATAAAAATGCCCCAGAAAACACCGAAGGCAGTTAACGAAGAGCGTAGTTTGTGCTGGCCAAGGGTTTTGAAAATCTCTTGCCACTTTTCCGTATCGATGATCATCGGTAGCTCCTTTAATCGGCGCGCATGGCTTCAATGGGCATAATTTTCGCGGCGCGTAATGCGGGCATTAAACCTGCCAGAGCGCCAATCGCTACCAATAAAATAATGGCGGTGATCGCTACCTGAAAATTAATTTCCGGATTTTTAAAATAGGGTAATTGGGCTCCCACCGAGTTTATTGCAAAGGCAATCAATTCAATGAGGCCGACACCCATGACCAACCCGGCATAACCAGCAATACCGGTAACTAAAATCGATTCAAACAAAAGTGTGCTGACAATACTGAATGGTGTTGCACCCAGAGCTTTGCGAATGCCAATTTCCCGCGTGCGCTCTTTTACGGTGATGATCATGATATTGCTCACCCCGACAATGCCCGCCATTAAGGTACCCAAACCGACAAACCAGATAATGGCGTTAATACCAAAGAATAATCCGTTTACCATTTTCGCAGGTTCAGCCATATTAAATGAACGAATTGCGCGTTTATCTTCCGGCGAAACCGAATGGCGGCGCTGCAGCAAATCGATCACTTTTTTCTCTAGTTCAAAACCATCCATACCCAATTCGGGGCGCAGCCAAATGGAACCTATGCGGTTACTCTCACCAAACATTTTTTGAAAAGTGGGCTGGGGAATATAGATGCGCTCGGAGTCTCGCCCGCGATTGCCTTTGTCGTAAAACACACCGACCACTTTCATCATCACACCGTTTACACGAATATCTTTATTGACGGGATTTACATCCTTGCCAAATAAACGCTCCGCAACTACTGAGCCAATCACAGTGATTTTGCGCAGCTCTCGCTCATCCAACAGATTCATTTTTCGCCCCAGATTAAACGGAATACTTTCCTTCACATCAAAGTATTCATCCGGCACACCCAGCACGGCGAAATTTGCATTTTTTTGTTCATAGATAAGGGATATACCATTGCGCTGATTTTCCGCGGCAATAAAACGTACACCGGGAATTTGTTGCTTAATCGCGTCTACATCATCCAGTGTTAATTGAATTTGCCGCCCCAACCCCATGCCTTTGTAGGCAACAGACGTAGTACCGGTATAGGCCACAATAAAATCCAATACATCTGAACCAAAATCTTCATACACGCCATTTTGCATTCCGCGCCCAGCACCGAGCAGCAGAATCAACATGAAAATACCCCAGAAGACGCCAAAGGCAGTCAAGGCAGTGCGCAATTTATTTTGGCGCAGGGTGTAAAGAATTTCTTGCAGGCTATCGATCATAACTATTAACCCAGAATTTCTTCTTCATCTTGATCGGCAATTTCATCCATGTGATTTGAATGGTGCTGCTGACCGGAAATAATAAGACCATCTTTCAAAATAATCTGGCGCTGGGTTTGATCGGCAATATCCTGTTCGTGGGTGACTATCACAATCGTATTGCCCAGCTGATGCACTTCTTTGATTAGCGCCATCACTTCTTGTGTGGTTTGGCTATCGAGTGCGCCGGTGGGTTCGTCGGCGAGAATCACTTTGGGTTTAGTCACTAGCGCACGGGCAATTGCCACGCGCTGTTTTTGTCCGCCCGATAATTCGTTGGGCATATGTTTGGCGCGGCTGCTCAGCCCCACCATTTCCAAATATTGATCGGCGCGATAATTGCGCTCTTTGCGGCCAACACCTTGGTAATACAGTGGCAGCGCGACATTTTCGGTGGCATTTTTAAACGGTAATAAATTGAATGACTGAAACACAAAACCCAATAATTCATTGCGCATCTTCGCGGCGGTTTTTTCTTTCAGATTTTTGACTTCGCGCCCAGCGAGAAAATAATCACCTTGGTCGTGGGTATCCAGAATGCCGAGAATATTGAGCAAGGTCGATTTGCCCGAACCGGAAGAACCCATGATCGACACCAATTCGCCTTCGCGGATATGCAGGTCAATGCCTTTTAATACATGCAGTGGCTGTTCACCCGAGTGATAGTACTTGTGAATGTTATGCAGTTTGATCATGGTAGCGTCCTATTAGCTATGCTGCTGTGGTGCCGGTTTAAACCGTTTACAGCTTAAAGGCTTTGGCATAAATGTCCGGTTTATTTACCTTGGCTTAACACTCTAATGACAAGTGTCAGTACCGCCGATTTATTACAATTGCCTGTATTGATCTATTGGATGTGTATTGGCTGTATTTGGATTCACTCGGGAGAAAAAATTTATTCACCCGGTTCAGTTTCTTGTTATTCATCTTGCAGCGCAGTAATCGGATTAACCGATGCGGCTTTCAGCGCGGGCAAAAGTGCCGCGAGTGCGCCTATCACCACCAAGATTACCAACGCGGAAAATGCAGTTCCTATATCGATAAAGGGTGAAGAGAACATGCCATTGCCCTTACCCATATTGATTAACACCGATTTGACCAATTCAAGTACCGCAACACCAGCCACCAAACCGGTGTAACCCGCGACCAGCGTAATTACCAGCGATTCATGCATAATCATTAGGCTGATATTGGTTGGAGTTGCGCCCAGCGCTTTGCGCAAACCGATTTCGCGGGTGCGCTCTTTGACTACAATCAGCATGATATTCCCCACGCCAATTACCCCGGCGATGATGGTGCCTATGGCTACCATCCAACTAAAACCGATAATGCCGTTAACCAGATTTTTATTTTGCAAATACTCTTGTTCACTGTTGTAGGTATTCAATACACCCTGATCATCGGGGTGGATTTTCTGGCGCTCATGGATAATTTTTTTAATTTCTTTTTCCAGCTCCAGGGTATTTTGGTCAGCACCGGGTTGGATTAATAATTCATTAAATCTGTCCATTTGATTAAAAGTTTTGCGCAGGGTTGCGTTAGGCAGAAACACGCTGATGCTTTGATTTTGGTTACCGCTATCCGGTTCGCTGGACTCATAAATTCCTACCACTTTAAAGCTGATGCCCTGAATTTTTATAAACTTTCCGATCACGTCAGTTTCATCTTTAAACAGGATTGGACGAACCCGGGTGCCGATCACCGCCACTTTCCTGAATTCTTCTTCATCCAGCTGGTTGATATAGCGGCCTTCCACAACTCGATTAGTATTTAATCCAGCCCAACCGCCGTGGGTCCCCGTTACCCGAAAGGAACCACTATTTTTTTCATTTACCACGTATTGCGAGCCGCGCATATAATTTATGCCGTCAACGATATTTAAATTTGGAAATTTTTGCTGGATCGCATCAATGTCGGCTTGGGTAAGACGAATCTGTCGACCTTTGGGCAAACCCTTGTACTCTAGCTGGGTGACATTTGAAGACCATAAATACACCACATTTTTGCGATCGCCAAACAAAGCATCCACATTGTTGCTATAACCTTGGCCAAAACCCAACATGATTACCAGCATAAAAATGCCCCAGAAAACCCCAAAAGCAGTTAACGCGGTGCGCACTTTTTGTTTTTTTAATGCGGCAATAATTTCTTGCCATTTGTCCCAATCAATCCATGTGGCAAACATTATTCGGCTCTCATCGCTTCAATAGGCATAATGCGCGCGGCGCGCAGTGCGGGCATTAAACCGGCTAATACTCCTGCAATAACCAACAACAACAGCGCACCCAAGGCAATGCTTAAATCAATTTCAGGCTGTTGAAAGAAAGGCAATTGAATGTCCAATTTTTCTAAAATCGCGGCAACAGCTTCCAGCAGCGCGACACCGGTAATCAACCCGGTATAACCCGCAACACTGGTCACTAAAATAGATTCACATAAAAGACTGCCAACAATGGATAAAGGATTTGCGCCCAAGGCTTTGCGGATACCAATTTCGCGGGTGCGCTCGCGCACAGTGATAATCATGATATTACTCACACCGACAATGCCAGCGAGCAAAGTGCCTATGCCGACTAACCAGATAAATAGATTCAAACCTTCAAATGTTTCTTTTATATTTTTGGTAACCCGCGAGTAATTCATCACCCAAATTGCGCGATTATCGCTAGGCGCTATGTGATGCCGTTCTTTTAGAAAATTGACAATTTCATCTTCCAGGGCAATACCATCAACACCGGCTTTAGGGCGCACGGCCAGTAGATCAAGACTGGTGCCACCACCAAAGGTTTTTTTAAACGCACTCACCGGCATATACACACGTTCCGACATACGCCCTTGGTTGCCCTTATCGTAAAAAACTCCCACGACTTTAAAGATAACGCCATTGACTTGAATGTCTTTGCCGAGAGGGTCTTCGTTTGCAGAAAATAATCGTTCCTGCACCCGAGTACCAATCACGCAGACTTTGCGGCTATCTTCTTTATCAAAATAATTTAACCGGCGACCATTGTTAAATTCGACTTTCTCTTTGATATGAAAATATTGATCGGCCACACCCAGCACTTGAAATACGCCGGAGCGAGTGCCGTTATTTACCAAAATATCGGAGTTGATAAAGTTGCCGAGGGGATTTTCACTGGAGAGAAAACGCACACCGGGAATATTCTGGCGGATTGCCAGCATATCTTCCTCGGTAAAGTTGATTCGTCGCCCGACAGAAAAGCCCTTGTAGGGAATAGAGGTAATGTAGGGTTGGATCCACATGGAGTCTTCGGTGTCATTGAAATTGCCTTCCAAAAAGGCTTTTTCCATCCCCCGCCCGGCACCGAGCAGCAGGATCAACATCAAAATACCCCAGAACACACCAAAGGCGGTTAACCCAGTGCGCAATTTGTTTTGGCGCAAAGTAAAGAGGATTTCTTGCAGGCTATCCATAATGATTTCCTAATCATATGTAGCAATAACGCTGGATAAGTGCTTTGACGCACCTACCTCCCTATCAGATTCACTTCAAGGAATTATTTTTAGGCACGTAAAATAGCACAGGAATAGCCGCAATGGAAAAAATCCCTCCGACACCAGCACGCACCGGAGGTAAAATAACTGATCAGCCTAAAGGTGCTGCGCTCTGATAAGTTAATTTGCAGAGAGATAAGCAAATTCCCAGGTTGGGGGATATGGGGATTTGCTTTACTCGAATTGTAAGACGTATAGAAAGAGCAGTTGGATTCAGTCAGTGACAATCAATTCAAAATCAATAATTGTATCTATACCCAAGATTAAACGAATTAATCGTCTGACCGAGATTATCGAACCATCCTTCACCCAAGCCCAACTCTTTACGTTTTTTCTTTTTCTGATCACCGCCCAAACGCAGGGTAAAGGTTAGATCCAGCCCGTGACGACGCGCTGTACCAAGATTAAAACTTTGCCCCGCCTCAAACATAAGATCTTTAAATTGATAAGTTTTTTGATAGTAAGTATTGCTAGAGCCGCTTACCGGTAAAGATACATCCAATGAATCGACAATACCGTAATGCAATCCTACACGTGGCTGCCAGAACTTGTGCTGTGGACGTATGTGAAATTGCATCCCCACCGTAGGCGTTGAATTATTAAAACCCATACCAATATTCGCGGTAACCTGCTCTGCTACCCGGTAATCCGCGCGCAACCCCGCATCAAATCCGTAAAGCATGCCGCCACCAATACCGACCGATCCACGAGAGGTGTTTTGTTGATTTTCTTGCGCGTGAAGAGGAAGGCTTAAGAGCAATGGAAAAATAACCAGAGGTAATGCTTTCATCAAAATTCCTTTCGAGGTTTGTGGTCAAGTATTGAGGCACTAATTGTATCTTGAAACCAATACACCGATTAAGTGATCCAACAATTCCGCATCGGATTTTTCTTTCACCGAATTTTTTACCCGTGTGGAAGCTCGAATTGCATCGGTAAATTTTTTGAGTTTTGCTGAATCAACATCCAGACGAAAACTCCTTGAATTGATTAGTTATGAATGTTACTTATTAGATGCCTTAATCTAATAAGTTGCTCTTTATTTACTGAATCAAGAACTTCTTTTGTAAAAAGTTTTTCGTAGCTCTTTGGTTTGGTTGGCTCACCTGATAACAGTTGATGTAAACGCCTTTTACAATCCGCGGCTGATGCGTGTTCAGACACTTTATACCCTAAAACATCAAGTAACATCCCTTCCAAACATATAGGAGTTGAAACAATTAGCTCTATTTTATTCTTTCTAGCTTTATCTCTATCCTGCTGGCGAATGGCTACATCTTCATCTAATAAAATTGCCTTACGAGAATAATCAGCGTGATTATATTTTCGTATCGTCTCATCTATTATTTCTATTGGTGAGCCTCCACTCGCTGCGTCAATTTTAACAGCCTGATTATTTTCCCCATCATATAAAAATTTCATTTGCTGAAGAAAAGCTTTTTCATGAACGCCTTCACCAACAATTAGTAAAGTAGCGAGTTTAATTCTCCGCGTTTTTTTCATTTTACCGTCTCTTAACTAGATGTTAGGGACGGCACTTAACGCACCAGCCATATATTTTGCATACAGATTATCATCAGCACGTAAGCCAATTACATCATCCAAACGCCAAGACTCACTGCGTTGATTTTTCTTCTCAACTAAATAAACTTGATGTTTATTGAGCAAATTTAAAATTTCAGGTGTATGACAAGTAAATACAAGCTGCGCATTCTTAGGATTACTATGCTCAAACTTAAACAGATCGACAATGTAAGGCAATAAGTGCGGATGTAGATCATTGTCTATCTCGTCAATAACAGCAATACCGCCATTTTCCAATGCCGGCAAAATTCTATGCATTAGAACAAAGGCCGATTGAATACCACTAGACTCTTCAAAAAGGGGCAATTCAAAACTTTTTTCACCTGCTTTATGCACACCAAAAGGCAAATAAAATTTTGCATCAGCTCCATCACTATCTTTGGTTTCTATTTCATTAATAGTTACTGAATTAAGGCCAATATCAAATTCACATAGCAAACTTTCCAATTGTGATAGATAGTTTTTACTTTTATAAAAAAATTCCGCGCTGTTCAATAAATCAGAGTTATTAAAATGCTGCCGACCTGTGACATTTATGTTATGCGAATACTTTGAGAAATACTCAATAAACTGTCGCGCCTCAAGGACATCATAACTATTGGCAGCTGAAATAATGGATGCGTTACCGCGAATACCTTTGGCTTGTGTCTTTTTAAACGGAAAATTTTGTTGCTTATACTCATAAGTTGCTTTTTCATTATTCAAAATAAGATCGCGCACAAATAAATAACTAAAGTATTGTGTGTTTTTTTTATACAAAGACTCATGGACAACATAGTTGCGATTCGCCTCTAACACATATTTAAACTCATCATCTTTAATCCGAAATACCAATTCAAAACGAGTATTTTGATCAGACATTAGTGCATGTGGTTTAAAAGGTATTTTAGCGTCAGGCTCTATACCTAAAAATGAATCGCCAATAAACCAACTTAAAAAGGCCAACGGCTTGATTAACTGTGTTTTACCAGAACCATTAGAGCCTACAACCGCAATAACCTTATTAAGGCGGCGATCTGATGACAAGGCAATGTCAAAAGCCGAAATTGATGGTTTTTTACCCATCTCAAAACTGAGCAATGATTCTTCTGCGAAAGAGAAAAAGTTGGAAACACGCAACGAAATCAACATAATCTAACCAATAATCAACAAATTTATGTTGATTATTGGTTAGATTATGACTTTTTACAAGTTTAATTAAAGATACTGTGGGCTGCTACTCTATATCTACAATCTTTCCATAAAACCTAATTGCATAAAAAAGCGCAGCCTCTAAGCAGAGGCTGCGCTTTTTTATGAAACGGCTTACTTGCTTTCTAATTCAGGAGTTAGCTAACCGCCCCACTGCGATTCACACCATTAATCAATGCTTTCACCGCTGAGGTAATGATGTTGCGGTCTTGCCCCACACCGTACACCGGTTTGCCGTTTTTCACTTTGATTTCAACATAAGTTACTGCAGCCACATCCGAGCCTTCGCCCACAGAGTGTTCGTGGTAGTCAATTACACTCACTTCGCCATCGATAAACTGGCTGATCGCGTGAGCCGCAGCATCTATAGGGCCGTTGCCGCTGCCGCTGATTTGCACGGTTTTATCCTGATGTTGCGCGTGAATCACTATATCCACTTGATGGGTATCATCTTGCTCAGTGAATTTGCTGGACTGATAGGTAATGGGTGAATTCACCGCAAAATATTCATCGTTAAAAATGCGGGCAATGTCATTGGCTTTCACTTCTTTGCCGGTGCTATCACTGACTTTTTGCACCACACCGCTGAATTCAATTTGCAGACGACGGGGCAATTGCAAACCGGCTTCCTGCTGCAACAAGAAACTCACACCGCCTTTACCGGATTGGGCATTTACCCGCACCACCGCATCGTAACTGCGATTTAAATCCGCTGGGTCTATGGGCAAATAAGGCACTTCCCACAGGGCATCTTTTTTCTGTACCGCAAAACCTTTTTTGATCGCATCCTGATGGGAACCGGAAAACGCGGTAAAAACTAATTCACCGGCATAAGGGTGCCGTGGGTGCACGGGCAACTGGGTGCACTCTTCATGCAATTTGCGTATGCGGTCGATATCAGAAAAATCCAAACCCGGGTGAACACCTTGCGAATACAAGTTCATTGCCAAGGTCACCAAACACACATTACCGGTGCGCTCGCCATTGCCAAACAAACAACCTTCAATGCGATCGGCACCGGCCATTACTGCTAACTCTGCTGCGGCAACGGCAGTTCCGCGATCATTGTGCGGATGCACGCTGATGATGATGGAATCGCGGCGATTGATATTGCGATGAATCCACTCGATTTGATCCGCATAGGTGTTGGGTGTGTTCATCTCCACCGTAGCGGGCAAATTCAAAATCAATTTCTTTTGTGGCGATGGACTCCAAATATCCACCACCGCATCGCACACGTCTTTTACTAATTCAATTTCGGTAGAAGAAAACACTTCGGGGGAATATTGGAAAGTCCAATCCACTTCCGGCGCAGTTGCAGTTAATTCTTTGCACCATTTGGTGCCTTGGATCGCAATATTTTTTACCCCGGCTTCATCGGTGTTGTACACAATTTTGCGGAACGCTGGCGCCAGTGGATTGTACATGTGCAAGATCGCACGCTTGGCACCGCGCAAACTCTGCACAGTTTTTTCAATCAAGTCGTAGCGCGCTTGCACCAAGACTTCGATGGTCACATCGTCGGGAATTAAATTTTCTTCGATCAATTGGCGAGTGAAGTTGTAATCAATTTCACTCGCGGAAGGGAAACCAATTTCGATTTCTTTAAAACCAATCGCCACCAACTCTTTGAACATGCGCATTTTGGTGGCAACCGACATAGGGTCAATCAGTGCCTGATTGCCATCGCGCAGGTCAGTGCTCATCCAGATCGGCGGTTTTTCAATATGGTTGTTGGGCCATTGACGGTCGGGCAAGGACACGCCGACAAAACGCTGGTATTTACTGGATGGATTGGCAAGCATGATCGACTCCGAAATATTGTGTCTAAATTACAAAAGAAGTATGGAGAACCTCTGAATCATCCGCTGGGTAAACAATCACCCAGAGGTTCCCATGAGCTGTAGTAGTTCTTGTGGTTTTGGTTGATAAAACGCCCGATTTGGTCAGACAGCAGTGGGTATCGGCTGCCGATTCCCTGAAGTGCGATCACACGGGCGGGAACCCCTAACCGGCGCGGGTAGCGCACGGCTTCTATCAACATGGGCTTAGTATAGGCAGATAAGACTGGCAGATGATTGCGAAGCTTGTGTTAATATCACCAATAGAACAATATTATTGCTGTATTTTGTTAAATATTGATATTTAAAGCCAACTAGTTGAGATTTTATGGAACTGGATAAATATGACCGTTTGATTCTGGAGGCCTTGCAGCACAATGGCCGCATCTCCAATCAGGATCTGGCCGACAGCATCAGCCTCTCGCCCTCGCCCTGCTTGCGGCGGGTGCGCGCGCTGGAGGAAGCGGGTTTAATCGACGGCTACGTCGCCCTGCTCAACGCCCGTAAACTCGGGCTGACCCTCTTGTCGTTTATCCAAATCAGCATGGATAAACACACACCCGATCGCTTTGATCTATTTGAAAAAACCGTGGGGGCCTACCCTGAAGTATTGGAGTGCCACTTAATTACCGGCCAGTCGGCCGATTACTTGTTAAAAGTGATAGTAAAAGACATGGATGCCTACCAACAATTTTTGCTGCAAAAACTCACTCGTATAGAAGGGGTAAGCGGTGTGCATTCGTCGTTTGTATTGAAATCGCCGGTGGATAAAACGGCGCTACCGGTGGGATAAAATAATCCCCTGAAGTAAAGATTCAGGGGATTATTTTTAGGCGAAACAAATTAACCTTTTGATGCTACCGGACGGAAATAATTCGCCCAGGAGACAAAGGCTTGAGCGTTGCGGGTTTGGATCCAGACTTTGCCTTTGCCGCGGAAGCGACAGACAAAACCTTCGCCGGAGAAGAACAGGGATTTATAGCCGCCGACTTTGGTGATCTCGTATTCCATGCCCTCGGTGAAGGCGACTATGTTGCCGGTATCGACGACGTAATCATCTTCCACATTGATTTCAATAATCGCGCCGTAAGAGTTAAACCACAAATCACCTTTGCCGCTGGCGCGAATTAAAAAGAAACTCTCGCCGGAAAAAAATCCTTTCAACATGCCCTGCCATTTGGTTTCCAACTCCACACCCATAGTTGCGGCAACAAACGCAGAGTTTTGTAAAAACAATGTTTGGCCGTCAATATATTGGTGAATCAAATCGCCGGGGGTGCCGGGCGCTATGCCAATTTCACCCGCACCTTTTGCTGCTTTGAATTCGTTGAGAAATAAACTCTCACCGGTTAGGAAACGACCCAGGCCACCTTTTAATTTGGTTTTCATTTCCAAATGGGTGTCCATAGTCGCCATGGCCGAGGCTTCTACTTTTAAGGTTTCATTGGCTGGAATTTGCACCGTTAAAAAACCATAGTCGGGGCGGCCTTCTATTTTGTATTGCCAACCCTTAAAGGTTTCCGGCGTTTGTTCTGGTTGTGCTACGGATTTTTCTGGTGAAGCAACTGCTGCAGGTTTTGCTTGCGCTGCGGTTATTACCGGCTGGTCAATAACAGCGGTGGTTTCTACCAATGCAATGATGTCACACAAAAATCCAGCCTTTTCAATCGCCGCTTTAAATTTTTGTGCAGTGATTTCATCCACATTGTTTTTTACCGTGACCGGAAATGTCGCTAACATCTGTTGCGCTTTGTCAGCGGTGATTTTAAACAATTGGGCAAATTTTTCTGTCGCGCTCGATAAGTCTGCACCGGCTGCTAACTGGCCGTTCAGTTGTACTTTATATTTATTTTCCATAATGGCTCTCCTTAGGCTTTGCGCACACGCAAACTCGGGGTTAATGAACCGCCAAAACTTTTGGCGTTGTGCGATTGACACCAAACAGTGCCCTTGCCCTTAAATTTACACACCAGACCTTCGCCACCCAACATAGATTGCAACCAACTTTTACCCGCCTTGGTGATGGAAAAATCCAGGGTTTCGTTAAACGCAACTATATGGCCGGAATCCACTATGTATTCACCGTCCACTTCAATGGGATAAATAGCGCCGAAACTGGAGAGCACCACTGTGCCACGGCCTTTCAGGTTTAACCAAAAAACACTTTCACCGGACAGCAGCGATTTAAAACCCTGCCAGCCCATATCCATGTCGATATTGTCGTCACAGGCGAGAAAGGAACCGCTTTGCACAATCAGGTTTTCATTATCCAATTCCAGGCTGAGCATATCGCCCGCAAGATCGCTGCCCAACCAAATTTCACCGGCTTTGCCTTGCGGATCAAAATGGTTGAGAAAAAAAGATTCACCCGAGAGCATACGTTTGGCCGCTTTTAAAATACCGCCGGCATTTTTTTTGTGGGTAGTGGTGGTGATATTCATATGGCCGCTCATGGCGATCATGGCGCCCGCTTCGGCGGTGCAAGTCTCACCCGCTGCCAGCGTAATTTTGGCCGCGGTATTGCCCGGCTGATTTACCAATTCAACTTTCATAGCGGACTCCTTACCAGAATTTGGGATTCAACCAGCCAGTCAGGCCGGTGATGCTGCGCGATTGAATAACAATTTTGCCTTTGCCTTCCACCCGCGTAACCAAACCTTCGCCGCCGAAAAAGCTGGAAAAAATTCCACCCGCCAATTGCAGTTTTAATTTGATGCTTGGGTCATAGGCCACCAGATGGCTGGTATCGACAATATATTCGCCGTCGATTTCACGCTCTAATAAGGCGCCATAAGCGCCGTAAAATAAATCGCCGCTGCCGCTTATTTTTAAGCGAAACAAACCTTCGCGGGCGATAAAAGATACCAAACCAGCCCATTCCAAACTCAGCTTTACCTCTTCACTGCAAGCGACAAAAGCGCCAGGTTGCAGATAGATTTCGTCGTTATCCATTTTGCGATGACGAATTTCACCCGGTGTTCCCTGCACCAATGTCATACGACGCGGCTGGCTGGTATTGTTGGTGAAATGGTTGATAAAAAGGGATTCACCGCCGAGATATTTGCGCAGCAGGCCTTTAAAAAATCCGCCATTTAATTTCGCTGTTAAATCCAACTCGGCATCCATGCTCGACATGGCATCCGATTCGCTGATAATGGTTTCACCCGGCTGCAGCTCTACCTCAATATAGCTAAAGGCCTGTGAGCCTTTAAGTTCAGTTTTCATTCGATGTTTCTCCCTGTGTATTGGTAACAAATAGTTTTACCGCACTTTGTAGTTCCACAAATGCAGGTTCTAGATTTCGGTAGTGAATGGTTTGCGCATTGTCTTTAAGATTGTCTTGCGCAAGTTGTTCAAGCCGTTTGATGCGATCTTCATTAGCGGGATGGGTGGATAAAAATTTCAGCGCTTGTTTGGCCAGTTGCTGATTTTCCTCATCGAGTATTTTATCCATTTGCTTTTTTTCTTCCGCAATCATTTTTTCAAAAAAACTCGCCAAGCCTTTGGGATCAATTTCCGCTGCTTGCAAGAGCGCAAAACCTTTTACATCCGCTTCGGTTTCAAACCCGCGCGAATAGCTTTGATTTAATAAGAGTGGCGCAGCGCTGCTAAGCAGTGCCAATAAACCCGAGGTATCGCCAAATACCGCGCTGGCAATTAAATAAATACCACTCGCACCAATCATATTGCGCAAACCATGTTGCTGCTCTACGTGCTGGATTTCATGGGCTAACACACCGAGCAGTTCTTCGGCGGAATCGGCGCGCAAAATTAATTCCGAGTGAATCACTACCTGCCCGCCGGGCAGCGCAAATGCATTGAGGCTGCCATCATTAACAATTTTAAAATGGTACTGGTAGCGGCTCTGCGGTAAAGCGGCGGTAAGCGGTTCAACCAGTGGCTTCAGCAATTGCTCCGCTTTTTTGTCATCGAGCATTTGTTTGCCCAATTGGTATTGCGCTAGCGCCGAGTCGCCCAGTTTTTGCTCCCATTCCACTGGAATATTGGTGGCGATCAAACCGGTGAAAAAATCCATGCGCAAAATAATAACCAGCGGCACTGCCACAATCAGCGTCGCAACGGATGCCAAAATGCCCCAGCCCAGCATGCGTTTGTGGCGCGCACTGTTTAAGAGTTTGGAAACACCGGTGACACTATGTAAATGAGGATCTTTTAATACACTGCGATCGCTGGTGTAAAAACTCCAACCGCTTAACAGTGGATGCTCAAAATACACCAAGCGATTGCTGGCACCGCCGAGGCTGACTTGTAAACCATGAAGTGGCAAATGTAATTGCTGATCTCCAATCGTAAAATCAATTCCCGCTGAAGTGATACGCATGCTGCCGGAAGCCTTGCCCTTGGGCAGTTGGCTGTGAAAACCCATACAGTCATACTGGGTGTGAGTGAAATCTTGCACTGTGCTAATTCCTTTCCTTTATTGGACTTATGGCCCTTTATTGGATTTATGACCAAATTGGCGAGCAAATTGACCGGCTATGCTCAATGATTTCAGCCAACTACGCAAATAGTAATCGCACTGCCATTGTGCTTTACCCTCGCTTTACCATCGCTTTACCATCGCTTAAAACTTGTTCAATTTGCACATATCACCTATGATAAGTGCATAGTGAACATTTTTGATCTATTGGGGGAACCATGTCAGCCCTTGCACACCTTAGTCCAGATCCGGCCGCGGTACTCGCCAAAGCGGTGTTAAACGCCGCCGAGCAACTCGGGTTAAAGCAATCCGAGTTAGCTGGGGTATTGGGGATTCATCGCACTGCCGTCAGTCGCCTCAAACAAAACCCGGCGCTTGATCCTAAATCCAAACAGGGCGAGCTAGCGCTGTTATTGATTCGCATCGCCCGCGCACTCTTTGCGCTGACCGGTGGCGATAAAGAATGGATCAAACACTTTATGCGCAACCCCAATCAGGTCACGGGTGGTATTCCGGCCAAACAGATCGAGAGCATTCAAGGTTTGATGCAGGTATTAAACTTTGTCGATGCATTGCGCGGCAAAATCTGATGACTGAGGACAAGGCTTAATGATTTGGGAAACCTGCGAAGGAGCAGCGCAACTGCAACCCATTTCCGGCACCGCCTGGCGCTTGGTCGAAAGCCAGGAACAAATCGCCACGCTCGGATATGTCGATAGTCTCGAAGAGCAGGCGTTGCTGGAAGAATTGCTCGATTCAGTAAAACCCCCCTATCCCGCCCACAGCGACAGCTATCACTATCTGCTTAAAACGCCGTTTCGTTACCCGCCATTGAAATGGGGTTCGCGTTTTGGCCGCATCCATGAACCGGGGATTTTTTACGCAGGCTGCAATCCTAAAACTACGCTGGCTGAATCCGCTTATTATCGTTTTGTGTTTTGGTATTCGATGGCTGCCAGCCCAATCAAAAACACCATCACCTCGGCGCACACTTTATTTTGTGTGAACTATGCCAGTGACCATGGGGTGCGATTGGATACAGCTCCCTTTGATCAATTCCTTCATCAACTCACTCATCCACAAGATTATTCTTCTACTCAGCAACTAGGCAGCGACATGCGCGCGGCGAACGTCGAAGCGTTTGAATATCAATCGGCGCGGGACCCGGAAAAAAATCGCTGTGTAGGTTTATTTGTCCCTGCCGCACTCACGCAGAAGAAACCAGCGGATATGACCCAGTGGTTGTGCGAATTAAGTGCCACTGAAGTTGCCTTTAAGCAATTAGGACAAAAAGAGATTATCCGCTTCCCCTTGGATAATTTTTTAGTAGATGGCCGTATGCCCATGCCGGCTGCGTGAAACACAACTGACTAAACCCCGTAAAACCCGTATCATAGAAGTTATTGTATTTACTAGACGACTGGTCTACTATCAAGACAACACTACTTATGTCCGACAATACCAAAGACAAACTGATCGATGCTGCGGTGACCTTGTTTGCCGTTAAAGGGTTTAATAGTACCGGCATTGCCGAAATACTCGCTCAGGTTAAGGTGCCTAAAGGCTCCTTTTATCACTACTTCAAAAGTAAGGAAGACTTGGGGTTGGCGGTAATTGATCACTATGGGCATATATTGCGTGATGGGTTGGCAGCGTCTTTATCTACTAACTCAGGTTCGCCGCTGACCCGATTACATCAGTATTTCACTGGTGTTTTGGTCTACTTCGGGGAGCATTTTGGTCGCTGTAATTGCCTATTGGGCAACCTTGGGCAAGAACTGGCACTGCAATCCGATGCTATGCGTATGGCTATCTATCGCCACTACCAAGGTGTAGAAGCGCAGATTGCGGCTTGTTTGGAAGAGGCTAAACAGGCGGGGGAACTGGCGCCCACTGCCGATGCCCAGCTGTTGGCGCGCCAACTGTTTGCCGCTTGGGAAGGCTGTTTGATCCGCTCCAAACTGGAACAGAACACTCATCCATTGGAAGAACTATTAAAGCTTTATTTTGGCCAGCTGTTAAAACCCTGATGGCCTTAAGTGAAACCCGGAGCCGCAAGGCTCTTTTTTAGCACCACAAACTAGACGACCGGTCTACTTTTATCAACAAACCATGTTCTTAATGAAAGGAGTAATGAAGATGCAATGGCAACAAAAAACAGCCTTGGTCACTGGCGCCAATCGCGGGATCGGCTTGGCATTAGTGAAGGCATTGATCGCGCGCAAGGTAAAACGTATTTATCTGGGCGGCAGAGATTTAGCGGCGCTTGAACAAACTATTCAGGAGTTGGATGCTGCCAGCAGTGAGTTGGTTGCTATCCAATTGGATGTGACTTCCGCTGCCGATATCGCCCAAGCGAGTCGTTCACTTAGCGAGTTGGACATACTGATCAATAACGCTGGTATCGCCAATAGTTCCGGGTTTATTCAGGAGGAGAGTGGCGACATAGCGCAGTTGGAGATGGCTACCAATTATTTTGGCCCGGTCAATCTCACCCGCGCGCTTTTGCCACAATTGCAGCAGTCTTCGCAGGCGGCGATTATCAATATCAGCTCCATCGCAGGTATTGCCAATATGCCGCTGCTTGGGCCCTACTCTGCATCCAAAGCCGCACTTCACTCTTTTACTCAAGGGTTGCGCGCAGAACTGGCCAAGAGCGAAATTTTTGTTCAAGGTGTCTACCCTGGGCCGGTGGCAACACGCATGAGTGAAGGCTTTGAATTGTCCAAGGCACTGCCCGCTGAAGTTGCCGACATTATATTGACCGGTGTGGAGCAAAAAGAGGAAGACATATTCCCCGATGCCATGTCGGCGAATTGGTACAACACCTTTAAGACAAATCCGAAACAACTCGAACAGGAATACGCGGGCTGGTTGGGCTAGCGCTTTTGGTTAAAACGCAAAAAACGATATTACTAGGGAGTCACAACACGGAGGTTGGCTCCCTTTTTAATCACATCCAATTTGCGATTTTGATTGCTGATTTGCACCGAGTAATAAACCGGCGCACCCAGCGCAGCGCCCGTAATGCTCAATTGATAAGTGCCATTGGCCAGCGGGATTGCGTAGGCGCCGCTATTAAACGCCGCATAGGTTTTATTATTGGTGGTGATGTTGATACCACTCAAGCCTTCGCCTACATCGTAAAATTCGTTGTTATTTTTATCTTCGTAAATCACCCCGGTTAAAAAATAACTTGAACCGGAGCGGGCAAAATTTTGCGTGAGCATGGAGGATAAATAATTGCGTCCTTCCTGCATAAAATAACCCTGCAACTGCCCCACACCTAACTCACGAAAATTCGCATTGAGAATATTTACTCTGTGGCCGGGCGATTTAAATAAACCCTCGTGTTGTGAAACGGCATAACTGGTTAAATTAATACTGCTCCCAGTTGTGCCGCCCCAGGCAATATTCTCCCCGCTGGTCCAGCTACCGGTAAAACTGTAACCCACGGCTTGCATTCGCTCATGCGGTGTAGAATTGTTGCTACCGGTGTGTGAAAAAATATCAGCATCCAACATCCACTGCGAATGTAATCGCGAAGATTCAATCAATAATAAATTATGTGCAAGCGGTGGTTTGGGTGTGTTGGTGATTGCAGTGCCGGTGATACCATCATTCAAACCAATTCCCAAACGCGCGGCTTCAGCATCAGGATTGGCGCGCGCGCGATTAACCAATTCCACAACTAATACTTCTTGCGCATTAGGCTGTTTCGCCAGATCAATTACATTGGGCGTTGCACTGACTTCTGCGCTGGCAATGCTCTCCTGATTGCCATTGATTGCCGTCACCACAAAATAATAAGTCTGGCCATTGCGTAAATTATTAATCACACGCGGTGATGTTGCGTTATCCACACGGGTGCCATCAGCAAAACTGGCAATATTATTAATGAGAATATTTGCTTCAGATGCGTAATAGACACGATAGCCCGATGCACCCGCCACGCTATTCCAACTGAGTGTTACTGCTGCAGTTCCCGGTTGCGCGGCAATATTTTGTGGTGCTGCCAAAGATAATAGAGATGATGTCGATGATACTGCTGAAGAGAAAACGGCAGAAGATTGGCTGCTGGTCGCGTTACTGGAAGGTGTACTACTGGAAATGGTAAGGCTGCTGGCAGGAGAAGAATTGTTGGACGCTGGCGGAGTTGCTGCGCCACTCCCTGATCCACCTCCACAAGAAATCAATGCAGTGAGAGAAGTAAGCATCAATGCGTTGCGTAATGGTACTAAGTAGTTCATGGTGTAGTGAATCCAACTTGCCAATATTATGAAAAATACTAACAAGATTGGATTCACCGAACCGAGAATCCGCCCGCAACTCGCGGGGATAAAACCGGAGCTATCTACCGCATAGAACCCTTAGTCATAAAAGGCGCCGCTCTCCTAGGGCTATTCTCACATCATTGATGCTCGCATAACGCCGCTGCATCAGTCCGTTTTCGGCAAACTCCCAATTTTCATTGCCATAAGAGCGATACCATTGCCCTTCAGCATCGTGCCACTCGTACTCAAACCGTACCGCAATACGATTGTCGGTAAATGCCCAGAGCGTTTTTTTCAACCGATAGTCGAGTTCCTTTTGCCATTTTGCCCGCAGAAATTTCACGATCATCTCGCGACCCGAAAAAAATTGGTCGCGATTACGCCACTCGCTATCGACCGTATAGGCCATAGCAACTCGCTCTGGTTCGCGACTGTTCCAAGCATCTTCCGCAGCTTGCACTTTTTTCAGTGCAGTCTCCTGGGTAAATGGTGGAAGCGGCGGTTTGGGAAATACCGCCGTTAAATCAATTGTTGTAGATGAATTCATGGCAATACTACCAAGCCTTATAGGGCAAGAATTTTCCGTTAAGATTAATAATCACACGGTCGCCTTTGGGATTCTCTTCTTTGCCAATCTCCATTGAAAAATCAATCGCACTCATGATGCCATCGCCAAATTTTTCGTGAATAATTGCTTTAATGGTTGGGCCATAGACTCCGATCATTTCATACAGACGATAGATAAGAGGGTCTTGTGGAACCGCATCACCCCAAGTTTTGGTGGGGCATTCCATGAGTGCTAATTTCGCCGATTCGGGTAAATCAAACACTTTACACAGGGCCTCTGCTTTTTCTGCCGGTGCGCTGTTCATTCCTAAACACACGGAAGTGGTCCAGACCGGCGACATACCAATGCTGGCTGCCACGCCTTCCCAGGTCAGATTCATTTTTTGTTTAGCAATCACAATGGTTTCTACAACGTCTTGCTTTTTCATAGTGGTTTCCTCAGGCATTAACAAGGTGATTAATAGGTGTCGATTGCTCGACGGGTGTTTGGTCTATTGCGGTTTGATCCGGCGCTGATAATTTTTTAGTGTTTGGTTCGTTGACACTGAGCGGGTTCACACTAATTGGAAATTCTTCACTCGCTGTATTCTTAGAAAAGGTTTTTGAGCGCTTGACTAAGAATTCCACCAAATGATTGCGGATGGTGTAATAACCGGGGTGATGAATTATCTCTGCGCGCTTGCGTGGTTTGGGCAGATCGACAATCACCGATTCTGCAATCACCGCGCCCGGCCCATTGCTCATTAGTAAAATCCGATCGGACAATAAAATGGCTTCGTCTATGTCATGAGTAATCATAAAAACAGTTTGACGAGTTTCAGTGCAGATATTCACTAGCTCATCTTGAATCACACCGCGAGTTAAAGCATCCAATGCACCAAAGGGCTCATCGAGCAAAAGTAGTTTTGGTTGCGTGGCAAAGGCGCGGGCGATGGAAACTCGCTGGCGCATTCCGCCAGATAATTGTGCGGGCTTGCGCTGCTCAACACCTTGCAAACCCACCATGGTTAAATAGCGCAAACTGTGTGCGCGAACTTCTTCTTTACTCCACTGTGGCCAGCGGGCGCGCACACCAAACATCACGTTGTCGAGCGCGCTCAACCAAGGAAGTAAGGAATAATTTTGAAACACTACTCCGCGCTCCAAACTCGGGCCGCTCACTTCGCGGCCATCCATTATCACTACGCCTTCGGTGGGCACATCCAAACCGGCAAGCGTATTCATGATGGTGGATTTACCGCAGCCCGAATGGCCAATAATGCAGACAAACTCGCCTTTCTCTATGGTGAAATTGGCCTGCTCAAATACGGTGAGTGTTTCTTGCTTTGATGCAAAGCGTTTTGCCAGTTGTTGAACTTGTAAAAACGATTGGCTCATTCCACTACTCCTCGTACTGCACTAATTTAGTAGCGGCAGTGAGCATCAAATCTAACAGCATGCCTACCACACCAATCATTAAAATGGAAAAAATCACACTGGTTAGATCCAGATTATTCCACTCATTCCACACGTAGTAGCCAATTCCAGTTCCTCCTACCAACATTTCTGCGGCGACTATTACCAACCAGGCGATGCCGATAGAAATACGCATGCCGGTTAAAATAGTTGGCGCTGCCGCAGGCAAAATAACGGTGAACGCCGTGCGTAAAGGTGAGAGTTCATGGGTGCGGGCGACATTGATCCAATCTTCGCGCACATTAGCCACACCAAATGCGGTGTTTAATAACATCGGCCAAATCGAGCAAATAAAAATCACAAATATCGCAGAGGTTTCGGAATCTTTAATCACAAATAAAGCAAGCGGCATCCAAGCCAGTGGCGATATAGGGCGCAATAACTGAATGTAAGGATTTAGTGCGCGATACATGAGCGGCGACATACCAATTAAAAATCCCACTGGTAGCGCAATAATTACCGCAAGAAAAAATCCACTCAGTACACGATAAATTGAATAACCTAATTGAATACCTATGCCCTTATCATTGGGGCCTGCATCATAAAACGGGTTGCTCAACTCTTCCCATGCGCGCACAGCAATTGCAGAGGGTGGTGGAATGCGCGCTTCCTGTTCCGCACCGCCCATGAGCAATTCATATTCAGATTGCGCTTCAGTTGCTTCAGGTACCTGTACTGCAAATTCCCAGGTACCTAAAACAATCACTAAAAAACTTAGCGATAAAACCCACGCGCGAATATCCAGAGAACGCATGGTTAACTTCTCCGAATGGCAAAGCTGTTGATATATTCTTCTGGTTTGGTTACATCAAACTCCTTACCCATAATGAAATAGTTTTTGTTGGTGCTGGTCGGCACCGCATAGCCCAACTCTTTCATCACTTTTTCACAATCGGCAGCGAGATACACTTCACGCGCAATGCCTTGATAATCCATATCCCCTTTGATGTAACCCCAGCGTTTCATTTGCGTGAGAATCCATACCGCCATGGAATGCCAAGGAAAAGGATCAAAATCAATTCGCGCGGGATCATTTTTTACTGCGCCCAAACCATCGGCATAACGGCCTAGTAATACTTGTTCAATGACTTGCACGGGTTGATTGAGATAGTTGGCTGGCGCAATTGCTGCTGCAATATCTTTGCGATTTTCTGCCGCTGATGAAAAGTGCGTTGCTTCAACAATGGATTTTAATAAAGCACCGTAGGTATTCGGATTAGTCAGTGCAAATTCTTTGCTGCAGGCAAATGCGCAACAGGGGTGACCGTCCCAAATATCTTTAGTGAGCATGTGAATAAAACCGACTTTTTCCCAGACTGCGCGCTGATTAAAAGGATCGGGTGAGAGATAACCATCGAGATTACCCGCGCGCAAATTGGCCACCATTTCCGGCGGCGGTACTACGCGGATCTGCACATCTTTATCAGGATCTATACCGTGTTCAGCGAGGTAGTAGCGCAATAAAAAGTTATGCATGGAAAATTCAAACGGCACACCAAATTTAAATCCTTTCCACTGCTTGGGGTCGCGTTTATCTTTGTGATCCACATGCAACACAATCGCTTGACCATTAATATTTTCCACCGCCGGCATGATGAAGGGTTTGGCGGTTGAGCCGACACCCAAACTCATCGCCAGCGGCATGGGCGTGAGCATATGCGATGCATCATATTCATCGGCGAGGGATTTATCGCGCGCAACTGCCCAGCCAGCAGTTTTAATGACATCCACTTCAAGCCCGTGTTTTGCGTAAAAGCCCATGGGGTGCGCCATGATGATTGGCGTAGCGCAAGTGATAGGTACAAAGCCGACATTGAGCTTTTTCTTTTCTAGCGGACCACCCTGTTCTTTTGCTGCGGCTTTAATAGCGCCCAGCGGTAATACGGATGACAAAGCTGCGGCGAGTGTACCGCCGCCAATCGCGCGAATAAATCGACGACGACTGTTGTCATCCTGATTAAAGAGCGCGCGCACAATAGTATTTTCAATCGCGCGATCCATTAATTCATCGGCAGAAGAAAAGGTCGAGGTTTTTGCATACTGATCAACGGATAAGTCGGAATTTCTTTCCGCCTGATTTTCCAGCGCTTGGGAATAGGCTTGCGGGTTCGCTGCCAATTGACAGGATTCACACGAGCAACCTTTGGTGTGGGTTAAAGACACTTCACTATCGTAGGCATCACTCAAACTTTTATTGCGCATAACGCCCCCTTTTTAGGCACAGAGCACCAGCAAATAGCGCAGCTGTGTAATGGTCTGAAAAATGTGTTGTTAATTTTTGTAGTGCAAGACCGCTATTGCGATCCTTGTGCCAAGACTGCAAAAAATTACAATGTGCTGATTTCATTCATTTTTTTATTTTCTTCATCAGGTTACCCCAGCACGAAATTTCGTGATCAACGAAATTTCGTTGAGCTTGGCACGATTTTTCGTTGTAACAGGTATGGGTAATTCATTGAGGAAATTTGCGTGGACCAAATAATTACATCACCGTGCCGTGCCGATCATCAACACACTAAGATTTCTGCCATCAGTCAGGCTTTTCAGGAATTTGCTCAGCAAAATCAACTTTTATTAAATGCGGCCGGTGAAGGTATTTATGGGGTAGATGCAGAAGGTCGTGCAACCTTTGTAAACCCAGCCGCTGAGCGAATTTTAGGATGGAAGGCCAATGAATTACTCGGCAAAAATATTCATCTGGCAATTCACCACAGCCACACCGATGGTTCGGATTATTGTGTGCAGGACTGTCCGATTTTTGCCGCGTTTCGCGACGGCACTGTGCGACGCGTAGACGATGAAGTCTTCTGGTGCTGCGACGGTCACGCAGTACCGGTCGAATACACCAGCACACCGGTTTACGATCAGGAAAAACTTATGGGTGCCGTGGTTATTTTTCGTGATGTTTCTGAACGAAAAAGTGCAGAAGCAAAATTGCATTCCACGATGGAAGAATTGCGCGAAGCTTTAGAGCAAGTTAAACAATTGACTCATAAACTCGAATTGGAAAATGCCTATTTACAACAAGAAATCAGTGAGGGCTTTAATTCCCATCATATTGTCGGTAACAGTGCTGTAGTGCAGCAGATCGATCACCAGATTAAGTTGGTTGCACCGACAATCGCAACCGTATTAATTAACGGCGAATCCGGCACGGGTAAGGAATTAATTGCGCGGGCTATTCATCGCGCCAGCGAACGCAATCAACGCCCGTTAATTCGGGTTAACTGCGCGGCTATTCCACCGGAATTGTTTGAAAGCGAATTTTTTGGCCATGTACGCGGCGCATTTTCCGGCGCGGTTAACGCGCGTCTTGGACGCTTTGAAGTTGCAGATGGTGGCACTTTATTTTTGGATGAAATCGGAGAATTACCTATCGCATTGCAGGGAAAATTATTGCGTGTTTTGCAAGATGGAGAATTTGAACGGGTCGGTGAATCTATCACCCGCAAAGTGGACGTGCGGGTTATTGCCGCTACCAATCGCAATTTAAAAAATCTGGTTGATCAAGGCTTGTTCCGCGAGGATCTGTATTTTCGTTTGAATGTATTCCCTATTCGCTCAGCTCCGTTGCGCGAACGCTTGGAGGATATCCCACTGCTGGTAGCGCATTTTTTAAAGGCGACTTGCCAACGCTTTCATAAACCGGAATTAAAAGTTTCTCTAGCGCAAATTCAGCGCCTGCAGGAATACCCTTGGCCGGGCAATATCCGCGAACTGGAAAACCGCATCGAACGGCAAGTTATTCTCAGCCCAGGGGATAAATTAGTGTTGGACGACATGCCCTTGACACCTGCTTTCACCGCGAAACAACCAGCACACGACGGCGAATGCCTTACAGAGAAAAAGGTTAAGCACCTTCAGTATCAAGCCACCTTAGAAGCGCTCCGCAATGCAGGAGGAAAGATTTATGGCGCAGAAGGAGCTGCAGCTATGCTAGGTATAAAACCCACGACCCTAGCCTCGCGCTTAAAAAAATGGGGCTTAGACAAAGGTCAAAATAAAGGGGCTTGTTAGCCCCTTTATTATCGAGTTTCACCTACTCGCCTTGCGCTCGCGGCGATCATTTTTGCGCCGTTCATGAGGCACATCCTGAGGAATTCCTTCATGGTATTGACGCCGATCTTGGCGCTGACGCTCTTCAAGTGCATCTTCAATTTGAGTTAATAATACTTTGGGGGCTTTTTTTTCAGTGATCATGAAAGTCATCTCGCTACGCAGTTAATCTCATCCGAACTAGTCACTACGACCTGAGTATAGACCAGTCAAATTTGAATATTTAGAAATTTAACGGCATTTTTTATTTCATTTCTCAATATAAAAGGCCGAACTCACTTGAATTCGGCCTTTTATTTATAGATTTAAAAATCTATCAAAATATATAAATTAATAGTTTTTAAATATCAAGGTTAGCTACTGCAAGTGCATTAGTCTCGATAAATTCGCGGCGTGGTTCCACGTTATCGCCCATCAAACAGGTAAAGATTTGATCGGCGGCAATTGCATCCTGGATAGTCACCCGCAGCATACGGCGAGTTTCCGGATTCATGGTGGTATCCCACAATTGTTCCGGGTTCATCTCACCCAGACCCTTATAGCGCTGGATGTTGTAGCCTTTACGCGACTCTTTCATCAGCCATTCCAAGCCTTCGGCGAACTTGAACAGCGGTTGTTTACGCTCGCCGCGCTGAATATAGGCGCCCTCTTCGATCAGGCTTTCCAGCTTTTCACCCAAGGAAACGATCGAGGCATATTCACCCGAGGCGAAGAAATCGCGAGTGAAAGGATAAGGTGTAGCGATACCATGGGCGGTAATTTCTACTTGCGGCATAAACAGATGGCGCTCAGTATCTTCACGCACGGTGATGATGTAGCGCTGGCTACCGGCGCGGGCATCGATGCTGAAGTGTGCTGCCATCTGGTCGCACCACTGTTGCATATGGCCTTGATCGGCCAAGTGCTCAGGGCGAACCGCCGGCAAATAAATCATCTTTTCCAGTACATCGGCCGGATACAAACGCGACAAACGATCAATCGTCGCCATCACCTTGCGGTATTCATACACCAGTTTTTCCAAGGCTTCACCGGCAATCGGTGGGGCGCTAGGGTTAACGTGCAGGCTGGCATCTTCCAAGGCAGCTTGGGTGAGGAACTCGGTCATCGCCGCTTCGTCTTTCAGATACTGTTCTTGTTTACCTTTGGCGATCTTATAGAGCGGTGGCTGAGCGATATAAATATGACCACGCTCAATCAACTCGCGCATTTGGCGGAAGAAGAAGGTCAATAACAGGGTGCGAATGTGCGAACCGTCGACGTCGGCGTCGGTCATGATAATGATGCTGTGGTAGCGCAGTTTTTCCGGATTGTAATCCTCTTTACCAATACCACAGCCGAGGGCGGTAATCAGTGTACCGACTTCCGCCGATGACAGCATCTTATCGAAACGGGCTTTTTCCACGTTGAGGATCTTACCCTTGAGCGGCAGAATCGCCTGAGTCTTCCGTGCGCGGCCTTGTTTGGCTGAACCACCCGCAGAATCACCCTCCACCAGGTAGAGTTCAGACAGCGCCGGGTCTTTTTCCTGACAGTCTGCCAACTTGCCGGGCAAACCAGCGATGTCCAATGCACCTTTACGGCGAGTCATTTCACGGGCTTTACGCGCGGCTTCACGGGCGCGAGCGGCATCGATCATCTTGCCCACAATCGACTTGGCTTCCTGCGGGTTCTCCAGCAGGTAAGCGCCAAAGTGTTCGTTCATCTCTTGTTCTACGGCAGTTTTCACTTCCGAAGAGACCAACTTATCTTTGGTTTGGCTGGAGAATTTAGGATCGGGCACTTTTACCGAGATAATCGCCGTCAGACCTTCACGGGCATCGTCACCCGTAGTGGCGACTTTGGCGTTTTTGGCGATACCTTCTTTTTCGATATAGGTATTCAAACCCCGGGTGAGCGCAGCACGGAAGCCAGCCAAGTGGGTTCCACCATCGCGCTGCGGGATATTATTGGTGTAGCAGAACAGGTTTTCCTGGAATGAATCGTTCCACTGCAAAGCGACTTCCACGCCGATTCCATCGTCACGCTTGAGCGAAACAAAGTGCACCATCTTATTAATGGTGGTTTTGTTCTTATTCAAATGCTCTACAAACGCGCGTAAACCGCCTTCGTATTGGTAAACCTCTTCTTTTGCTGAGCGCTCGTCTTTCAAAACAATGCGCACACCAGAGTTCAAGAATGACAGTTCACGCAGGCGTTTAGCCAATAATTCGAAGTGGAATTCGATATTGGTAAAGGTTTCCGCAGAAGGTTTAAAGTGAATTTCAGTACCGGTAGTGGCTGAATCGCCCACCACCGCAAGTGGTGCATCGGGTACACCGTGACGATAAATCTGCTCGTGGATCTTACCACCACGGCGAATAGTCAGTTTTAGCCATTCAGATAGGGCGTTTACAACCGATACACCCACACCGTGCAAGCCGCCAGATACCTTATAGGTATTGTCATCGAACTTACCACCGGCATGGAGAACGGTCATGATAACTTCAGCGGCGGATACACCCTCTTCGTGCATTTCAGTAGGGATACCACGGCCATTGTCAGAGACAGAGACAGTTTCATCTGGATGAATGACGACACGCACTTCATCACAGTGGCCAGCCAGCGCTTCGTCGATAGAGTTATCCACGACTTCAAACACCATATGATGCAAACCTGAGCCATCGTCGGTGTCGCCAATGTACATCCCTGGGCGCTTACGCACCGCATCCAAGCCCTTAAGGACTTTAATACTGGACGAGTCGTAAACATTCTCTTCTGACATAGCATTTCTCCGCTTTTTTGTTCAGTAGCAACCAAGCTGGTTGCGCATAATCTATTGGGCGATAACAGAGGAATTAACCACCTCAGTCACCCTGCCCTGTTCCACGTGGAACATTTTAGGGGTAATTTTGGTCTTATCTCGCCAACTGGATAACAGAGTTTCTGACTCAACCCCGGTAATAAATACCTGAGTATTCATGGTATCCAACCAGTGAACCAATAGTGCACGATGCTTTTCATCTAATTCAGCGGGTAAATCATCCACTAAATAAATCGATTTTCGCCCAGTAATTCGGGTAAATACATAGCCCTGAGCAATTTTGAGTGCACATACGAGTAGCTTTTGTTGCCCGCGCGAAAGAACTTCTGCGGCATCCAAGCCATTCACTGTTATTTTTAAATCTGCCCTGTGACTACCGGCATGGGTATATCCTTGGCGTTTATCACGCTCAAGGCTGTCAGCAAGAACATCGGTATAGGCTTTGTCTTTATCCCAGCCGCGATAATAACCAAGTGCTATACCGTCAATGTTGATAAATTCTTTCAGCAACACAGCAAAGGTTTCATTGAAATGCGCCATACACTGGGTGCGAAACTCGTGGATTTTATTGGTCAAATCTACCAGTTCTTTATCCCAGGGCGCTAATTCAAAGGGGCCTATTCTATCACGCCGCAGCAGGCTATTGCGGTGTTTCAAGCAGCGTTGGATGGCTTTCCAAGCCGGGAAGAAATTAGGTTCCACGTGAAACACTAACCAATCGATAAACTGCCGCCGAACCTTAGGGCTACCTTCCAACAATAGAAAGGTATCGGAATTAATGACCTGAACTGGCAGATAGGCAGCAAGATCAGCCGCCGATGGCACCAAGACTCCATTCGCTTTAAAACTCGCTTCACCATCCATATGACGACTAATACCAATCGGCACATCCGATTTATCATCTGTATGTACACGGCCAAACACCGTAAACGAGGATTGTTGGTGATTGATAAGCGGTTTGTGTTTATGACTGCGAAAGGAACGGCCAAGGGCAAGTAGATTGATAGCTTCCAGTACACTGGTTTTACCAGAGCCATTTTCACCGTAGATAAGATTCACCTGCAGCGAAGGGGTGATATCAACCCCTTCCAGATTGCGCAGGTTTTGAATAAATAGACGTTTTAAGGTCATACGACCAACAAGACTGTTCTACCAATGCACCCTTACAGGCGCATCGGCATTACTACATAGAGGGAATCGCTGTTTTCCGGTTCTTCTAACAAAGCACTGGAGTTAGCATCTGACAGGGTAATCTTCACATTATCATTGCTGATAACGTTGGTAACATCCTGCAAATAGCTCACGTTGAAACCTACTTCCAGAGATTCACCTGTGTAATCCACTGTGACCTGTTCTTCCGCTTCTTCTTGCTCTGGGTTGTTAGCCACTATGGTCAAGCTACCATCGGACAGCAACAAACGTACACCGCGATACTTTTCATTGGATAAGATCGCGGTGCGGCCAAAGGCTTGTTTCAATTCAAGACGCGAACCAATCACCACCTTATTACCACCGCGAGGCAACACACGCTCGTATTCGGGGAATTTGCCATCAACCAATTTAGAGGTGAAGGTGTAATCCATTGAGGTGACACGAATATGATTAGAACTCAGCACTACTTCTACCTGCGCGGTAGAATCATCCAGCAAACGCGATAATTCCAATACACCTTTGCGTGGCAAAATAGCCTGGATAACGTCTGTGGTATTTACCGCAACTGCGCGAGTACACATCGCCATACGGTGACCATCGGTAGCCACCACACGCAATTGATCCTGGCGTACTTCCCACAACATGCCATTCAAGTAGTAGCGAACATCCTGCTGGGCCATAGCAAACGCCGTGCGCTCAATCAGGCGTTTAACTTCTTGTTGCGCGCAGCTAAAACGCAAATTGCCCGGAGTATCTTCAACATTGGGGAAATCGGCAGCAGGTAAAGTAGAAAGAGTAAACCGGCTGCGACCAGATTTAACCATGATCCGGTTTTCTTCGAGAAAAAACTCAATATTGCTGCCATCAGGCAGGGATCTACAGATATCTACCAGCTTACGTGCCGGAACTGTAATTTCGCCCGATACCCCGGCTTGCTCCAGTGTGATGCGCCCGACAATCTCTACCTCAAGATCCGTACCGGTGAGCGAGAGTTGATCATCATTCAATTGAATCAAGACATTGGACAACACCGGCAGCGTTTGACGACGCTCCACCACACCAGCTACCAGTTGTAAGGGTTTGAGCAAGGCTTCGCGGGATACGACAAATTTCATGTGATGGTCTCTTAGGTAATCTTCCGGGACTTATTGCGTTTTTATCTCTACTGGATCAAGCACAAAACAACAGTGTTTATAAATCAAGTTGTCAGCGAACGCAGCAAGTTTTTCATATCCTCGCGGATATCTGCGGTCTCTTCCTGTAATTCCTTAATTTTGCGGCAAGCGTGCAGCACCGTAGTGTGGTCGCGGCCGCCAAATGCTTCACCAATTTCCGGCAGACTGTGGTTGGTCAATTCTTTGGCCAAGGCCATAGCCACCTGCCGCGGGCGCGCCACTGAACGACTGCGACGCTTGGAAATCATGTCGTTCATTTTGATTTTGTAATATTCACAGACTACCCGCTGGATATTATCAATACCGACCTGTTTATCCTGCAGCGCCAACAAGTCTTTTAAGGCTTCACGCACCAGTTCGACATCGATGGGCCGACCGGTAAAATTGGCGCTGGCGATTACTCGCTTTAAAGCGCCTTCAAGGTCGCGCACGTTGGCGCGAATACGCTGGGCGATAAAAAACGCGGCGTCGTGTGGTAAATCGATATTCACCTGCTCCGCCTTTTTCATCAAAATCGCCACCCGGGTTTCCAGCTCTGGCGGCTCCACTGCAACCGTTAAGCCCCAGCCAAAACGGGATTTCAACCGCTCTTCTAAGCCATTGATTTCTTTAGGAAAGCGGTCACAGGTGAGGATAATTTGGCGGCCGCCTTCAAGCAGTGAATTAAAGGTGTGAAAAAACTCTTCTTGCGAGCGCTCTTTACCGGCAAAAAATTGAATATCGTCGATAAGCAACGCATCCATCGACCGGTAATAGCGTTTAAAATCATTGATTGCGTTCAACTGCAGCGCTTTTACCATATCTGCCACAAACCGCTCGGAGTGCAGATAAACAACTTTGGCGTTGGGGTTACGTGCCACCATGGCATTGCCCACTGCCTGCATCAAGTGGGTTTTACCCAAACCTACCCCACCGTAGATAAAGAGGGGGTTATAAGCGCCACCCGGGTTTTCCGCTACCTGACGCGCAGCGGCCAGACCTAATTGGTTCGACTTACCTTCCACAAAAGTAGCGAAGGTCGAAGACACATTTAAATAATTACTGTGTTTAAGGCCACCCTCGACTTCCAACTCGGGCGTTACACGAGTGCTATCAAAACTGCTGCTTTCTACAATAATATCCCGTGATTTAGCGTCATATTCGACGATTTTAGCTGGGTTATTAGCACTATTTGAAGAATTTGTATAGCCATTACTAGCCTGTTCAGGCTCTGTATTTTTACTGCCAAACGCCAGATTATCCTCGCGCACATGCGGTTCTGGCTGGGCTGAACTTCCCTCTGCAGCAGCAGGTTCATATTTTGGCGCAAATTGTTTGGGTACTATTGATTGGGAGTTGACTGATTCCGCTTGAAAACCAGTTGCCGGGCGCGGTGCAACCCCCACAGCCACTTGCAGACTGTTATCTTGATGATAGTGACTGGCCAGCTCGCGGATGCGATTGAGAAACTTTTCTGCCACCCAATCGCAAATAAACCGGTTCGGCGCCAACAAACGCAATTCCTGGGGTGAGGCTGACTCATCGATTTGCAATGGCCGAATCCAGGTATTGAACTGCTGCGAAGGCAATTCATCCTGCAAACTGGCGGCACATAATTTCCAAATCGATTGCAGCAAAACCAAAACTCCCGAAACGCAGATTGCGATTATTGTTTATTGATGTATTGATAAACAGAAATAAAAACCAAAACCTGCCGCTGTTAATCGATTCTAACAAGAATAACCAACACAGGTTTATGCAGGGGGAGCCAAGTCTACTCTCGCCCCCCAGAGTTATCCACAACAAAAACCAAATTTAATTTAATGGACTAAAACTTAGCCATTAAGATTCAATTAGTTACGCTATGGTGAGGAGCTTAACTGAGCACCTTAAAAACCGATAAACATAAGGAATAAAACGCTAAATCTGTGGATAACACTGTTGATAAGATCTTAATTAACTGGGGGAAAACCGGTAGAAGATGTGTGCAGTCAAATTTCCCCGGTTTTGTAGATTATTTGCTCAAATAAATTTGCTTTAGGCGGCCGCATTCTTTAGAATCCCGCCTCTTTTCGCACGCCGTGTGAATTAACTCAGGATTTTTAACAGGTTTATCATGAAAAGAACATTCCAACCCAGCAATCTGAAACGCGTTCGCAACCACGGTTTCCGTGCTCGTATGGCTACTAAAGGTGGTCGTTTGGTATTGGCTCGTCGTCGCGCCAAAGGCCGTGCCGAGTTGACTCGCGTTTAATTATCTCGATTCTTGGTTCACTAGCAGTTTGTTGAAATTTGTTATTGGCAAACGTGAGACGAAAGTAGTCGATAACGGTCATTCCTAGACTATTTTTAGCGCACATATGCCAGCCAAAATAGAATTTCAACAGTCTGCTAGTTCGAATCAACCCCAGAGCGATTCCAGCTTTGGTTCAGGTTCTAACACCGCATCCTTCCGTTTTACCAAATCCCTGCGTTTACTTTGTGCCGCTGATTTCAAACCTGTGTTTGATAATGCGCCGTTTCGCGCCTCGCACCAGTATTTTTTAATCCTCGCCCGCCTCAACCAGCAAGCACAACCGCGTTTGGGTTTGGTGATGGCCAAAAAACACATGAAACTGGCCGTCGAGCGCAACCGTATGAAACGCTTGATTCGCGAAAGTTTCCGTCTGCAGCAGCAAGAATTAGCCGGGCTAGATATTGTGGTCTTATCGCGCAAAGGCATGGATAGTTTGTCCAGCAGCGAGTTTAGCCAGCAATTAAATCAACAATGGCAGCGAATTTTCAAAAAAGTGCGCCATCATCGGTTAACATCGCAGGCGCAAACTCAAGGGGTGGATTCAAAGGCGGATACAGATGCTAAAGCGACTGATCAATAAGGCGCATTCCGGCTTGATCTTGCTGGCAGTGAAATTGCTGCACGGCTATCGCTACTTGTTGAGCCCCTGGATTGGCAACCAATGCCGCTTTTATCCCAGCTGCTCACATTATTCGGAAGAGGCAATTGTGCGGCACGGATTTTTTATAGGGTCTTATCTAACCCTGCGGCGCTTATTAAAATGCCACCCCTGGCATGAAGGCGGCTTGGATCCGGTACCGGAATTGAAAAAAAGTTGTTGTTCTTCTATTCATTCACCCACTACTGATGGCAGTCATTAAGATGGATTGGCAAAAAAACCTATTAATTGCAGCAATTCTCGCTACCTTGTTGATGTTAGTTATTCGCTGGCATGAATTTCAAGAAAACTTACCCACAGCAGCACCGGTAGCAAGCCAAACAGCGCCTACTAATAACAGTGCTATTCCCGCGGCAACCACTGTAAGTAACAGCGAGATTCCCGTCGCTGCCAGCAGTTTGTCGGAAGCAGAAAAAACAACTATCGCTTCAAACCAACTGATCTCGGTAAAAACTGACAGTTTTGATCTCACCATCAATCCTTTGGGTGGCGATATAGTGCAGTTGGCACTGCCGCGTCATTTCCTCAAGTTGAATACACCAGATCAACCTTTTGTTCTGCTCGATAACCGCGACCACCACACCTATCTGGCACAAAGCGGTTTAATCGGCACCAATGGCACAGATACCGCCCAGGGTCGCCCTTTATTTGGCAGCGAAAAAACCACTTACACCCTTGCCGAAGGTGAAAATCAATTAGTGGTTGATCTGAGCTTGCAACAGGCTGATGTCAAAATCACCAAACGTTTCACCTTTACCCGCGGTGATTACCTGATCAATGTTGAATACCTGATCGATAACCAAAGTGCTAATAATTGGTCTGCCCAACTCTATGGCCAAATCAAACGCGACAGCCAAAACTTCGTCAAAGTCAGCGCTTTGGAAATGAACCCGTTCCTGGGTGCAGCGATTACTACACCGGATGACAAATACAAAAAAATCACCTTTGCTGATCTGGCTGAAAAAGAAGAAAAAATTGGTGTGCAAGGTGGCTGGATCGCCATGGTGCAACACTACTTTATCAGCGCCTGGATTCCCGATGCAGACAGTCAAAACACCTATCACTTGCGCAAGTTAGGCGACAATGACCTGTATTTAATGGGTTTTACCGGCAAAGTAAATGAAGTCGCTGCCGGTACCCAAGGCACTATTTCGGCCAGTTTTTACGCCGGCCCAAAAGATACCGAGCGCTTGGAACAGATCTCCCCCTACCTGGACTTGACCGTAGACTACGGCTGGCTCTGGTGGGTGGCTAAACCACTGTTTTGGGTGCTGAAATTTATCCACAATTTGGTGGGCAACTGGGGCTTGGCGATTATCGGCCTGACTCTGTGCGTAAAACTCTTATTCTTCAAACTCTCGGCAACTAGCTATAAATCTATGGCAAAAATGCGCAAGTTAGCGCCGAAAATGGCTGAGTTGAAAGAGCGCTTGGGCGATGACCGCCAAAAGTTCTCACAAGAAATGATGAAGATGTACAAAACCGAAAAAGTGAATCCGTTTGGTGGTTGTTTACCGCTGCTGATCCAAATGCCGGTATTCCTCGCACTTTATTATGTATTGATGGAATCGGTGGAACTGCGCCATTCACCTTTCTTTGGCTGGATTATGGATCTGTCGGTAAAAGACCCTTACTTCGTTTTGCCAGTTATCTACGGCATCACCATGTATTTTATGCAGAAGTTAAACCCGCAACCGACTGACCCAATGCAGGCGCGCATTATGCAAATGCTGCCCTTGGTCTTCACCTTTATGTTCCTCTGGTTCCCCGCTGGCCTGGTACTTTACTGGGTTACCAACAACAGCTTGTCGATTTTGCAGCAGTACATTATTACCAAACAAATCGACGCCGAACCTACCGCTAAATAAGCTAATCCTATGATCATTACCGACACCATCGCCGCCATTGCCACCGCCACTGGCCGCGGTGGTGTCGGCATAGTCCGCGTCTCTGGCGCCAAAGCCAGACTCGTGGCTGAAAGTCTTCTTTCTATTAATCTCCAACCACGCCATGCCCATTATTGCGATTTCAACAATCGCGCTGGCGATGTGCTGGATCAGGGTATCGCCCTGTTCTTTCCCGGCCCCAATTCCTTTACCGGTGAAGATGTTCTTGAACTGCAAGGTCACGGCGGCCCGGTTATTCTCGATTTGCTCCTGCGCGAAATTACCCAGTTGGGAATTCGCCTTGCCCGCCCGGGTGAGTTTTCCGAACGTGCATTTCTCAATGATAAACTCGACCTCACCCAAGCCGAAGCCATTGCCGATTTAATCGATGCCACCAGCGAACAAGCGGCGCGCAATGCCCTGCACTCACTGCAAGGCGCCTTTTCCAAACGCATCCATGAACTGGTGGAAGCACTGATCCATTTGCGTATTTATGTTGAAGCCTCGATTGACTTCCCTGAAGAGGAGATCGATTTTCTCAGCGACGGCAAGGTAGCGCGGGACTTGGATGGCATCACCGGCAAATTGCAGCAAGTATTTAAAGAAGCGCGTCAGGGCGTGTTGATGCGCGACGGTATGCGAGTTGTTATCGCTGGCCGCCCGAATGCGGGAAAATCCAGTCTGCTCAATGCCTTAAGTGGGCGCGAATCCGCCATCGTCACCAGTATTGAAGGCACTACCCGCGATGTATTGCGCGAACATATACATATCGATGGCATGCCACTGCACATTATCGATACCGCCGGATTGCGTGAGAGCCCGGATGAAGTTGAGCAAATCGGCATCCAGCGCGCCTGGCAAGAAATCCAACAAGCAGACCGCGTATTGCTCTTGGTTGATAGTCGCCAAAGCCAACTCACCGATCCCCGGAAAATATGGCCAGAATTTGTTGATAAGCTGGACGATGGCAGCAAAATCACCCTGGTACGCAACAAGATAGATTTAAGTAACGAAGCGGCAGGCTTATTTCAATCAAACTCAGACGGCTTAAATACAGAAAACCTATATATAGGTATTAGTGCCGCAACCGGTGCCGGTATCGACGACTTAAAACAACATCTGAAAACCATCATGGGTTTTAGCGAGAGCGGAGAAAGCGGTTTTACCGCTCGCCGCCGCCATCTGGATGCACTTGAGCGCGCCCAAACCTTTCTCGCTTCAGGTAAAGCCCAGCTGCAAGGTTATGCCGCCGGTGAATTGCTCGCCGAAGACCTCCGTCACGCGCAAAATGCATTGAGTGAGATCACCGGTGAATTTACTCCAGACGATCTGTTAGGCCGTATCTTTAGTAGTTTTTGTATCGGCAAATAATTGGCTTAGCTCGTCGTCGCATTCCACATAAATACCATTTATGTGAGTTTTCGCAAAAAGTTTGCACCATTGTGTGTCTATACTGTTTATAAATTAAACAATATAGACACAGCCAATGAGCATCCCGCCACAAATCAATTCCAGCAAACCTCACCCAGAACCTCTGGTTGCTATTCAATTGTTATCGGCGTGCCGGATTTTGGTTATCAATGGCAAAGGTGGATCAGGCAAAACCACTGTTAGCACCAATCTCGCCGCATGGTTACAAAAACGCGGTGAAACAACCGTATTAGTCGATGCCGATCCACAGGGTTCCGCCAGTTATTGGCTCAGTTCACGCGCGCCCGAGTTACCCAATATTTTTGGCGTGAAAATCGAACTCAATAGCCGGATAACCCGCAGCTTCCAATGGCGCGCCCCAAAATCAACCCGCTGGCTGATTACCGATGCCGCCCCCGGCCTGACAGGCCCGGCATTGGACGATCTCATCCAGAACCACGATCTGATCATAGTGCCGGTGCTGCCTTCCGATATAGATATCCGCGCGAGTGCCCGTTTTATCGGTGAACTCTTACTGACCCGCTCTATGCGTCGCCAACGTCGCCCCATTGCAGTAGTAGCCAACCGGGTAAAACAGCAAACCACTGCTTGGGAACGATTACAAAAATTTCTTCTGAGCCTGAATATTCCTTTTCCCGCCAGGTTGCGCGATACCCAACACTATGTACGCGCTTATGGGGAAGGTCGCGGCATTGCCGATTACCCTCAACAGAGCCATGAACGAGACCGCAACGATTGGGAATTACTCTTATGTTGGTTGGATGCACAAGCTTCTCCTAGCCAATGGTTGGATGATCCTGCAGCTGAAGATGTGGATTCAGATGCTACAAATGCCTCCTAATCTCCAAAATGAGTCAGTGGCAATTTTCCCCTCTTAAATACCCGCAAAACGGCAAACCTTCCATTAAAAGAAACCTTAATACAGACTTATCTCCAATGTTTTCCACACAGTTACACAGGTTATCCACAGTTAAATCGAGTTTTATGTTGTAAATAACTGATTTAACGCGAATTTTTATTATTAACCTATGCTGATGTGCACAACCCTGTGGGTCTTAGTGACAAAAGCTGGGCAGGCTTTTGGGGATAAGTCGGTTTTTACCAGCTCCATGTATAATAACGGCTTTTATAACCAGCTTCCCAGCAGCTTTAGCCCAGCTTGCGCGATGCTTTTTCAGAGCCTTATCATTGAATTAACTTATTGAAAAACAATCACTTTTTTGGCTTATCCACAGAAATATCGCGCTATATATATAACAACATCTTTTAAATACCTAAATAACAATACATATATTCATTACTTAAAATATTTTCCTTTGTTGTAACGCGAATACTTTTTTTGGATAAATCTTTAGTTTTGAGAGAGATGGAATCCGAAATCAATTCTGAGACCCGCCGTGAACCCTTCCATGGGGGCTTATCTTCGACATCCATGTCTCAGACAGTCTCAGAATCAATTTCGAATTCCATTGGCCAAGAAAGTCTTAGGTAATCAGAGAATAAAAAATATACTGATTAATCCCTGTACAAGTTTTGTGCAAATCGTTGACAAGCCCTATAATGTCGCCCCTTTTGTCTCCAGCCTGTTCAAGGTATTTGTATGCAGCCCTGCTGCAAGGTAGTAAGCGATGATTTTCCCGGATCGTTTTGATGTGATTGTGATCGGCGGCGGCCATGCCGGTACTGAGGCCTGTTTGGCTGCGGCGCGTATGGGCTGCAAGACCTTATTGCTCTCCCACAACATTGAAACCCTTGGCCAAATGTCTTGTAACCCCGCAATTGGCGGGATTGGCAAAAGCCATCTGGTAAAAGAAATCGATGCCATGGGCGGTGCTATGGCACTGGCAACCGATAAAAGCGGAATTCAATTTCGCGTGCTGAATGCGCGTAAAGGCCCAGCGGTGCGTGCAACTCGCGCGCAGGCCGACCGAATTCTCTACAAAGCGGCGATTCGTGAAACGCTGGAAAATCAGAAAAATCTGTGGATCTTCCAGCAAGCTGCTGACGACTTGATTGTGGAAAATGATCAAGTGCGCGGTGTGGTCACTCAAATGGGCCTGAAATTTATGGCCAACCAAGTGGTGTTGACTGCCGGTACTTTCCTCGGTGGTCTTATCCACATAGGTATGCAAAATTATTCCGGCGGTCGCGCCGGTGATCCACCGTCGATCGCTTTATCAAAACGTTTGCGTGAATTACCGCTGCGTGTTGATCGCTTAAAAACCGGAACGCCGCCGCGTATTGATGCGCGCACGGTGAATTTTGATGTGCTGGAAAAACAATACGGCGATGATCCGCGTCCAGTGATGTCGGTGATGGGCAATCGCGCTATGCAGCCGCAACAAATTTGTTGTTACATCACCCACACCAATGAAAAAACCCACGATGTGATTCGCCGCAATCTGGATCGTTCACCGATGTACTCGGGTGTGATCGAAGGAATTGGTCCGCGCTACTGTCCGTCGATCGAAGATAAAATTCACCGCTTCGCGGATAAAGATTCACATCAGGTATTTATCGAGCCGGAAGGTTTGACTACCCACGAGCTTTATCCCAACGGAATTTCTACTAGCCTTCCATTTGATGTGCAGTTGGAAATCGTGCGCTCGATGAAAGGGTTTGAAAACGCGCATATCCTGCGTCCTGGTTATGCAATCGAATACGATTATTTTAATCCGCAAGATTTGCAACACAGCTTGGAAACCAAAGTGATTGGCGGCTTATTTTTTGCCGGCCAAATCAACGGCACTACCGGATACGAAGAAGCGGGTGCGCAAGGTATGCTCGCCGGAATCAATGCGGCGCTGCGTGCGCAAGAAAAACCGGTTTGGTGCCCAACTCGCGATCAAGCTTATGTGGGTGTATTAGTTGATGACTTGATTACCCTCGGCACCAAAGAACCCTACCGTATGTTTACTAGCCGCGCGGAATACCGTTTGTTATTGCGCGAAGACAATGCCGATTTGCGTTTAACTGAGCAAGCGCGCGAATTTGGTTTGATTGGTGAGGCGCAGTGGAAAATGTTCTGCGATAAACGCGAACAAATTGCGCTGGAAAAAGAGCGTTTGCGTTCCACCTGGATTCAAGCCGGTTCTACCGAAGCGGAAAAAGTGGAGGCGATTATCCAAACCAAACTGACCCGCGAATACAGTTTGATGGATTTGTTGCGTCGCCCGGAATTATCTTACGGTGATATCGCATCACTCAAAGGTGAACCCATTGCTAATGAAGCGGCTGCTGAACAAGTTGAAATAGAAGCAAAATATTCCGGCTACATAGAGCGGCAACAAGAAGATGTTGATCGTTTGCGTGCGTATGAAAATACGATTATTCCGGATGACTTTGACTACTCGGTAGTGGATGGTTTATCCAACGAGGTCAAACAAAAATTGACCGCTGCGCGGCCACAAACATTGGCGCGCGCTTCACGCATTTCTGGAATTACCCCAGCGGCAATATCCTTGGTGTTGGTTTATTTGAAAAAACGTGGTGTGTTAAAACGTTTGCAGGAAGATGCACCTGAACAGCAGGCATCGTAATTTTGAAAAATCGATGGGTATCGCTTAGGCTCAACTCATCCTACAAAAAACACATACCGAATTTATTGACGAGTGACGAGTGACTGATTTAAACACAGAATTACGCAATCAATTAGTACGCGGCGCCACTGAAATGTCGGTGGTATTAAGCGAGAGCCAAATTGAAAACTTATTGGCCTATGTGCGCGAATTCGAAAAATGGAATAAAGCCTATAATCTTTCTGCGGTGCGCGATATTCGCCAAATGGTGGCGCGTCACCTGCTAGATAGTTTAAGTGTGGTGCCTTGGTTTACCGGCAATAAAAATTTTTCCGCTACGCGGGTAATTGATGTCGGCACCGGTGGTGGTTTACCCGGAATTCCATTAGCGATTATGTTTCCAGAAAAGCAATTTACCCTGCTCGATAGCAACGGTAAAAAAACGCGGTTTTTATTTCACGTTAAAACCTTGCTGGGTTTAACTAACATAAGTGTTGAAAACCGTCGGGTTGAAGAGTTTCAACCTGAGCAAAAATTTGATGCGGTTATCAGCCGGGCATTTGCCAGTTTGCAAGATATGACGGAAGGTTGTGCACACATGTTGGCCGCCGGAGGTATTTTTCTCGCGATGAAAGGCTTGTTTCCGCAAGATGAACTTGCACCTATCGCCGATAAAGTTGCACTGCTTGAAACTGTAAAACTGTTGGTTGCAGAGACAGAGGGCGAGCGCCACCTGTTAGTTTTGCAGCCGAAACAATAAAAATTTTCAACCACTGGGTGGTTATAGGATTTTCACTTGACCAAGATATACGCTATTGCCAATCAAAAAGGTGGCGTTGGTAAAACCACCACCTGTGTGAATTTAGCTGCTTCATTGGTAGCAACCAAAAAGCGTGTCTTGTTGGTGGATCTTGATCCGCAAGGTAATGCCACTATGGGCAGTGGTGTTAACAAAAATGAAATTGAAAATTCAATTTACGATGTGCTTACCGAACGCGAGTCCATTCACGATTGTTTAGTATTATCAGAAAGCGGCAAATACCAGGTACTACCGGCAAACGGCGACTTAACCGCAGCGGAAGTTGAAATGCTGGCGCTGGATAACAAAGAGCGCCGTTTACAAAATGCACTCAACCAAGTGCGCGACCAATTTGATTTTATTCTTATCGATTGCCCACCGTCGCTCAACATGCTCACCTTAAATGCACTGGCCGCCTGCGATGGTGTCATCATTGCAATGCAATGCGAATACTATGCGCTGGAAGGTTTATCGGCACTGGTCGGCACCATTAATCAAATTCAAAAAGTATTAAATCCTAATTTAAAAATCGAAGGTTTGTTGCGCACTATGTATGATCCGCGCAACAGCTTGACCAACGATGTATCGGCGCAGTTGCAACAGCATTTTGGTGATCGTTTGTATCGCACTTGTATTCCGCGTAATGTGCGGTTGGCGGAAGCGCCCAGTTTTGGTATGCCAGTATTAGCGTTTGATCGTCAGTCCAAAGGTGCAATTGCTTATCTTGCACTGGCCGGTGAAATTTTGCGCCGCAATGAAACAAGCAATAAACCCGCTGCTGCTTCAACAGAAACTCTTTAACAAAAAATTTATATAAGGCTGATTCAGATGTCGACAAAACGCAAAGGATTAGGAAAAGGCTTGGATGCACTCTTGAGTGCTGGTCTGGGTGTCACTGCACCTGCGCCCGAAATGCCAATCAATCCTGCGGAAGTGGATAACAAACTCGATTATCGCGATGGCAAGTTGGCGCATTTACCGGTTGAATTAATTCAGCGCGGAAAATATCAACCGCGCCGCGATATGCACACTGAAGCGCTGGAAGAATTAGCCGAATCGATCAAAGCCCAAGGTGTGATGCAGCCAATTGTGGTGCGTCCGATTGGCGAAGGCCGCTATGAAATTATCGCCGGTGAACGCCGCTGGCGCGCCACCCAAATTGCCGGGCTGGATAAAATCCCTGCGGTAATTCGCGATGTGCCCGATGAAGCGGCCATTGCAATGGCGCTGATTGAAAACATCCAGCGCGAAAATCTCAATCCCATCGAAGAAGCCGTTGCACTCAAACGTCTGCAAGATGAGTTTGAGTTGACCCACGCCGAAGTGGCGCAGGCGGTTGGAAAATCGCGCACCACTATCACTAACTTGCTGCGCCTGATTGCGCTGAGTGACGAAGTAAAAACCCTGCTGGAGCATGGCGATCTGGAAATGGGTCATGCGCGGGCACTGCTGACCCTTGATGCGGAAACCCAATGTGCGATTGCGCGGCAAATTGTCGCCAAGGGTTTATCGGTACGTCAAACGGAAGCCTTGGTGCGTTTGCATCAGGAAGGGCGTAACAGCGAAAAAGTAAAACCCGATGTTGTTGTTTCTGCCGATATCCGTCGCTTGCAAGATCAGCTTTCCGACACCTTGGGCGCTGGAGTAGAAATCCAACACGGAGCGAAAGGTAAGGGAAAGTTAGTGATCAGTTATAACTCCCTGGATGAGCTGGATGGCATTCTCGGCCATATCAAATAAATTTAGCCTTTCCTCCCGCTTGATTGGCATCTCTTTGAAAGGTGCCTTTTCCCTACATCTAGTTGTTACTTTCAAATTTAAACACTAATTGCAGTCATTAATAATCTGATGACTAAATTTACAGCAAATTTACTAGTCAGTTTTTGTCTTTAGTGTTAGTGCGATGGTTGCTGCTAAGGGGCTTAATCTCTATAATGCGCCACGTTTGGGCGTTTGGAGCACAAGCTTGTTACCAATGGTAATAAGAATTTCTTTGTGACAGAATGCCGCCGCAAAAAAAGAGAGCGGAATAAAAATGTCGCGTTATCTCAAAGGGCGTGGCTTCGCTCTCCGAACAGTGGCAGCCCAATTGCTGGCAACCTTGGCGCTCAGTGCCTTGGCTCTTGCGGTGAATGATCAGATCGCAATTTCATTGTTTGCAGGTGGAATTATTTGTGTGACAGCTAATTTGTGGCTGGCACTAGTGGCGTTTCGTCCCCCATTGGGCGCGTCTCCCCAAAAAGTACTGGCGGCTTTTTACGTCGGTGAATTGGGAAAGTTTGTTATCACAGCCTTGTTATTTTTGCTCGCGTTTAAGCAGATTGCGTTGATTCAACACGCCACTTACGCCGCAACTATGATTCTGGCCTATGTGTTAGTTCAGGCAATTGCCTGGCTTTATCCGCTGGTCCTCAGCCCCGCTGGGCGTAGCTAGTGTGAACCGATTTCAACTTTGGTCATTTGGAATTTAACAATGTCATCCGCCGAACACGCAGAAGCAATTACTTCTTCAGAATATATCAAGCATCACCTTACTAACCTCACCTATGGCAAATTACCTGATGGTACTTGGGGTTTTGCCCACAATGGTGATGAAGCGGCACAAATGGGTTTTTGGGCTATCAATGTCGATACCATGGGATGGTCGTTAGTGCTGGGTATTGTCTTTTTCCTCTTGTTCCGCAGTGTGGCCAAAAAGGCGACCAGTGATGTACCCACTGGTTTTCAAAATGGTATTGAGGCGGTTGTAGAGTTTGTGGATAACAGCGTAAAAGGCATGTTTCCCTATAAAAGCGCCGTAGTGGGTCCTTTGGCGCTGACCATTTTAGTCTGGGTGTTCTTTATGAATGCGATGGATTTGGTTGCGATTGATTTGTTGCCTAAAACAGCAGAATTGTTTGGTGTTCATGTGTTGGGTGCTGATCCTCATTCTGTATTTTTTAAAGTGGTTCCTTCAACTGATCCCAATATTACTTTAGGCATGGCAGCGACTGTTTTTCTCTTGATTTTGTTCTTTAGTATTCGTGAAAAAGGTATTTTAGGTTTCGCGAAAGAGCTGACCTTGCATCCTTTCAGCAGCAGCAACTTTATTGTGCAAATATTGCTGATTCCGATAAATCTGGTGCTCGAATTATCCAACCTGATCGCCAAACCCATTTCTCTCGGCTTGCGTCTGTTCGGCAACCTCTACGCTGGTGAAGTTATCTTCATTCTGATCGCAATTATGATCGGTGTAAATTTGGTCTTAGGCGTATTTGGTATGTCACTGCAGATTGTTTGGGCTTTGTTCCATATTCTGATTATCGCTCTGCAGGCCTTTATTTTCATGGTATTGACCATTGTGTATATGAGCATGGCGTTCCAAACGGATGAGCAACACTAGTTTTTAATTGTTTTTAGTTTGGTTTTTCATTTTTTATTTTTATCAACTTAAGTAGGAGAAAACACTGTGAATGAAGCAACAGCTTTGATTTATTTGGCGGGTGCATTGGTAATCGGTTTGGGCGCTATCGGCGCTGCTATCGGTGTAGCACTGTTGGGCGGTAAATTTTTGGAAGGCGCTGCACGTCAACCAGAATTGTTGCCAATGTTACGTACCCAGTTCTTCGTAGTTATGGGTCTGGTGGATGCGGTTCCAATGATTGGTGTTGGTATCGGCATGTACATTTTGTTCGCTGTTGTTTAATAACTGCTCGGCAACAACATTAAATCCCTTTAACAAAGGCATTCAACTGTGAACCTTAATGCAACTTTCATCGGTCAGATAGTGGCGTTTGCCATTTTCATTTACCTGACACAACGTTACGTGTGGCCACCCATTGTTGCGGCAATGGCTGAGCGCACCAAGCGTATCGCTGATGGGCTCCAGGCAGCAGATAAAGCCGAAAAAGATCTCGAATTAGCCAAACATAAAGTGGTTGAACAACTTTCTTCTGCGAAGAAGGAAGCAGCTACCATTATCGATCAAGCGAACAAACGCGCTATTGAAATTGTTGAAGAAGCAAAAGAGAAAGCACGTTTAGAAGCTGAGCGAATTAAGGTCTCTGCACAAGCTGAAATCGAACAAGCAACCGCACGCGCTAAAGAAGAATTGCGCAGCAAAGTGGTTGTTCTTGCTCTGGCAGGTGCAGAAAAAATTCTTGAATCTTCTATCGATCAAAATGCTCACAACGAGTTGGTAAACAAACTCGCTGCCGAGCTCTAAGAGAGGTAGTTATGGCTGAACTGACCACCTTGGCTAGACCTTATGCCAAAGCAGCATTTGAATTCGCCTTGGCTGCAAATAAATTGCAGTCATGGTTTGAAGCTCTGGAAGTTTCAGCCGCTGTAGCAGAACAAGATCAGGTGAAAAAAGCCTTGGGCACATCTGGTCTTTCTGCTGCACAGAAAGCTTCCATCTTTGTACAAGTTTGTGGTGAAACGATGGATGAAAATCAACAGAATTTCATCCGCACCCTTGCAAGCAATAAACGTCTGGCGCTTCTTCCGTTTGTGAAAGAGCTGTTCGCTAGAATGAAAGCCCAGCAAGAAAAAACCATCGATGTTGAGGTAACCGCAGCTTTCGAGTTGCCGGTTGACTTGATAAACAAATTGGCTCAAGCACTGAGCGCCAAGTTGGATCGTAAAGTCAGTGTTCAAGGCTCGGTAGATAAGAGCCTGCTAGGTGGTGTTGTTATCCACACTGGTGACATGGTGATTGATGGTTCAGTACGTGGTCGCTTGGCGAAGCTCGCCGAAGCAATGAAATCCTAATCTTAGGGTCGAGGAACAGAGCATGCAGCAACTGAATCCTTCTGAAATCAGCGAAATCATCAAACAGCGTATTGCTGGTCTTGAGTTTTCTACAGAAGCACAAAACGAAGGTACTGTCGTTTCGGTAACTGACGGTATTATTCGTATTCACGGTCTCGCCGATGTTATGTACGGTGAGATGATTGAATTTGAAGGCGGCATTTTCGGGATGGCACTGAACTTGGAGCGCGACTCCGTAGGTGCAGTAATTCTCGGTGATTATCGCGGTGTGGCCGAAGGCCAAAAATGTAAGTGTACTGGCCGTATTCTGGAAGTGCCTGTTGGTCCAGAAGTGTTGGGTCGTGTACTGGATGCCTTGGGTAATCCAATCGATGGTAAAGGTCCACTCAACACCAAAATGACTGATGCGATTGAAAAAATTGCTCCAGGTGTAATTTGGCGTAAATCGGTAGATCAACCAGTGCAAATTGGTTTGAAAGCTATCGATGCAATGGTACCTATTGGCCGCGGCCAGCGCGAGCTGATCATCGGCGACCGTCAAATCGGTAAAACTGCTATTGCTGTTGATGCGATCATCAACCAAAAAGGCTCTGGCATTAAATGTATTTATGTAGCGATCGGCCAAAAAGCGTCTTCTGTTGCGAGCGTTGTGCGCAAGCTGGAAGAACACGGCGCTATGGAGCACACCGTTGTTATTGCAGCGACTGCTTCTGATCCTGCCGCTATGCAATTCCTCGCGGCTTTCACCGGTTGTACTATGGGTGAATATTTCCGTGATCGCGGCCAAGACGCATTGATCATCTATGATGATTTGACTAAACAAGCTTGGGCTTACCGTCAGATTTCATTGTTGTTGCGTCGTCCACCAGGCCGTGAAGCCTATCCTGGCGATGTATTCTATCTCCACTCCCGTTTGCTTGAGCGTGCTTCTCGCGTAAGCGAAGCTTATGTTGAGCAATTCACCAAAGGTGAAGTGAAAGGTAAAACCGGTTCTTTGACCGCGTTACCTATCATTGAAACCCAAGCCGGCGACGTTTCTGCATTCGTTCCAACTAACGTTATTTCGATTACCGATGGACAGATCTTCCTTGAATCGTCCATGTTCAACTCGGGTGTTCGTCCTGCGATGAACGCCGGTATTTCGGTATCGCGTGTAGGTGGTGCGGCACAAACTAAAGTGATTAAAAAGCTTTCTGGTGGTATCCGTACCGCATTGGCGCAATACCGTGAATTGGCTGCGTTTTCGCAGTTTGCTTCCGATTTGGATGAAGCTACCAAATCACAGTTGGAGCACGGTCAACGTGTTACCGAATTGATGAAGCAAAAACAATTTGCTCCATTCAGTGTTGCACAAATGGCACTGGTCTTGTTCGCTGCTAACGAAGGTCATCTGAAAGATATCGCCGTTAACAAGGTACTGGATTTTGAAGCTGCCCTGCTCTCTTTCGCAAAAGCCGAAATTGCTGACACTATGGCTCACATAGATGCAACTGGCGATTGGAATAGCGAATTGGAAGGCAAGTTCAAAGAGCTGATCACCAAGCTGAAGGCAAGCCGCACCTGGTAATTTGGCGGTCATAAAAACCGATGATTTATCGGCTTTTATGACCTCAAGCGTCTTAGGCTGTTAACCTGAGTTCGAGAGTATGGCAAGCACTAAAGAAATTCGGACGCAAATTTCGAGCGTCAAAAGCACGCAGAAAATTACCAGCGCGATGGAAATGGTCGCGGCAAGTAAAATGCGTCGTGCGCAAGAGCGTATGCAATTGGGTAAACCTTATGCCAATCGCATTCGTGAAGTAGTCGGGCATCTGGCCAACTCCAGTCCCGAGTACAAACACCGTTTTATGAAAGAGCGCGAAGTGAAGCGCGTTGGTTATGTTCTGGTATCTAGTGATCGCGGTCTCTGCGGTGGTTTAAACACTAACCTGTTTAAAGCTGCAATTAGAGATATGAAATCCTGGAACGACAAGGGCATTGCCATTGATCTGTGTCTGGTGGGTGCAAAAGCGGCCCAGTTCTTCAAAAGTTTTGGTGGCAATGTAGTTGCTTCCACACGCGATATTGGCGAAGCCCCTGTGGTTGCTGATTTGATCGGCAGTGTGAAAGTTATGCTCGACGCTTTTGAGGACGGCAAGATCGATAAGCTGATGATGGTGAGTAACGACTTTGTGAATACCATGACGCAAACGCCGAAAGTTCGCCAGTTGTTGCCTTTGGTAGCCGAAGATAATTCCAAGTTGAAGCATCACTGGGACTATATCTACGAACCAGATGCTGAGTTCCTGTTGAAAGGTTTGTTGACTCGCTTTATTGAATCGCAAGTCTATCAAGCGGTAGTTGAAAACGCGGCCTGTGAACAAGCAGCGCGGATGATTGCGATGAAAAGCGCAACTGATAACGCCGGCGAATTAATTGATAGTTTGAAACTGATTTACAACAAAGCGCGTCAGTCAGCCATTACGCAAGAGCTGTCGGAAATCGTAGGTGGTGCAGCAGCGGTATCTTAATACCCTGTTCCACGCCAGCGCGCAGCAAGCCAAACTGTTTTTGTGTTTAATCTTTCAGCCCCCTTGGTTTTATAAAAAGGGATCTGAGATTTCTGGAACAAAGAGGAACCGGAAATGAGTAGCGGACGTATCGTTCAGATTATCGGCGCCGTTATCGATGTGGAATTCCCACGCGATGCAGTGCCTAAAGTTTATGATGCTTTGGTAATTACCGACGGCAACCTGACGCTTGAAGTTCAACAGCAATTAGGTGACGGCGTTGTGCGCACTATTGCTCTAGGCTCATCCGAAGGTTTGCGTCGCGGCTTGGTCGTGACCAACACTAACGAACCTATCAAAGTACCCGTAGGTAAAGAAACACTCGGTCGTATCATGGATGTTTTAGGTAATCCAATCGACGAGTGTGGCCCTATCGGCGAACAAGAGCGTATGCAGATTCACCGTGCAGCGCCTAAGTATGAAGAGCTGTCAGCGTCTGACGACTTGCTCGAAACCGGCATCAAAGTAATCGACCTGGTTTGCCCCTTTGCTAAAGGCGGTAAAGTAGGTTTGTTCGGTGGTGCGGGTGTAGGTAAAACCGTAAACATGATGGAACTCATCAACAACATCGCAAAAGAGCACAGCGGTCTGTCTGTATTTGCCGGTGTAGGTGAGCGTACCCGTGAAGGGAACGACTTCTACCACGAAATGAAAGACTCTAACGTTGTCGATAAAGTGGCAATGGTTTACGGTCAAATGAACGAGCCGCCGGGCAACCGTTTGCGCGTAGCTTTGACTGGTTTGACCATGGCGGAGAAATTCCGTGACGAAGGTAAAGACGTACTTTTCTTCGTTGACAACATTTACCGTTACACCTTGGCCGGTACTGAAGTATCAGCTTTGTTGGGTCGTATGCCTTCAGCGGTAGGTTATCAGCCAACCTTGGCGGAAGAGATGGGCGTTCTGCAAGAGCGTATTACCTCTACCAAAATCGGCTCGATCACTTCTGTACAAGCGGTATACGTACCAGCAGATGACTTGACCGACCCATCGCCAGCAACCACTTTTGCGCACTTGGACTCAACTGTAGTACTGAGCCGTGATATTGCTGCAAAAGGTATCTACCCGGCGATTGATCCACTGGATTCAACTTCACGTCAGTTGGACCCAATGATCATCGGTCAGGATCACTATGATGTAGCGCGCGGTGTACAAACCGTATTGCAACGTTACAAAGAGTTGAAAGATATCATTGCGATTCTGGGTATGGATGAATTGTCAGAAGAAGACAAACAAACTGTATCACGTGCACGTAAAATCGAACGCTTCTTGTCACAACCGTTCCACGTAGCAGAAGTATTTACCGGTTCACCGGGTAAATATGTTCCTCTGAAAGAAACCATTCGTGGTTTCAAAGGTTTGTTAGCTGGTGATTACGATCACTTGCCAGAGCAAGCTTTCTACATGGTAGGTTCTATCGACGAAGCAGTCGAAAAAGCTGCCAAACTCAAGTAATCGCCAACCCTCATGATTACATGAGGGTTGTCTGTTGTTCTGTTCGGGAACAACACTATTTCAGTGAAGAGACACAAGTATGGCCATGACTATTCAATGCGATATCGTCAGTGCTGAGCGTGAAATTTTCTCCGGTATTGTGGAAATGGTAATTGCTACGGGTACATTGGGAGACATAGGTATCGCCTATGGTCACGCTCCTTTGTTAACCGGTATCAGTCCAGGCCCCGTACGTCTTATCAAACAAGGCGGTGCTGAAGAAGTATTTTTTGTTTCTGGTGGCTACCTTGAAGTTCAGCCCTATCACGTGACTGTATTGGCAGATACTGCGTTACGTGCAGCTGATATGGATGAAGCTGCTGCATTAGAAGCACAAGAATTGGCACAACATCAGTTGGAAAATCAATCGAGTGAGATCGATTTCCAACGCGCTGCCGCGCAATTGGCAGAAGCTGCTGCACAATTACGCACCTTGCAAGCAATCAAAAGAAAAGCTGGCAAGTAAGTGGAATAACGTAGTATTGATGTAATAAAAAAGGCGATCGTTAGATCGCCTTTTTTATTTTAAAACTGTACGACTAATACCAAAAACACCAGTTGTTACAGATACGATAATAAATAGTTGCTGCACAATCATCGCCAAACTTACAGGGAGCATCGTTGCGGCCCATGGCAAAAGCACTAACACTAAAGGTTGTTAAAATTAACAACAAAGCAACAGTAAACTTGCGTATTAGCTGATTCTTTGCCTGAGAAAAAGTTGAACCAAGAGAATGCAATGTTTTCATGATAGATATTCCTTCATAAAAGTAACGTAATGAAATCTGTAGCTCCTCTAAGAGGAATAATGACTGTAGCGGATCAATCAACAATAAACGGTGATAAATTGCGTTTTGAATGAGTGAGAAATTCACCCTTGTCTTTAATTATTAGGGACATAACATAGACCTGAATTGTTAAAGTATGCGATTACTTTAATTACCTAACAACTTGGCTAATGGATCTAACTATGCTCGATATTCTCGTACTCGCCGCTGGCAAAGGCACCCGCATGCGCTCCGATTTACCCAAAGTCCTGCACCCGATTGGCGGTAAAGCGTTGGTGCAACACGTGGTCGATACCGCACGACAGGTAGGCGGCGAGCAGATTCTGATTATCGTGGGCCACGGTGCGGAAAAAGTTGAAGAGAAAATGGCAGCAGCCGATGTGAAATTTGTGCTGCAAGCGCAACAGCTCGGCACTGGTCACGCAGTGCAACAAGCCCTACCGCAACTGCGCAATGACGCCACCGTATTAATCCTTTACGGCGATGTCCCCCTGACTCGCGCTGAAACATTGCAAAAATTAATCGCCGGGGTGAACGACCAGCAAATGGGTTTACTCACCGTTAACATGCAAGATCCCACTGGTTATGGCCGCATAGTGCGCGATGCTTCCGGTGCTGTGATCGCGATTGTTGAACACAAAGACGCGAGCGATGAGCAGAAAAAAATCAGTGAAATTAATACCGGTATCATGGCGGTTAAAGCAGCGCATTTACAAAAATGGTTGCCGCAATTGAGTAACCAGAATGCGCAGGGTGAATACTATCTCACCGATATTATCGCCATGGCTAAGGCCGATGGCATCGCCATTCATGTTGAACAACCCAATGCAGTGGAAGAAGTGGAAGGCATTAACAATCGCCAGCAGCAGGCCGCACTGGAACGTTTTTATCAACAGCAAAAAGCCAATGAGTTGATGGTAGCGGGCATTACTTTACTCGATCCAACACGCCTTGATATTCGGGGAAATCTAACCGCTGGTCGCGATGTAGTGATTGATATCAATTGTGTGATTGAAGGCGATGTTGTATTGGGCGATGGAGTTGTCATTGAACCTAATTGCGTGATTATTAACAGCAAAATTGGCAACAATACGCACATTAAAGCCTTTAGCCATATTGAAGATTCAGTGCTCGCCGAGCATTGTGATATTGGCCCCTACGCGCGCTTGCGCCCTGGCACCTACCTCGCGGACGAAGTGAAAATCGGCAATTTCGTTGAAACGAAAAAAGCGGTGATCGCCAAAGGCAGTAAAGTAAATCACCTGAGTTATATCGGCGATGCCACCATCGGCAGCAAAGTAAATGTCGGTGCAGGCACCATCACCTGTAACTATGACGGTGTGAACAAATTCAAAACCGAAATTGGTGACAACGCATTTATCGGCTCTAACTCAGCACTGATTGCACCAGTCAAAATTGGCGCTGGCAGTACCGTAGGTGCTGGTTCGATTATCACCAAAGATGTTGAAGAAAGTGAACTGGCGATTGCGCGCAGCAAGCAGCGTAATATTCAGGGCTGGGAACGGCCGGTTAAAAAATAAATTGTTTGATAAAAACGAGGCTGAACGCCTCGTTTTTTATAGAAACTATATTTAAGCAGTATTTAGTTTTTCCTGCGTTAATCTTCTTCTAGTGATTGCGCTTTTTGTGCGTTCGCCAATTGGATTGCAAAGGAGTTTTTTGCTTCCGCGTTGTTGCAGTCCTTGGTGCAAAGATCTTCCGGGTTAATTACTTCTACAAAACGAAAGCCCTCGCCCAGGCTTGAGCGGTTTGACTGTCCGCCATGGCCGCGAAACGCCACTTGAGTATCGCTGGGGCCGTAATTGCTGCCGCGGCGTGAGCGCATCATGCAGCTTTCTGCTACCCAAGCGGAGCCATCGCTAGCGGCACCTAGATAATTATCCCGGTCACAATCTAGTGTCCACTCGCTAACGTTGCCGAGCATATCGTAGAGTCCGAACGCGTTAGGTTTATAGCTGCCGACTATGCTGGTGTATTCCGATCCGTCATCACAGGCCATGGTGTTGGGTTGATATTTTTTATCGCGCACAAACGCGCGCAGGCCGCTTGCATCCCAGATATTGCCGTAGTCGCACAGGGCTTTTTCGTCATCGCCCACACCGTATTTGCTTGTGTTGCCCGCGCGTGCGGCGTATTCCCATTCGGCGTCGGTGGGCAAGCGGTAGTGTTTACCCGTGGTGTTGGAAAGCCATTGCAGATAGGCATTGGCATCGTCCCAACTGACGCACATCACCGGATGGAAATCACCCGGCGCATAGGCGGGCGTTAACCAGTTGCCGGCAAGCATATCGATACCGATCTTGAATGTACCGCCTTTATCGTCCACCCATTTCCAGCAACGGTCTTCGCCAATCACATAACCGGTTTGTTCGACGAATTGCTTGAATTGTTTAACCGTCACCTCGTAGGCTGACATTTTGAATGGCTTGATCGATACCCGATGGACGGGTTGGGTTCTTTTGTCGCTGTCACTGCCCATCATAAATTCGCCGGCCGGAATTGAGATCATGGGTGGCAGCAGCAATTCGCCGGTTTTCCAGGTTTTGCGCGCGGCGAGTGTGCGTTCAATCAGCGCTTGACTATTGGCTCTGTGGGATTTGGCTTGCGCCTGTTGGCGTTGGATGTTACGTGCGAAGTTGTCATCGTGATGGCTTTGCTCGTGGCCGTCGAGTGCCAAGCGGAAACCGGCTTGTAGCGAGCGCGGTGTTTGGTCAGCCAACAACTGGCGATAACCGATTTCCACGCGCTCTTCAGCATCTATCCAAGAGCCGCCGCGCAGTATATGGCGGGTGCAATTGGCACTTACCCGCGCAGAACCGTCAGTTGGCGCATTGGCATAAGTGTCTGTCGCGCAATCGGCCACCCATTCACTGACATTGCCGGTCATGTCCTGCAGACCAAACGCATTGGGTGCGTAGCTGCCGACGTCAGCAAGAAACGTACTGAAATCGTTACAGGCTACACCCGGCTGAGCTAAATCCAGATCGCGTGACATCCGTTGTTGTGGGGTGTCATAGACGTTGGCGTAGTCGCAGAGTGTGGCTGGCGTTTTCCCGTGGATATAGCGGCTATTACCACCTGCGCGCGCGGCGTATTCCCACTGGGCTTCACTGGGCAGGGAATAGTGTTTGCCGGTTTGGGCATTTAGCCAATCGATGTAGGCATTAGCATCCGCCCAGCTAATGCAGGAAGCCGGGCGGGTATTCAGATTATCCGGGTCTGGTTGCCGCGGCGGCCAAAAAGGAAACTCCAGCTTAACGGTGGGATGAATCAGGGAACACATACCTTCTCGTTGATAACCCGTGGCTAACAGAAACTGATTGAGTTCTGCCTCGGTCACCTCGTATCGGGACAGTTGAAAGGGTTCCAGCGTTACTTTATGGATGGGCTGAGCCAGGGGGTTCTTTTTTTTATCCTCTATCAAAAATTCCCCGGCGGGGATGCTGACCATGATCGGTTCGATGACCTTGATAGCAGGGGTGGATGAGTTGGCGGAAGCTTGGGCAATGGCTTGGATTGCCAGACAGCCAAGCAAACCGGCCAGTAGAGAGAAATGAATTATTCGCATTCGATAAGTCCTTAAGTTTATGGGCGAAACTAGCGCGAATGACACTGGACTCTTGGGGGAGCAAAATCCTAGTCAAATTCTAGTTTTTGCCCTTATAAGAAAAATAATAGAAAAATTGCCCGCGCGAACCTTGGCTGGGTTGGTTGACCAGCCTGCGAAGATCACTAGAATTGACGCCCTGCCGAGCCAGAACGGAATGCCATGAAATACGCCATCAAGACCTATGTGTTTGATACCGAACAGCTACTGCTGATGCGCGAGGGTGAGGTCATCGGCTTCCGTGCCAATGAAGCCAAGCTGCTGGCCTTGTTGCTGAGCGAACCGGGCAAGCTATTCAGTAAAGAAGAGATCCTGGACAAAGTTTGGGCGGGCAAGGTAGTTGCGGAGCAGGCGGTGTTCCAGAATATCCGCAACCTGCGCGCGCTGTTTGGCGAGGAGTCGATCAAAACCTTTTCCAAAAAAGGCTACCAATGGCAACTGCCCCTGATCCCGGTTGAGGGTGATCGGGCGGCAACAGATCGGATAAGTCCCGCGCCTATCGTTAAATTCTTAGTCTCCAGAAGTATCGCTGCCAGTCTGGTGTTGGGCAGCCTAGTACTCGCTTTGGTGATGTTTTGGTACTCACACCAAGCCGCTGCCCCGCTATTCAATACTACCGCCCTATCCAACACTGCGCCCTTAACCAAAACAGTGCCTTTAACTAAAGTTGCCCTCCTACCCTTGGTTGCCGATGTGGATGTTGCCCCGGATGTGATCGACGCCTTCCAGACAGAATTAGCGAAACCCGAGGGATTTACATTGGTTGGTACCAAGGGGCAAAGGGTATCGCAGGATTTTTTTTGGGTGCCGCAAAAATACTTTCCCGCTCTCAGCCAAGCTGCGCAGGTTCCCTATGTGGCTGTAGCCAAGGTGACGCAACAGCCAGAGGGATTGAGGGTGCGTTACCAATTGAAATCCCGCACGTCGATTTGGCGAGCCGAGCATCAAGCACCGACGGCGGCGGCTTTGGCGCTGTTGATGAAGCAGCATTTGCACCTGATTGTGAATTCCGGCCTGTTGGAAATAGATGCGCAAAACGCCGTGCTTAGGGCGGCGCAGCTGAAGCTATTGCACAGTGAATATCCCCAGGACTTGAATCTGGTGTATGGGCTGATCGATCTTCATCTCAAAAGTGGGGATGCCGCCAGCGCCAGAGTGCTGGCCAAGTTGCTTCAAAGCCAGTCGAGCAGGCAGCAGGATAAGTTATTGCTGGCAAATGGTTATCTGGCAGAGGCCAGAGTCTACGCCGATGAAAATTTGTTGGCAGATGCAGAGTTGCTACTGGCCAAGGCAGAGTCGGCGTTCCGCAGCATTAACGATAGGGATAATCTGGCAGAAGTGGAACAAGTGCGCATCGTCTTGGCTTTAACACAGCACAACTATGACCAGGTTCAGGCTCATATTCAGCGTGCACTTGAGCATGTGCAGCGCGCAGGCGATTTGCTTGGCGAGTACCGTCTCAATACATGGGCGGCGGTATTGGCGCATAAATTTCAACGCGATCAGGATAGCTCGGCATTTTTGGATGACGCTAAAGCGGTGTTGGATAAACACCAGCGAGACGCTGACCTCTATGGTTTGATCCACTTTTATGCCGGTATGTTTGCGCAGGATGAGGCAGCAGCGGAAATGCAGTACCGCACTGTCCTTGAACTCATCCCTGCCGATCAGAATTGGTGGGAGCGGGAGCGCGCACAAGTTCACCTGAGTGAGCTATTGATAAAACAATTGCGCTGGCAAGATGCACTGGATCTCTACGCCAACCAGACGCTTGATGCCGCCGAGGAGCTTCAAGTCGGCAAAATCTGGCTGGCACAACGTGACTGGGCAAAGGCCGAAGCTCATGGAATCCGCGCATTTGAGCAGGCTAACATGAATGGCCAGCTACAGAATGCTTTGGATGCCGCCGCCTACTTGCTGCAATTGAATAAACGCCAAGGGCGGTCGGCTGACAGCTTCTATCAGCAATTTTTATTGAAACAGGCGGCCAATGTTCCCCTTTGGATCAGGTTCAATCAGTCGACCATTGCCGAGTTGGGACTATCCTTGCAAGAATCCTAGCCCCTTAGATCCATGTTTTTATCGGCAAAATTTGTACAGGATGACCAATTGCAAAAGTAAAGATCTACTAAATCCTCCAAAACAGATACTCGGGTTCCAATGAAACCGGTATCATCTGGCAATTAAATCAGATAATTAATAAGAGCGATTTATGAGCCGATCCAAATTACTCCTGACATTTACCCTTAGTGGATTAATAACAGCATGTGGCGGCGGTGGCGGATCAACATCTACCCCCAAGCCTGCATCATCTATTGCGCCATCGTCGGTGGCTGCTTCGTCAACACCCGTTGCCAGCTCTGTTGCATCATCGGTCGCCCTTAGTTCGGTGGCTAGTGGTGTGCCGGCGATCAGTGCCTTTATCGTGGTGGATCAATTTGGTTATTTGCCCGATGCCAAAAAAATCGCAGTAATCCGCGATCCAAAAACTGGCTACGATGCCGCCTTGAGTTTTACTCCCGGTGCGACTTACCAACTGATTAATCTGGATACCAACGCCGTGGTATTAAATGGTGCGGCGGCGAGTTGGAAGTCCGGCGCGACCTTTGCGGCGGCGGGGGATAAAGCCTGGCAGTTCGATTTTTCCAGCGTTACTACGCCGGGCAATTATGCGGTGCTGGATAAAGACAAGAACGTCCGCTCTCCCGGATTCAAAATAGGTACGGATATTTACAAGCCCGTGCTAAAACACGCCATGCGCAGCTTCTTTTATCAGCGCGCCGGTTTTGCCAAGCAAACACCTTTCGCCGAGGCGGGCTGGACAGATGCCGCCAGCCATATAGGTGCAGGGCAAGATAAAAACGCGCGCCTGTTCAGCGACAAAAACAACGCCGCGACCGAAAAAGATTTATCCGGCGGTTGGTATGACGCCGGTGATTACAACAAATACACCAACTGGCACGCTTATTATCTGGTTGCCCTGCTCCACGCCTATGCGGAAAATCCGAGTGTGTGGACGGATGACTACAACATCCCCGAATCCGGCAATGGTGTTCCCGATATTATCGACGAGATTAAATGGGGTTTTGATTGGCTGAAGAAAATGCAGAATGACGATGGTTCGGTATTGTCCATCCTCGGCCTATCCCATGCCAGCCCGCCTTCAGCGGCAACCGGGCCAAGTTATTATGGACCGGCCAATACCTCGGCAACCCTGACCAGCGCCGGTGCTTTTGCACTGGGCAGTAAAATTTTGGCAACGCTGGGTAATACGGACCTAAACAACTACGCGGCTGACTTGAAAACCCGCGCTGAAAAAGCCTGGGTTTGGTCAATCGCCAATCCCAATGTCACATTCCGCAATAACGAGGGTACGTCAGCAGGTTTGGGCGCTGGTCAGCAAGAGGTTGACGATGCAGGTCGCGCGACCAAAAAACTCACCGCCGCTATCTACCTGTTTGCTGCAACCAGCTCTGCAACTTATCGCGATTATGTTGATTCCAAAGCAACCAATGCCACCAGTTGGGTAGATGTGTGGAATGAACCAGAAATATCTGCCTGGCTCTATTACGCCAGTTTGCCCGACGCGACCAGCAACATCGCCGATACAGTGAAAAGCCAATACCAAACAGCACTGAACGCAAATCACAACTGGCCTGCCGTGCGCAACAGTGAAGACCCGTATAGCGCATATATCGGTACCAGTAACTTTACCTGGGGCAGTAACCGCACTATTTCGCGCAAAGGGCTGACCTTTCACAACCTGATCGATTACAACATCAGCGGCACCGACAGCGCCGAAGTACGCAATGCCGCGCTTGGCTATTTGCACTACTATCTTCACGGCACCAACCCGCAGGGCATGGTGTACCTATCCAATATGTACAGTCTCGGTGTGCACAGCTCGGTCAATGAGTTCTACCATTCCTGGTTCACCAATGGCAGCCCCCTGTGGGATAGAGTTGGAACCTCAACCTATGGCCCGGCGCCCGGCTTTCTCGTCGGCGGCCCCAACCCCTCCTACGATTGGGATGGTAACTGTACTTCGGCTAACCCCAACGCTGGTTGCGGTTTAGCTGCACCCAATCCGCCTAAGGGTCAACCGGCGATGAAAGCCTACTTGGATTTCAATACCAGCTGGCCGCTCAACTCCTGGCAGATCACGGAAAACCATAATGACTATCAGGTTGCCTATATCCGCTTGTTGTCGAAGTTTGCCAACTAACCAAATACCGGTGATAAAAAAGGGGCGATAACGAAAGTTATCGCCTTTTATTTTGGCTGAAATAAAACAAAAACTTGCTAATAAGTTTCGAAAGACTAAAATATCTTTCAAATCGAAACTTATTGGCAAGTTAAAATGACCAAACGCAACACCCAACAGCGCCGGCGGGCGATTATTGATCTGCTTAATGACAGCGGCGAAGTGAGTGTTGAGTCGCTCGCAGAGCAGTTTTCTACCTCAGAAGTCACTGTTCGCAAGGATTTGGCCGCGCTGGAGTCCAACGGTTTACTGCTGCGCCGCTATGGTGGCGCAATCCCTGTGCCCAAGGAGTTGATGACTGATCCAGTGGAAAAAGTTTCACTTCGTAAGCAAGCCATTGCTAAAGCCGCCGCCGAACTGATCCGCGACCACAACCGCATCATCCTCGACAGTGGCAGTTCCACTACTTCTGCCCTGTTACCTGAGCTATCCCACAAGCAAGGTCTGGTGGTGATGACCAACTCTCTTAGTATCGCCAACGCCCTGCGCGAGCTGGAAAACGAACCCACTATTCTCATGACTGGCGGCACCTGGGACCCGAAATCCGAAGGCTTTCAAGGTCAGCTCGCCGAGCAGATTCTGCGCTCCTACAACTTCGATCAGTTTTTTATCGGCGCCGATGGGCTGGACTTGGAGCGCGGCACTACCACTTTTAACGAACTCTACAGTCTTAGCCGGGTGATGGCTGAAGTCGCCCGCGAAGTCATTGTGATGGCCGAGTCAGAAAAAATCGGGCGCAAAATTCACAACCTCGAACTGCCCTGGTCGGCGATAAAAGTGTTGGTCACCGATGATGGAATCTCAGAAATGGATAAACAAAAAATTGAACAGCAAGGTGTGCAAGTGATTATCGGTTAAACCCCCTCCCAACCTCCCCCTTAAAAATAGGGAGGGGCTTTCACTCCCCTCTGAAAGCAATGAGGAGCCTGAGTTCCCTCCCTCTTTTCAAGGGGGGGTTAGGGAGGGGTTAAAAAAATATTTTTACTACTACTAAACAGCTTAAGGAGAAAAATTATGTGTGGAATTGTCGGCGCTGTAGCGCAACGTGATGTGGTGGATATTCTGGTGGAAGGGTTGCGCCGCCTCGAATATCGCGGTTATGACTCTGCCGGTGTGGCAGTGGTCAATAGCAATGGTGATTTAAAACGCCTGCGCCGCTTGGGCAAAGTTAAAGAGTTGTCTGATGCAGTACACAGCAGCCCAACACCCGGCGGCACCGGCATTGCGCACACCCGTTGGGCGACACACGGTGAGCCGAGTGAACGCAATGCGCACCCGCATGTATCGCAAGAACATATCGCGGTGGTACACAACGGTATTATCGAAAACCACGCAAATTTACGTCGCCTGTTGCAAGAAGAAGGTTATGTATTTACGTCCGATACCGATACCGAAGTCATCGCCCACTTGGTACAAAAAGAATTAAAAAATAGCGACAGTTTATTAACGGCAGTACAAAAAACCGTTAAACAATTACACGGCGCTTACGGCACAGTGTTGATGGATAAAAACGACGCATCGCGTTTAGTGGTTGCACGCTCCGGCAGCCCCTTAGTAATCGGTTTGGGCATTGGCGAAAATTTTATCGCTTCCGATCAGCTTGCACTTTTGCCTGTTACGCGCCGCTTTATCTTTTTGGAAGAAGGCGACGTTGCTGAAATTACCCGCACCAGTATTCGTATTTTTGATAAGGATGGTGTCGCCGTTGAACGTCAAATTCACGAATCGACCGCCAGTTACGATGCCGGCGATAAAGGCCAATATCGCCACTTTATGCTCAAGGAAATTTACGAACAACCTAACGCGGTGATGAATACCCTCGAAGGTCGTTTGAGCAATGAATCGGTAATGGATGAAACTTTTGGCAATGGCGCCGCTGAATTATTTAAACAAGTAAAACACATTCAAATCGTCGCCTGCGGTACCAGTTATCACTCGGCCATGGTGGCGCGCTATTGGCTGGAAACATTTTCCGGCATTTCCTGCAACGTCGAAATCGCCAGCGAATTTCGCTACCGCAAATCTTTTGTGCAGCCTAACAGTATGGTGGTCACCATCAGTCAATCCGGTGAAACTGCAGACACGCTCGCCGCATTGCGTTTGGCCAAAGAGCTCGGTTATTTAGGCAGCTTGAGTATTTGCAACGTCGCCGGTTCATCGCTGGTGCGCGAATCGGATCTTGCGTTTATGACCCGCGCCGGTGCAGAAATTGGTGTGGCCTCAACTAAAGCCTTTACCACGCAACTGGTTGGTTTGGCGATGCTGGTTTTAGCCATCGGCAAATACAACGGCCTCTCTGCTGCACAACAACAAGAAATGGTTGCCGCGTTAAAAAATCTGCCAACAAAATTGGAAGAGTCCCTAGCGCTTGCCCCAAAAATTGAAGCGCTTGCGGAAGAGTTCGCCGATAAACACCACGCACTCTTTTTAGGTCGCGGCGATCAATATCCCATCGCGATGGAAGGTGCACTGAAACTAAAAGAAATTTCCTACATCCACGCCGAAGCCTACGCCGCCGGTGAGTTAAAACACGGCCCACTGGCACTGATCGATGCACACATGCCGATCATCGTTGTCGCACCGAATAATGATTTGTTGGAAAAATTAAAATCCAACGTCGAAGAAGTGCGCGCGCGCGGTGGCATCCTGTATGTGTTTGCCGATGAAGATGCCAAATTTGAATCAGACGCCACCATGCGTGTAATCAATGTGCCGCATATTCACCCTTGGCTCGCACCCATTCTCTACACCTTACCACTGCAATTATTGAGTTATTACGTAGCGATTATTAAGGGCACAGATGTGGATCAGCCGCGGAATTTGGCGAAGAGTGTGACGGTAGAATAGCCTAGAAGTGTAAAGATTATTCCCTGTCTGTTTAAAATAATTAGTGATACTTTAAAATAAATGGCGATACTTTAAAATAATTAGTGATACTAACCCAGTAGTGACCTATATTTGATCAAACTAGGTTGCCACTGGGTTTTTTATGTCCAAGAATCCCGAAAAAACTAAGGAAATCAAGGCTAAAGCGGAAAGGCAGATAGCTTCGCGTTTAGCTAACGGCGCTGGTTCAGGCGCCGGAAGAGCCTATAAACCCTATTTGACTGTCAGGGATGTGAACTCCAGGGGAAGGTATAATCGCTCGCCCAGCGTTACGGTGGGTCGCGTTCACCAGTTGCTATCCGACCTTGAATACCATGTATTGCTAATGCTGGATTGGGATTCGCAGGTGACCGATATCCGCGAACAATTTCCGGTGCCTCTTGAGGAATCACAAGCTATTGCACGTGAGATGGGGATAGCTCATCTGAGCTATCAAGGTACAGACGAAGTCCTTACCACAGACTTTCTGGTTGATCTGAATATCCAAGATAAAACTATTCGCAGGGCAATATCCGCAAAATACGTCGAAGAACTTGATAATCCGCGCGTACTGGAAAAGATGGAATTGGAACGTCGCTACTGGTCGTCCAAGGGCATACAATTTAACCTGGTAACTGAGCTGGAAATTCCAGCCTTACTTCAAAAGAATGTAAAGTGGTTTCATCCCTACATGAATCACTTTGATTTAAGTACCCCCGAGCAACAACAAGAATATTTTAGGGTATTGCTCGCCGCAATTAATCAGTCACCCTCGCAAAAAGTTACCGCTATAACCACCCGCTTAGATGATGAATATAACATCGACCCAGGTACCCATCTGGCTTTACTAAGACAGTTCCTTGCCCAGCGGGCGTTCTACTTTGATATCGAAGCGTTAACAATTGTGAACTTAAGGGCAAGAGACCTTGCACCTTCGCATTTTTGGCTCGAACAGGATTATGAATATGCTGTTGGTGAATGATGTCTATGAGTTCGCTGGTCACCGCTACCGCATTTTATGGGGCGAACCGAAGACGATTTACTGGATAAATGTAGATGCTGAAAACGCCCTACCTCAGCAGGTCGAGCGTGCTGTTTTGATTGAACACCTTGCTAATCAAGAGATGCGCTGGATCGACGATCCTTTCGAATTATTCATCTTGAACCCAACCAAGCAATCTCAATGGGCAAAAGACATCCAAAAAAAGGCGTGGGAAATGGTGGGGCCTTACGTTACTAACGAGCCTGCCATTTATGAACGCGGTTCGCGTGGCAAGATGATCCAGGCGATGGTTGTGAAGCATGAGACCACTAAAGCTTTGGTATACAGAAAACTGAGAGAATATTGGCAACGTGGTAAGAGTCCAAATGCGCTGTATCCGGATACAACGAATAAAGGGAGTCCGAATAAACCCAAAGCCATCACCGATAAAAAGCGTGGGCGTCCTCGCAAAGTAGCGCTAGGTACCGGCACCAATATCACAGCAGAAATAGAAAAAATATTTCGTACCGTTATCAAAGTGTACTACTTAACAAAAGACGAAAATACGGTTCGGTTCGTATACCGCAGGGCGTTGTTTCTGCTTGGGTTTGATAGCTCTAAGAAAAACAACGAAGAGCAGTTAGCCGAGGCTCCAACCTATGAACAATTTTATTACTTCCTCCAAAAGGAAGTGACAGACACTGAAAAAATTAAAAAACGACTCGGCGAGATTATTTACCAGAAGGACTACCGTCCTGTCCTGGGGTCATCGACGGCAGGTGCAATGGGACCTGGCAGCCTATACCAGATCGATGCAACGATTGGCGATGTTTATCTGATTGATGAGGAGACTCGAAGCGTTATTGTTGGTCGCCCAGTAATTTATATCGTGATCGATGTATTCAGTCGAATGATTACTGGTGTGCACGTAGGATTGGAGGGGCCATCGTGGGTAAGTGCAATGTTTGCGTTGGCAAACACCATGTTCGACAAGGTGCGATATTGCGCAAGTTACGGTATTACTATTAATCAAGACGAATGGCCAGTCATTGGTAAGCCTGAAGCTATTCTTGGGGATAAAGGTGAGCTAATAGGAAAAGCAGTAGAAGTGCTTTCCGAGGCATTATTTATTAACGTCCAAAACACTCCATCGTTCAGAGCAGATTGGAAAGGCATTGTAGAACAACAATTTAGAACACTGCAGGCTGACTTTAAACCTTACGTTGAAGGTTACGTCACTAACACCATCGTTAAAAAACGTGGTGGTTCAGATTATCGACTGGACGCCGAACTTACACTAAGAGATATCACTCGCATCATTATTAATTGCGTCATTATTTATAACACCACACATGCAATGGAATATTACGATCCTGATCGAGATATACCAACAAATCTTCCCCTTATCCCGTTAGCATTATGGAACTGGGGAATACAAAATCGTACAGGTAAGCTTAGGGGCGTCAACGACGAACTTGCTGCTGTCAACTTGATGCCCCATAAAGAAGTACCTGTCTCCGAACTGGGTCTGAATCTTTTTGGTTGCTATTACAGCGCCGCGATTGCGGTTAAGGAAGGATGGTTTGAAAGGATTAAAGGACAATCAATGAAGGTGTTAGTCGCTTACGATCCGCATTGTGCGGACACGATTTATTTTCGTCCGGATGGCAAGTACGACAAATTTATTCCTTTTGAGCTTACCGAACGAAGTCGAGCTTTTCGAGGCTTAACATTTTGGGATGTATGGAGAATTCAGGAAGAGCAAGCCAAAACAGGGGCGCGGTCGAAACTCACGAAGTTGAAAGGTGAATTAACGCGCGATAAAAAAATTGAAGAGATCGTTGAGGAAGCTCGGTCAAAAAACAAAGACATGTCTCACCTGCCAAAATCTCAACGAACCGCCAATATCCGGGAAAACAAGAAAAATGAAATTGATGTTAATCGTGCACGAAACGGCGTGATGCCGCCACAATCGAAACCAGAAAAGCTTCCAGTTAAAAAAGATAATGTGGTTTATCTGTCGGGCGAAAAACCGCAAAATTATAGCGTCCCTAATATGCTGGATATCATTTACGGGGACGATGATGGAAATTGATAACAATAAAATAGAAATCGCTGAATACAAGGATCACGGTTTACCTGAATACACAGATAACCCGTTTATCAGCGCATTACCGCTAGTAAAGAATTTTCAATCAGTTCTCAAAGACATGATAGTACCACCATCATTTGATGAGAGGGAACTTAACCTGGATTGGCACCAGAGAATTCATGCGCTGCAAAGATTAACCCACCAGTTTTTCCAACCGAGAGTACAGCATGGTGTGTTAGAGCAGAAACTTAGCGTGTTGATTCGTCAAGGGTATATCGGCCGGAACCCTGCTACAGCAGCTTTCAAGAAACATTTAAACAATGGCTATGACCGGATTGTTAATAAAGATATTAACTTAACCGTAAGAAGAGAAGTTGAATCTACAGCAGTCGGTTTTTCCATCATAGGCTTGTCTGGCTGTGGCAAAACCAAAGCAGTGCAAAAATGTCTTGAGACGTATCCCAAAGCAATTTTTCATCCTGACCTCCATGTAATTCAGATTCCTTGGTTGAAGCTCGAATGTCCACGTAATGGATCATTGACCGAACTTTGCTATAACTTCTTTCGCGCTGTAGATAGCCGTATAGGCACCCAATACTTTAATACCTACTGTAAACCCAGAGTAAGTGTAGACAGTTTGATCGCTGAAATGGCCCAGATCGCGAACCTTCACGCAATAGGTGTGTTGGTAATAGATGAGATCCAGCATTTAAGTAAAAAGCGATCTGGAGGTGAAGAGGCAATGTTGGATTTCTTCGTGACCTTAACTAACTCTATAGGAGTACCTGTAGTATTTGTTGGTACACCTAAGGCGCGAAATCTTTTTGCAACAGATTTTAAAATGGCGAAACGCACTACAGGATTAGGTAATGTCTTATGGGATCGCATTCCACAAGATGACGAATGGAATAAATTGGTGAGTTATATTTGGAAGTACCAATGGTTGCGCAGTAAGGGAAATTTAACGCAACAAATAACGGACACTCTTTATGATTTGAGCCAGGGAGTGATCGACATTCTCGTGAAACTTTACGTTTTATCCCAGTGGCGCGCAATGATTCTCGGTAAGGAAACATTGACCGTTGAGTTAATTAAAAAGGTTTATGAGGATGATCTGCAACCCGTCCATAAAATGCTTCAAGCACTTCGCGGTGGAAATCCTGAAGAAATAGCCAAGTATGGTGATTTGGTAATGCCTGAGGTAGAGGCTAAGCTCCTTCAGGCACTGGAAGAACAAAAACATTTTACCAGTGAGATCGATCAGCCAATATTGCGACTCGATAATGACAAAATAAATACCATCATGGCGGCGGCTGAACTGATTGGAATTAATAGGGATATAGCTGTCCCGCTTATAGAGGCAGCTCTAAAGGAAGATCCAAATCTGGACACTATGCAAGTTGTTCACAGAATGTTGAATCTATTACATTCGACCCCAACACCACCGAAAGTTAAAACTCCATCTAAAAAGCCTAAAGTTTCTCTATGGGATCAGTTACAAGAAAACGATATTCGTTATATTTATAGTCAACGTGGAAATTCGACAATGCATGAGGCATTGAAAACTGTAGGCATAGTTGCTGCTGTCAGCGATTGCCTAAAGGTGAGCTAGGTGCTGGGGTATTTCCCTGTACCCTACCCAGACGAATTGCTCTATAGCGTTATAGCCAGATATAAACTACACCAAGGTATTATTTCGGATAGACAAATAGTTAACGATCTATTTGGCTCCCCAAATGTAGCCGCCGTTGTTGATTTTCCAGGGCATTTGTTAGACCTCGAACAAAAAACCTACCACCTGACACACATAACGGCAGTCCAATGGTTAACGAAGCATAGTCTCTATCCCGCATACAAATATTTCCTGCAAGCAGACAGAAACGAAAATGTTGTCCAGTCAGTATTATCGGGCAAAGCTTGGGATGTTCACACCAGAATAGGGGTCGCTGCCTCAAACATCAAAGTACCGAAATTTCTCCGCCTCTGTAAACATTGTTACCGTCAAGAATTAGAACTGTTTGGTGAACCCTATTGGCACCGGCTGCACCAGTTATCCGGTGTAATGGTATGTCCGGCCCATAAAGAGTATTTGTATGAAACGGATGCCTTGTTTCGACCACAAGGTAAATATGAATTTTTTCCTGCAATCAATGCCAGCCTGGTAAGAAAGATTCCATTAGATTTGACTACGAAGCAAAAACAGAAACTGGTGCAGTTAAGCCAGCATATTGATGAGTTAATAAATCTGGATTTAGATGTTTCTATATCGTTAGCTCAATGGACTCACTATTACCGGCAGCTTGCAAAAAAACACTCATATTCAAATAAAAGCCGTGCGGATCATAATGCCCTGGCTAATCATCTTGAGGCGTACTGGTCTATACCGGTACTGGACACACTCGGATTATCTTTAAGCGACACTCTATGGTTAGTAAATTTATTTCGAAAACATAGAAAAAGTTTTCATTACCTCTGCCATTTAGTAGTTTGGCAGTCACTGAACGATATTTCGCCATGTTCGGAAATCATTTGTGCGCAACAATTAATTCCACCTGAACAAGTTCTAATTTCACACGAAGTAAAGATCGACGCTGCGGTAATTAAAGTAAAACGTCATCAATGGAAAGCTGCTATTGCTACTTATCAGAAACAAGGCGTTAAATGGTTAAGGACCATAGGTGGCTATAGTGCCTTGTACGCTTGGTTATATCGCAATGATCGAATTTGGCTTAGTCAAAATAAACCTTGTCAGGCGCTAAGAAATACGAAACAATTTGTTGTCAATTGGGGCCAGCGCGACAAAGAATTTTTAAAACATATAAAGGATTTAAAGAAGGCTGGTGCTTTACATAATAATCATGGCAGAAGAAGTACGTCATGGATTATTAAACAATCTGGGCAGCATGCATTGATTGAAAAAAATCAGGATAAACTGCCAAAAACTATCAAGTTCATCAAAGATCTTTCTGAGTCACCAGATACTTACCGTAGACGTAGAATTGAAAGTGTTATCTATGCTTTAATTAAGCAACACCAATCGTTAGAGGTATGGATAATCCTTCGCAAAGCTGGCATACGCAAAGAATATCAAACGCAATCAATCATAAAAAACATAAATTATTTGAAAAGGAAATTGTCACTTGAAGCTTCACGCATCATTCAGGAAGATACCTGAAAACGCAAAACTGATAAGCTTTGGAAACTGTTTTCGCTATTCCGAAAGCAATTGGAACATTGCGTGTGAATTTGAGCTACCAGACTCAACTAAATCTAAAATTACACTAGCAGTAGAAGCTTTGCCAGCATTAGCAATTGGTAGGGTTTACCCCAAAGACAAAATTGTTAGACCTAAATCTAACTATTGCGCAATCGACTTACCTTCTACATCGTCATGGTCAATTCAAACCATGGCAGATTATGAGAAGTTTACCACAAGAAAAAAGCTTTCCAGTGAGTATGCAAATCAGCTGCTTTTCAGGTTTTCATTCAAAGGACGTTATGTTTGGATTCCGTGCATAGAATTAGCCAGAGTTCTGTTTTTTAAAACCGCGTTTAATACCAGGTCAGCATTTTATGAAGCAAACTTGAATAGATTGATTGATGTGGAGCTGGACGGATCACATGCGCACATCAGGTTAAGCGAGTCTTATCCGCATAGTCTGTTAGATATCAAGGCCCATCAAAGTTATATTGCTTGGGTCAATTTAAACCCTGAAGTGACAAATAGTTATTTATCCATATTCAAGAGCATTTTTGAAACATCAATCGAGAAATCAAACGCACAGTTGTGGCTATTCCGATTTGAACCGTTTGATATGCGCGACGTATTTATTCGCGCTTACACACAAAATCATGGCAGGAATATCTTGGTGGAAGAAATTTCCAGCGTAGCTAGTTTGCCTATGACAGATCAGTTTCATACGGTGAGTTTTCATCATCCGTTAGATATAAAATTTGAAAAAGATAAGGTGCCAAAAGAGGATAAAAAGCCGGGGGGTAAAAGGCCACCTGAAAATATTGATCCAGAAACAACTGTTGATGAAAGTCCATCAAATTTGAGCAGGGCCAGGATACTAGACGTTCCGAAAGGAGCGCTTTACTTCAATGAAATATTGAATACTCAGCGAGTCTTCGAAATTCAGGTAGTAGAAGTGGGCGCTAAAGCGGAATCAAAAAAAGATGAAGACGATCAAGAACCGAAAAACACAACGCTGAGCGTTTTGGGCGGTAAGGGAAAGGGAAATCATAAGTCCGCAGACTTTAAATCACTGGACGATGCTTCGCCCTCTGATGTTGGTTTTTTTAATTATATTCGCAACGCATTGGAACAGCTAAAAGTGATCGAGCATCTCGGTGTGTCGGAAATTTTTGAAAAAGCGGACGTCATTCAGTCATCCCAAGCTAAAAAATTCATGTATATCAAAGCAGGCACCAAGCGGGCATTTTTATATGCTCAATTGGAAGTCGCTGGTGGGGATCGCATCCATGTAATCGAAATTGATCTCAGCGATGATCATAGTTTGACTAGCCTGGCCTTTCGTCTTCGCGATGACACAACGGTGGAAAATACTATCAAAGCCATTTTGGATGATCTGGTAAAAAAGTCGGGGCATTGGGACAGAGAAAGACTACAGCGGCTGACACTCATGCATACCTGTGTGCGGCATCCGAATGAGCTGAAACCTGATATGCCGGAAACTGTGTATAAAAACTGGGCGATGCGAATTGCGAATGCTTTCTAGTCGTTGAGACAGAGCAATCCGAATCCCCCGCCCATGAAAAACACCGTAATTGCATTACTAAGAGCGTCCGCTTAATTAATCGATCTTAAACTTACGAACCCGGCCACAACGGGATTGCCCAACCCAATTTGTCCCCTAAGGCATGTCTTTAATCCAAGACAAATTTACGATTTAAGCAAAAAGTGCAGCAGCTCAGTCCTTAAGCCCCAAAATCAACCATAAGGCTTGTTTCTGGTAGGGATTTAATGCCTGCATCCTAGCTATAATATCAGTATCTTTTGGCAAGACATCCTTACTGCGTTGCCGGTACACTGCCTCCCCCTCACCGGTCAACAGCCAATGTAAATCAAGGCGTTTTCCTGTCTTTTTGCGAAACAAGTCCATGATCTGAACTAGCTTTTCAGGGTGTGGAATAGTTGTTCCATTCCCCGCAGCATATAGGGTTGCAGGACTTTCGTAGTCAAGCTCGCGCGCGGCTTCAGCGACACTGATTTTCATTTCATCCGCAAAAAGTGATTTCAGTCGGAGGCCAGTTTCTTTTAGAAGACGGGTATTTTTTAATTTGACTTTGCTCATAAAAATAATGATAATATAGATATAAATAATGTCAATATCGGAGTCGCAAATGAAACGGAAATTGGGTCAGTACATGACGCCTCAGGAAGTTTGTTCGCTGCTAGTGGAAAAAGTGGCGAAGGATTTTGGCGAGATTATTGATTTAGCAGCAGGTGACTGTGGATTACTCAAGGCCTTTTCACTTGCCAACCCTAAAGCGCGCATCATTGGGGTAGATCTAGATGAGGACATCCTTAAAGCTGGTCGTGATAATCTGCCACGAGCTAAGCTTATTTGTGGCAATGGACTCAATCACAAGCTTCCATCTCGTGCACCGTCCCGTTTATTCGTGGCTAATCCTCCGTATGGGGTGTCTGAGCAGGCATCAACCGACATTGAAGGTTTTTTGAAAAAAGCGTTTCCCTCTCTGAAAACTACTAAAGGAAGAAATCGTCTGGAGATACAGTTTCTGGCTAAGTACCTCGACCTGATTCGGGTGGGTGATAAATTGGTTATCGTATTACCAGCAAGCTTTGCTGATGGCGATACCTATAAAGAATATCGAAAAATATTAATGAATGATTATATGGTGGCATCGGCTACTGAATTTAATGGCGATACCTTCGAAGGAACGGAAGCGAAAACAGTTGCGTTAATTATTTCCAAAAAAGTAACACCCGCAGTTCTACCTGTAGATATTTTCCATTTTGATTACGCTAGTAGATCCGAGCGGCTTGTATTTAGTGGTGTTTTGCACGAAGGTGAAAGATTAGACGCAAAATATTATAGAGATAATGATTGGGGCAATTGCACAACATTGGAGGACTTGGGGGTAAGCATCTCAAGGGGAAGACATTCGAACAAACAGGCAGCTCGTCTAGAGCTTATGCCAATCCATACATCAGATCTCTCAAGGTTCGCAGATGGAAAGATGGAAATTCCGAACATAAAGGCGAACCGTGAGTATATGAAGCGAGAACGAGATACTTTTGCACAAGCCGGAGATATTTTATTATCAAGGACTGGGAATCGAGTATCTTGGAATCCCGTTATGGTCGTAAGTGGTGAGGCGCCTATTACAGATCATGTATTTAGAATACGCCTTAACGAACATCATCGACAAATAGCATTGGAATCCTTTCGAAGCCCTCGATATCAACAATGGCTTAATGCAGTTTGTAAAGGCGTATGCGCAACCGTGCTAACCAAACATGATTTGTTAAAAATGCCTATGTTTTCAATGGTTAGCTAATTTTTACTGGGATATTATCAATACCGCTAAAGCCACTGTATAGGTGACAACAACGGATTTCGGTAGTTCTCTGATTATTCTTGACAGGATGATCAAACAAAATTCCGCTGGATTGATATTGTGATTCCATGCAAAGAAATATGGCAGCTGCAATGCTCATGGGTTTAGTCCCTATAGGGATTATTATTGTAGGATCGTCATTATTTTTAGTGTTATGAATTTCCTCTAATTGCATTAGGGTGTCTAAAATATTGGATGCGCCAGAGTATCTGATAGACCTAAAATTTTCGGATGCAATATAATTAATATTGTTTGCAAAAGCATTCATTTCCCAACCAGCTTCAAATGAAGGAACACCAAACACAGCATGTTTTCGCCAACCGGAGAGCGAATTTTGTTCCAACGCTTGGGCGAGTCTCGCGCCTTCAAAACCTAATAGAAATACGGCGTCTCCACTTGAGTAAAGCTGTAAGTCACAACTAAATTTTTTAACTCCAGCATATTGATTGTTATTACCCAAGCTAAACTCTCTACTATTCAGTAAATTTTTAATTTTAGGTTCAACATATTCCTGTGGCTCTAAATATATTAACTCTAGTTCGATAGATGAGTTTTCGAACAACTGCCGAAGAATAAATAAAATTTCAGTTACGCCTAGAGTCGTGCTTTCAACTAGAACTGTTGTGGTAGAGGTAACCGCCATATGTATATGACGAGACGTTGCGGCAACTCCATCCATTAAAAGAGTGCCACCACCAGAGGGTTCATAGACAACGCTGTGAATTTTGTTGCATCTAGGTGCGAGATAATTCTTTATAGTTATTCCTCGTTCATCGCAGGCGTTACCAATAAAACAAATATCCCACCTTTTCGAAGGATCTAAATCGTCGAGACGCTTAAATGAGGTTTTTTTAATTTTATTCATCATCAACACCGCTCAATAAGGTGTATTGGCCTGTTGAATCCTCACCTAGCCATTGCGTCCTAAACTCTTTAAAAAGATCTTGCTTATCCATTTCCGTCCCAGTTAAAAGAGCTTCGGCTTGCCGCGCATTTAATTCCAGCTTCCTACCTTTCCTAAACGAAATATTAAAAAATGGAGCGTAAATAGGATTCAGCGTATATTCAACAGAAGTTAATCGTTCATTCTTGATTTTTGTTTCTTCCTCCGCGTAGAGAACTGACCACTTTACCGCCTCTTCTAATAACTCAGTTGCACCTTCGCTTATATTTGAAGTTCCGTTCTCGATAGAAAAATGTGTTCTCTCAAATTCACTTTGAGAATACCGTTGTTGTGAATATTGAAAAATATTTCCAATAGTTGCTATTAACGAAAATAGGTGGTTACCCTTGATACCAGAGCTTTTGGTTTCTTCAAAGAAATAATTAGCAGCCTCTTTTGCCGCTAAAGCTTGAGCTTCTTGGTCTACAATTAAAATATGATCTGTAATATTTTTTGCCTTTTTCAGTGCAATATGACATAGCTCGATAAAATGTCGTATATTAAGCTTTGATAATGAAAGAAATACGTCAAAGCCTGAATAATTTACATTAGGTTTACGAGATGTGAACCACAATAAGAATATTGCTCCATTCAGGTATTTGTGTATCCATTCTTTATAACGAGAAGGCTCTCCACGCAGTAATTTTTGAAATTCTTCGTGAAGCATTGAGGGTGTCTTACTGACTTGATGCATAAGAGCGCACGAAACTATAGTGGCCTCAGGATAATCTATATGAAAAAAGTCTTCAGAATTGAAGCTTCGTTCTTTGTTTTTAATACCAGAGGTAATAATATCTTTCCATCGGTTACGAGTTGGTAGATCTTTTAAGCATAACTTACTCACATCTTCACTGGATAGCCCAGGAAGTATCGTTCGCATTTTATCAAGAACTCTCTTTTTATATTCTGGGTTTTCGAATCTTTGTGCGACTTTATCAATTGCTTTCAAATCATCAATGTTAATGGGCACATGTGATTTATACGTAGGATCAGCGGATAACCGAAAGAAAAACAATTCAGCGCAAAAAACATCGAAGTTATCTTCGATTTGATTTTCAATATTTACAGTTCTGTAATCATTCTTTTCCTGGATACGTTCTAGCCCCAGGGTTTCCCGTGTAGCCATTCCATTTTTTTTCATGGCTACATGGAATGCAAAGGGAGGCTCTGATCCTTTAATTAAGGTGTTGACGACCTTTTGCTGATAAATCAGCAAATTCTCATATTCATCGATTAGAACATGGAATATGGACTGCTCTAAAAATGGAATTTGTTTTTTTGCTGATGTTACGATACGGGTAAGGAAGGGTTCCATCTCAATAAACGTTGGTCGCAGAGAACTGTCTTCCATGTTCTTGAGCCAGGTGGATAGCTGGATTCTTTTTGTTCGAATGTCATCATGAAGCTCGCGTATATCTTCCGAGAAAGATCCAAAATCTGAAATCTTGTGAATTTTAATTGTCTCAGGAATTGATCCATGGTCCCTGTACTTATGTGGCTCATCAATGAGTCGAATGAAAAACTCCACTAGGTCTTCGGCTAAAATCAAGCATAAGGCGTATTTAAAACAATTGATCCAAACTCTTTCATCGATTCCTTCACCTGTAAACAACGTAACATACGAAACCTCTGCTTTGAAATAAAAGCCTATGTTGTTGAAAACTGTTTCGGGGAACTCCTGACGCTTCGGTGAAAACTGCGTACGAAATGAAAGAAAGCGCAATAGCGCCGTTTTCCCGCTTCCTCGACCACCAACGAATCTGATGGGTTTTTTTTGAAATCCATATTCGAGCTCCTCGAAATAAGGAGGTAATATGAAACTGTTCCAAAGATCTGTTCCGAATTCTTCAGTACGATTAGCCGCGTATAAGTATTTAACATTATTTTTCATATTATCTATCCAACAATGGCTTCCATGAGCCATTAGAGCTCCAAAAAACAGGGAGTGAATTGTTCGGTGTCGAATGAAATGCCGCGTAGGAGAGTCCTAGCTGACCGAACCCTCGGTGAAATCTGGTTCCCGGTAACGCCACAGCATTCTTTTTATTAAAATCGTCGTAGCGGTTAGTCACGTATTCCTTCAATCCCGATGTGCCGTATTTTTCGAAAATAGAATCACTAAAAAAATCGTGCTTTTCCGTTAGGTAATCAGAACAAAAAACCTCGACATAAGGGAATTGTTCTTTGATATGTTTTATTCCTGCTGAGTGTGCGGCAGCCACAAAATACATAATCTTCATTTGAGGATTGTTTGCATACATTTCGTCAATCTTATTTTTCTTAATAAACTTAACAAATGTTGTTCCAGTACCGCAAAAATCATCAATGCACAATAAATATTTTATTGAGGTGGCGTGCCTACCAAGATCAAATGGCCATTTTAAATTTGAATCGTCAAATCTAAATAATCGCTGTGCGATTCGCAGAATATAAGGTCCTGATTTTGTGGGTGGTTGATGCAACGCTATTACAGGAGTAATAAATACAGAGCCATTATTCTTTCTTTTCAGTAGAGAAATTAAATCCTCTTTTAAGTCTTGCTCTGTGATGCCCATATGGGAATAGAATAAGCTTCGAATCAGAGAGTAGAGTTGATCGCGTGATCTATAGATGAGATTATCCAGCAGACATGCTGCTAGTAGGTCGTAATTGTCATGTATTGCTAGTCCTTCAATCCATCCTTCCAAGCGATGCTTGTCTATACCCTGCCATATTCCAGTATCGATAAGTTTTCGCGAACGTTCAAATACACGATTTGTAAATATTGACACTTGGGTAAAATCGAAGTTGAATTGATCCATTTCAAAAATTTTCTTAAATGTCTAATTATAGAATTTTATTTTGATACCAACTCGTTATAAAAAGCGTTATCGCACAGCGAAATTATTGAGCTTATCAAAATAGTGATTGGTTTCATTCAGCATTGAGTGCGGAACTCAAAGAGGTGGGGACATAAATACCTTCCAGTGGTCAATTGAAGAGTTGTTCAATATTAATCAGAGTCGTTTAGTGAGTCTAGTCGCCAGTTATTTTCTTTGTCAATGTAAATTACTTTAACGAGGTAATCATTATTCTGTTTGGTACTGCTAGTTCATTCGTAGTATCAGCTTAGCTTAGTGTTGATTTACAGGTCCCACCTATATCCATAGTAATTTCACACTGAATATGCGCTTAGCTTGTTGGCACCTAAAATATCTTGGTAGACACATTATGAATATGTTGAACTCCTTGGCATTGTAGATGCTTACAAAGTGTCACATTCTTATGCTAGGATGAATGCCTAAGCCGATATTTTGTCCATTTTTTTTCTATTCATTATCTTGCGATGGTTAGGATGCCGCTTTCTATAGGTGAGCTCTCTCGGTCATAGAGATCAAAAACAATTAATGCCGGTGAAGGATTTCTTGTAGTATCCGCAGCTGGTTTTAGAATGAACATTATTTTGGCGCCAACTAACCCTGCCTCAATTTGATTCATAACAAATAAGTTAAATTATGATGACATGTGTGCTGGGATGGAAGATCGTTAAATGTGTCGCCAGACTTCATCTCTTATATTCTCTATTAAATAAAAAACTGTACATTATCGTAGTTATTTAAGAGCACTCAAGCACGATTCATCCATCAGAGAAAAAAATATTCCTCGTTTTATACATACTCGGCAAAAAAATAAAACTATTTTGCTTGTTGTAGTAATCACACCTTGTCAAATTTTACTATTTCAAATATCGCCTCAGCACATCAATCACCTGATCCAAATCCTCAAGTCGTTGCTCCGGGGAGCTGTCAACTGCACCAAGATGCTCACGAATGTGCCCCTCTAATACTTCAGTCATTAACCCATTCACCGCGCCACGAATGGCTGATATCTGCTGAAGGATGGCAGCGCATTCGATTCCTTCGTCAAGCGCTTTTTCCAACGCTTCAGTTTGGCCCTTGATGCGTCGCACACGGGTTAGCAGTTGTTTCTTGGATTTTGTTGTATGAGCCATGGAACACCATTAACGTAATGTTTTTATACTGGGGGGGAGTATATAATACCATTTTTATCAAAGGATATTTCCACATGCAATCTCCCGTCATCGACATAGAAACCCTTCGGCATTCGCACGTCTTTAATGAAGGTAACCCGTTGGCGGAGCGGAACACCCGCTGGGCAGTGGCATTGACCGTTGTCATGATGGTCGCAGAGATAAGTGGCGGGTGGGTATACAACTCGATGGCATTGCTAGCCGATGGATGGCACATGAGCTCTCATGCGCTCGCGCTGGGGCTATCCGCGCTTGCTTATGCTGCGGCTAGACGCTTTGCTAAGGACGCACGGTTTTCTTTCGGCACCTGGAAAATTGAGGTGCTGGGTGGTTATACCAGTGCGATTTTTCTCGTAGGGGTAGCTGTATTAATGCTATATCAGTCGATGGAGCGTCTGATGTCGCCAACGCCCATTTACTACGATCAAGCGATTGCAATTGCCGGTATCGGTTTACTGGTTAACCTTGTCTGCGCATGGCTGTTAAAAGATAGCCACGCCCACCATCCCGGTCACGATGATGATCATGGGCACCATCCGGATAACCACCAGCACCATCATGATTTGAATTTGCGCTCGGCCTATTTGCATGTTTTAGCGGATGCAGCGACCTCAGTGCTGGCTATCGTGGCGCTCATAGGGGGCAAGCTTTGGGGCGCGGATTGGCTTGATCCGCTCATGGGTATTGTAGGTGCCGCGTTGGTTTCAGTGTGGGCTTATGGTTTATTGCGCGATACTGGACGTGTGTTGTTAGATGCAGAAATGGACGCACCGGTTGTGGCTGAAATTCGGGAAGTTATTGAAGCAAGCCCTGTTAAAGCTGACATTATGGACTTACATGTGTGGCGTGTTGCTCAAGGTAAATATGCGTGCATTCTGTCTCTTACAACATCGAGTTCTGCCCAACCCGATTACTTCAAACAACAATTACGTGTACATGAAGAATTAGTGCATATCACTGTGGAAATAAATGCGTACCCCGTAGGTATGGTCTCAGCGCAATGAGCTCTTTAGGGATCGTGACTAAACATGCAAAAATTGTGATTGCACGACCATAACCCGTTTTAACACTGGACTGGGTACGATCTATTGGACTATTCTTTCAACAGTATTCTGTATATGTGTCTGCCTTTTATGGTCATTAAACAACGCTGCCCTGCATGGTTTGTCGTGCTGCTCACATTGGTCTTTTTGGGCCAATCGTTAGCGGTTGTGGCCATGCCATGCCAGTTGATGGACGTTGCGCCCGTAAGCCATGATATGGAATCCATGGATCATTCGATGATGGGTATGCATCACGATATGAACCAAATGGATACGCAAGACAACACCATGGATATGAAAACCGCCCACGACTGCTGCAAAATTATGGGACATTGCTCCTCCGGTAGCTGTTCAGCGACTGCATTGGGCTATAGCCTGGCTTTTGCCGTCCAATCAGATACTTCCGTGAATACCAACGGGTATCACCAGCACATCCCCAGCTCGCCCATTTCATCCCTCTATCGTCCCCCCATTTTCCGCTGATACAGGACAGTTACGCCTGAAATTTGGCGTACCGGTCAACCAATCGTATTCGCGGGAGTGACATTAGCTCCCTTCGTTGTTGTTTAACAACCTCGCGTTGTTTTGGAGCTTGTATGGTTTTCCGACGTTTTGTGGGCGCTACGAGTGCCTTTATGGCCGCTTTTTTATTGATAAGCAGCCCCTTGCATGCCTCATCCACCCCATCGATAACCGCTGTTGCCGATAAACCTCTGCAGTTAGCGGTATACAAAAGCCCGACGTGCGGTTGTTGTGAAGAATGGATTTCCCACCTGCAATCCCATGGGCTGAAATCCAATATCCATCATCCCGATGATCTGAACGCGATCAAAAACCGCTACCGGATTAGCCCCCAATACCAGTCCTGCCATACCGCTATATCACCTGACGGGTATGTATTTGAGGGCCATATTCCAGCTCCGGTCATTACCCGTTTCCTCGCCGAAAAGCCTGAAGGAGCCATAGGCTTGGCCGTTCCCGGCATGCCGGTGGGGAGCCCCGGCATGGAAATGGGCGACCGCTTCACACCCTACGATGTGCTCTTGCTGAAAAGCGATGGCAGCAGCGAGGTGTACATCCGCATCACCAGTTTGACGCAAACATTCTAAGGAGAATGGACATGAAAATTCCCGACACCCGCACAGCGGGGATACACATACCAACGGAGCTGAGCAGCGCAACGGATCGCTATCCGGTAGTACCGGACATGTTGCCACCAGACCAGTCACGTCGTCGCTTTGTACTCGGTGCCTCCTCATTGGTAGCACTGGGTGCGTTACCGTTATCGGGTCAGCTATTTGCCGCTACACCATTGCAAAACAATGACCCCCAGACCTTGGCTGGAAAACAGTTCGATCTATCGATTGGCTTCCAGAAGGTCAACTTCACCGGCAAACAACGGATCGCCACCACCGTTAACCAAAGCTTGCCCGCTCCCATCTTGCGCTGGAAAGAAGGTGAACGCGTGACTTTGCGGGTAACCAATACACTCGATCACGACAGCTCCATCCATTGGCACGGCATCATTTTGCCCTCAGAAATGGATGGCGTGCCGGGCATGAGCTTTGATGGCATCAAGCCGGGCGAGACCTTCGTTTATGAGTTTGATGTCCAGCAAAGCGGCACTTATTGGTATCACAGCCATTCCGGATTTCAGGAGCAAACCGGGTTGATGGGCGCCATCGTCATTGATCCCAAAGATCCTGATCCGGTTTCCTACGACCGGGATATGGTTGTGCTGCTGTCTGACTGGACGGACACCGCGCCTGAAAAAGTCTACGGCACCCTGAAAAAGATGAGCCACTACTACAACTTCCGCGAGCGGACGGTTGGCGATCTGGTGCGTGACCTCAAAACCAAAGGGTTCGCAGCTACCTGGAACGAGCGCGCCATGTGGGGCCAGATGCGCATGAGCGAAACTGATATATCGGACGTGACCGGCTATACCTACACCTACTTGATGAACGGCGTTACACCGGATCAAGGCTGGTTGGGACTCTGCAAACCCGGTGAGAAAGTACGCCTGCGCTTTATCAACGGCGCGGCGATGAGCATTTTCGATGTGCGGATTCCGGGATTAAAAATGACGGTAGTCGCTGCTGACGGCCAGAATATCCAGCCGGTCGTGGTCGATGAATTTCGTATCGGGGTAGCGGAAACCTACGATGTCATCGTGGAACCCGCTGCTGATAGCGCCTACACCATCTTTGCCCAAAGTAATGACCGTACCGGTTATGCCCGTGGCACCCTGACGACGGATATTGCCTTGCGGGCCGAGATACCGGCGATGGACCCGGCTCCCACGTTAGGTCATCGCGACATGGGGATGGATATGTCCGGCATGGATCACAGTGGACACGACATGGGTGGTATGGATCACTCCGGCCATAACATGGGAGCGATGGATCACAGCGGCCACGATATGTCGGCCATGAAGATGGACCACAGCGAGCATTCGAAGCCTGCCATGGAAGGTATGGATCACTCCGGTCATGACATGGGCGCGATGGACCATAGCGGGCACGATATGTCAGCCATGAAGATGGACCATAGCCAGCACTCGAAGCCCTCAATGGAAGGTATGGATCACTCCGGCCATGACATGGGCACGATGGATCACAGCGGGCACGATATGTCGAAAATGGATCACAGCCAGCACACCGGCAAATCGCGTCTGGCCAAAGCAGGTTTTGGCAGCAATTTTGATCCGCTCACCAAGATAAGCCATGTTGATACGGAATTTGGCCCGCACGTGGATATGCGGTCAGACGCACCTCAAAGCGGCTTGGCCGACCCAGGTATCGGTCTGCGTGACCACATGAAATTATACGGTCGCCGTGTGCTGACCTACGCAGATATTCGAGGCCTGCACCCCACCTATGACAAGCGTGAGCCCTCACGGGAAATTGAGCTGCACCTCACCGGCAATATGCGCCGTTATATGTGGTCAATCAATGGCCTCAATTTTGCCGATGCCAAGCCGCTGGAACTGAGCTTTGGCGAGCGTGTGCGCATCATTCTGGTCAATGACACCATGATGACGCATCCCATCCATTTACACGGCATGTGGAGCGAATTGGAAACCGGTGATCCACAGTACATTCCGCGTAAACACACCATCCTTGTCCAGCCCGGTTCGCGCATCAGTTACCTCGTGACTGCCGATGCCAAGGGCCGTTGGGCGTATCACTGTCATTTGCTTTACCACATGCCCGGCATGATGCGTGAAGTCAGGGTCGCTTAGGAGAAACACCAATGAAAAACCTATCAAAAAAACTGACCCTAACTCTCTGGGCAACCGCGTTATCCAGCATGCCCGTGATTGCCCATGAGGGGGATGACCCATTGCTATCGCGTGTGATGATTGACCAATTCGAGTGGCGCGATAGTGACGAGGCTGAACCCTATGTACTGGAAGCCCAGGGCTGGATCGGTAAAGACCTGCATAAACTCTGGATCAAAACCGATGTAGAGCGAGTGGACGGTGAAACCGAGGAAGCCGAAATCCAGGCGCTTTACAGCCGTGCCATTGCACCCTTCTGGGATGTTCAAGTTGGTGTACGGCAAGACCTGAAACCAACACCTGATCGCGAATGGGGTGTCATTGGTATCCAGGGACTAGCGCCGTATTTCTTTGAAATTGATGCGGCATTGTTTGTCGGGGATTCCGGGGATACGGCCGCGCGTCTGTCGGCAGAATATGAATGGATGTTTACCCAAAAAGTAGTTTTATCCCCGGAAATCTCGGTGAACTTTTATGGCCAGAACGATATGCACCGGCAGACGGGTTCAGGCTTATCTGATGGCCAGGCAGGCCTTCGGTTGCGTTACGAAATTCGCCGCGAATTTGCGCCCTACATCGGTGTGAATTGGACGAAGAGCTTCGGCAACACCGCCGATTTTGTCCGTGATCATGGCGAGCCCACCAGCGATACCCAGTGGGTCGCCGGTGTTCGCGCATGGTTTTAATACACAGTGTCAAACAACTTTAATTACCGAGGAACATACAATGAAAACTTTTCTTCTTAACTCTGCCTTGATCTTGTCTAGTGCATTGATGGTGGCTCCGAGCTTCGCTCATGATCCCGCAGAGCATGCCAAAACGGCAGAAGCGCCCGATTGTGATGCGATGAAAAAAATGGATCACTCCAAGATGGATATGAATGATCCGGTGATGCAGGCCCTGATGAAAAAATGCAGTGCAAAATCTGCTGTTAGCGATCCGCACAAAGGCATGGAAGGAATGGATCACGAGAAGATGGAAGGCATGAATTACGGAGACATGGAAGGAATGGATAAGAGCAAATCGACCTCCAGTGAAAGCCATGAAGGGCACAGTGCCCATTGATGGGTAATGCGCGGGTTGCTTACTAAGCTGAGTGGGCAACCCACAAATCGCTATTGGACACGGATGACAGTGTTTGCTGTACATCCGTTGTTAATCTGGAGAACGATACATGAAAACCATTAAATGGATCATCCTGCTTAGTGTTGCCGCACTGGCCGTAGCATATGCTTATGTCAATGCAGGGCTATACCCGATAGGCGCCGATGTGCCACACAATAAAGCAACTTATTGGCTGCTGGAAACCTTGCGTGAGCGATCCATTGCGCGCGCCGCTGCGGAAATTGACGTTCCTGATTTAAACGATTCCCAACTACTCCTCAGTGGTGGGCCGGATTACAACGATATGTGTGCCCAGTGTCATTTAAAGCCGGGGCGCACGCAAAGTGATATGAGTATTGGGCTTTATCCAAGTCCGCCAAATTTATCGCTGCCGCTTGATAACAAAACCAACAGCGCGCGCCGGCAATTCTGGATCATTAAACATGGAATAAAAGCCAGCGGTATGCCCGCTTGGGGGCCAACACACGATGACCAACGTATTTGGGCAATGGTGGCATTTATTCAGAAGCTTCCATCATTAACACCGGAGCAATATCAGATATTGACTACCCGAGGGGAAGGTGAAAGTACTCACCACTAGATATATTTAAAAAATTAGCCAGAAAGTTGGGGTGTCTATGTGGGTCAACGTACAGAGATTGCCTTACAAATAGTTCGCTAATGCAAGATAAGTATTTGTCTTCACTCCATTGGCAGATATGGATTGTCATCGCATGAACGATTGATCTGTATCAACTAATCACGTAAACAATCGGACTAGTCTAGTTACCGTACCAAAATGTTTAGTGCATCACTTGAGTCCAGCTTCTCAAACTTTTAACGCAGAGTCGATATAGGAAAAATCGTTATGGCAAATGCACCTAGATACTGGTCTGGCCTACACGGGCTTGCGACTCTCACTCTGATTGGCGCCGCCCTCTATTTTTTGTTAGTAGAACATGGTAATCACACCCTGCCATATTTGCCTTATCTCATCATTTTGCTGTGCCCGTTGATGCATCTATTTATGCACAAGGGTCACGGGGGGCACAATCATGGTGAAGACAAGCGCCCAGATCGGGATACCGACCGCAGCATGGAATACGGAAAAAAATAATCCACTGAATGTTCTTAGCTTCGAAAATGAGCCAGATAGTCAAGTAAACATATAAGGTGCATGGCATGGAAATTAAAACTTTCTCAGACTTAATCGACTGGACCCGTCAGTTGCATGGGCATTTGTCAAAATGTCTTGCGCATTGCGCATCAAAAAACGAAGAAGAGCGTGCTCGATTACTACTTGATTACCTGGCTGAGCATGAAGGCAAAATGGAAAAAATGGTAAGTGCCTTCGAAGCGCAGGCGGAGTCCAAGGTAATGAAAACGTACATTTACGACTACTTGTCACACCAGCCTATCCAATCACATCGGACTTGCGATGCACCCTACGCGGAACTTGGTTTTGACGATATCTGCCAAGAGGTCTTTGATTACCACCAGCAAATTATTGAGCTTTATCGCGATATTGAAGAAAGGGCTGACATTCCTGAGGCGAAGGCATTGCTTGGTTCACTACTGGCGATGGAAGAGCATGAGGCTATGCGACTATCCCGACAAACAGGACGAATGAGTGATATGTAAAAACACATACCTCGATTCTCTAGCGCCGCCTACGCGGCTTCGAATTTACTCCCTCCTTTAAGAACTTGCTTCGCGAGTAGCTTTGGCCCTGCTTACCCGCCCGCCCAACTTACTTCCTCTTGCTATGTTGTATAGCGAACAGACCGTCCACAGGTAAAGGTAGCTACTGCTATTCAAATTCAATATTCATTTGGCGTCCCTAGAGTCTTATTAGCAATATTAAAAAAATACGCGATCTGACGACAAATATAAAAAAGTTCACTTGACCTGTGAGCCGCACACAGATTTAGGATGTAATGAATTCACTATCTAAACCTAGGTTTAACTCTTGGGTTTGATCCTGATCAAGATCGAGAGTGTTGAAAGGAGTAAATTAAAAACGTCGAAGAAATTATGTGGAGTAAGTATGCGGGTGGCTCAACTGGCGCGTGAATTGGCAGTTTCTGCCGATACTGTTCGATATTACACGCTTATAGGTCTGATCAAACCGATACGTAACCCTGAAAATAATTACAAAGAGTACCGCGAACAAGATCGTAGACGACTGCAATTTATACTCAGTGCACGAAAATTAGGATTCACGCTCAATGACATTAAAGAAATCATTCGTGAAGCGAATAAGAGCAAGATGGCGTGCCCTCTGGTTCGTCAAATTCTCGAAAAACGATTGCAGGAAACAGAGCAAAGTTTTAACCAACAGCGTGCGTTGCGAAAGCATATGAAAAATGCGATGAAAGACTGGAAAAACAAGCCAAACCAAGAGCCGAGTGGACATGAGATATGTCATTTAATCGAAGGGTTTTCATTTGCAAATGAATAGAGCAAATTTTTTGTTATTTGGAATCATAGATCGCTTTAAAAAAGTATCACATAGAAGTAAAGGATAGACAGCACGTGTAATTATCCAACCATTAACCTTACCAAGGAAAACTTTATGAAAAAATCATCCGTATTTTCTGCATTCATATTAAGCACCGCATTACTGTTGCCAGCATTTGCAATAGCGGCTGACACCCATTCAACCCCCATTGAGAAACTAATTTCAGAAATAGCTGACAAGCCTGAGCAACATCAGGCTATCGCAAATTATTACAAGGATAAAATTATTGAAGAAAAGAAAGATTTAGCTAAGCACATTAAAATGCGCAAGGCTTATCAAGTGGGGCATGTCAAAAACCAAGCGGGAATGGCTGGCATGCGCAGCCACTGCGATAAGTTAATCAGTAACGCTGAATCCAATATTAAAGAATATGAAGCGTTGGCAGCGGCGCATGAAGCTATTGCTAATAAAAAACCTTAAAGGCATGTGTACTGCACGCGCCAGCGGCACCAGCAGTGTGCAGAGGGCTGTGAATACGGATGTTTATAGCCCTGATTTTTACCCTGTAGAAAGACAGCTTCCAACTGCCGCTAAAACCACAAAAAGGATGAGGTGAAATGAGCCTGGTAAAACTCTCCAGTGTGGATAGCGCACCTCGACTGCGATTTTTCTTTATTGTGTTTGGGCTAAGCATATTGCTGACGCATACCTGTGTTAACGCAAGTGAAATTCAATCACCCGATTTGATCGAAATTCCTGACCCGGTCTCTCTCGACTACGTGATTCAGGCAGCGCGACAAGGTCGCTCCGAAATAACAGTTGCACGCGCCAAAGCCGCAGCAGCGAGCGAACGCGGTGCCATCGTATCGGCGTTGGAAGATCCCATGCTGATGCCATCTATCGATCATTATCCCTACAACAGCATGAATCGCGATACCACAATGGATTCTGTTGATCCCATGGACAACGAACCGGTTGATTCGATGAACAATCAGGGCGCTAATGGGCGCTACGATTGGAGCATTGCCGTGGAGCAACGCTTTCCATTATCGCGGGTGCGCAGTCATCAACGACGAGGTGCTGATGCCGAGGCGCGGCGTCTCCTTGCCGACTCCGAGCGCGTCGCGCTCGATATGGAGCTGCAAGCCGCTGAGGCTTTTCTGATGTTGCACGAAACCCGCCGCATGCTGAGCGTGCTGAACCAACAAATCAACTTGGCCACCCAAATGGTTGAAGCTGCCGCTGCACGTTCTGCGACCACCAGCGGTGCGCAGCTGGATTTGCTGCGGGCAGAAGTTGAAGTGGCGCGCTTGCAGGGGCGGTACCGCGCGCTATTAGCTGAGGAGCGCGGTATGCAGGCAATGCTCAACGCGAGCATTGGTCGGGCGGTGGAGGCGACTGTGCCCAGGTTAGCCAATCCTCTGCACCATGCCATGCCCCCACCAAGCTCGATGGTCGCTGAACAAGCGTTAGCGCAACGACCTGAACTGCAATCCAGCCGCGCCGAGATTGATCGCGCCGATGCCGATGTAGATGTGATGCGCTCTATGTACAAGCCCATGGGTATGGTGCGTTTAGGCACGGCTTCCACCATGGCGGAAGGTTCGGGTGCAATGGTTATGGTCGGCATCAGCGTGCCTATTTGGCGCGGCAAACTGCGCGCCGGTGTCTCTGAAGCGCGCGCAATGGAAAGCATGGCCAGGGCAGATTTGGTGGCCATGCAACAAATGATAAAAGCAGAAGCAATAGGCGCACGCGAAAATGTCGTTGCAGCGCGGGAGACCTATATGACGTTGCGCGATGACGTCGTACCACGGGCACAAATGGCTGTCAGACCCGCGCTTGCCGGATTCTCTTCCGGGACCGGCGTACTCAGCAATGTACTTGAGGCGATACAGACCCAGTGGTCTGTGGAAGCTGAACTAGTCATGGCGGAAACCAATCTCGCGCTCGCCTGGGTCAAACTCGACCGAGCGAGAGGTCAAATGCAGAACCTACGCGCCATAGACACACGCGAAAATTTAGAGGAAAAACTCCCATGACTGATCCACTAAATGCCGTGCGCGCTTTATTGTCAGTGTTGTTCGTCGTTATCCCCACGCTGGGCTTTTATCCGGCCACGGTCATAGCTTCAGATGTGCAACCCTCAGCTCATTCTGCCTTTAACAATGCGGAGGAAGATATTCACGGTCGGGTTGCGGTAGGCCTCGATCAACAATGGCTGACGCGGTTGGCGATTAAAACCGAACCTGTTCAGTTGGGGGAAATTTCCCATTCGAGGCGGGCGGTAGCCACTGTGGTGCCGGACGAGGAGCGCATATCGCATATCCATACTCGCGTTGCTGGTTGGATTGAGCAGTTACATGTAGCGACGACCGGACAAGCCGTCGACCAGGGGCAGCCGTTAGCGTCAATTTTTTCGCAAGATCTTTACGCCGCGCAAACAGAATATATTGCCGCCTTGCCTGGCGCGGGGCAATCGACTCAGCCATCAAGTCGGCTGCAAAAAAGTGCACGTCTACGCCTCGAAGTACTGGGAATGAGTGATGCCGAAATCACCCAAATTACCAAGAGCCGGGAGCCACTCGCACAAGTAATCCTTCATGCACCGCGCAGTGGCGTGGTATTGCGGCGCTCGGTATCAGTCGGTACGGCAGTAGATCCGTCTACTGAGCTAATGACCATTGCGGATCTATCGCAGGTTTGGGTTATCGCTGAGCTGCCTGAGCGAGATATTCCTTTAGCGACCTTGGGTGCCTCAGTACAGGTGGCTATTCCTGCTGCCGAGCTGCCCCCTTTTACCGCCACCATCGACTTTATCTATCCAACCTTGAGTGAGCTCACGCGCAGTTTGCGGGTACGGATAAGTGTGCCTAACCCTGAGCGCAAATTACTTCCGGGCATGTCCGGCTCGGTCAGTTTTGAAGGTAGCCCGCGTCAGGTACTCAGCGTACCGCGCGATGCGGTGGTGGATACCGGAGAAATGCAGCATGTATTTATCCAGCCAACTCCGGGCCATTTTGAACCACGGCGAGTGCGGGTGGGCGCGCGCCTTACTGAACGAATTGAAATTTTGGAAGGCTTAAGCGAGGGCGAGCAAGTGGTCACGTCCGGCGTATTTTTGATTGACTCCGAAAGCCGCCTGCGTGGTTCTGGCGGTGCAGGTCACGCTGGACATGGGCAAAGTGCAACGCAATCACAACCCTCCCAGCAGCCAGCTCAACAACCCTCGATACAGCCATCGCCGTCCGCTGCCGATGATGACCCGCACCGAGGTCACAGGTAATGATTGAAAAAATTATTGAGCTATCCGTCCGGCACCGCTGGGTAGTATTTCTGATCACCGTGTTGATGGTGGCCTGGTCGCTGGATTCCATGCGTAAGACGCCTCTGGACGCGATTCCAGATTTATCTGACCCACAGGTCATTGTGTTTACTGACTGGATGGGACGCAGCCCCGATTTGGTCGAAGACCAGATCACCTATCCATTAGTGCGCGCCCTGCAAAGCACGCCGAACGTGCGCACGGTGCGTGGTTACTCCATGTTCGGCATGAGCTTTATTTACGTTATCTTTGACGATGACGTAGACATTTATTGGGCCAGAACACGCGTGCTTGAACAGCTTGGCCGGGTGCAGCAATTCCTGCCGGACAAGGTAGCACCGGTCCTTGGCCCCGATGCCAGCGGCGTCGGCTGGGTTTACCAATATGTGCTGGAAGATACCAGCGGTAGCCTGGATCTGGCAGAACTGCGCGCGCTGCAAGACTTTACGATCCGGCCCGCGTTACAGGCGGTTTCCGGGGTCTCTGAGGTGGCTTCCATCGGTGGTTTTGAGCGGCAATATCAACTATTACTCGACCCGGCGCGCTTGGCGGCTTACGGCCTTACACTCAGCGACATTACTGGCGCCGTGCAAGGCGCCAACTCTGAAATTGGTGCGCGCGTGCTTGAGCAGGCGGGGCGTGAATTTGTGCTGCGCGGGCGCGGCTATATCGGCTCGTTGGAAGATCTGGAACAAAGCCTGGTTACGGTTGGGCCGGGTGGGAACCCTATTCGTTTACGTGATGTCGCGACCGTGCAATTCGGTCCTGAAATCCGTCGTGGTGCCGCCGACTGGGACGGGTTAGGCGAAGCGGTCGGGGGTATTGTGGTGATGCGGTTGGGCGCAAATGCGCTCAATGTTATTGAGGAGGTCAAGCAACAAATCGATTTGTTGTCGCTCCCACAAGGCGTGCGTCTAGTGCCCACTTATGATCGCTCTGAGTTAATCCTGGGATCTATTGCCACCCTGCGCAACACCTTGATCGAAGAAGGCATCATTATCCTGATCATCTGTTTAGTGTTCTTGATGCATGCGCGCTCCGCGCTGATCGCCATGATCATTCTGCCGCTTGCGGTAGTGTTTTCGTTTATCGCTATTCGCTATCTTGGGTTAACGTCCAACATTATGTCATTGGGCGGTGTTGCTATTGCACTGGTGGAACTCGCGGATGCGGTGATTGTGCTGATTGAAAACGCCCACCAACGCTTGGCCGCAGCACCTGCTAAAGCAGACCGGCGGCGGGTAATTATTGATGCCTGTAAAGAAGTCGGTCGCCCCATTTTTTTCTCAACGATTCTGCTTACCGTAAGCTTCTTGCCGGTATTCACGCTCGGCGGGCAAGCCGGGCGCCTGTTCGACCCTCTCGCCTATACCAAGACGTTTGCGATGTTGTCCGCCGCCATTCTCACTATTACGCTGGCGCCCGTATTAATGGTGATGTTGTTGCGCGGACGCATTCGCAGTGAAGCGCAAAACCCTGTGGCTCAGGCGTTGCAGCGCGGGTATCGGCCGGTGGCCACGGCGGTAGTCAATCGCCCGAAACTTGTCGTGGGCTTGGCACTTGTCATCATGCTCGCGACAACCCCTTTGTATATGCGCCTTGGTTCTGAATTTATGCCGCCGCTCGATGAAGGCTCGCTCCTAGTTATGCCCACCACGTTCCCCGGCATTTCCATTGAAGAGGCGCGCCGTGTTTTGCAGGCGCATCATCAGGTCATTATGGCGTTTGGTGAAGTCGCCTCGGTACACGGCAAAACCGGGCGCGCTGAAACCGCTACAGATCCGGCGCAGTTGGATATGAATGAATCCGTGGTCACGCTTAACCCGCAAAACGACTGGCCGAAAGTCACGTTTAACCGCTGGTACAGCGATACGACGCCTGATTGGCTAAAGCCGCCCCTGCGCATGATCTGGCCGGAACAGCGTCGGCGCACCCAGGCAGAATTAGCCAGCGCATTGGATGCCGCGCTGCAAACACCGGGCTATCAAATGGCTATTGCGCCCCCCATTCGTACCCGCATCGACATGCTCACGACCGGCGTGCGCACGCCCGTGGGTATCAAAGTCTTCGGTGATGATCTACAAGAAATCGAACGCTTGAGTATTGAACTGGAAGGTTTATTACGCAGCGTACCTGGCACCCGCAGCACCTTTGCCGAGCGGCAAACCGGACGTGAATATGTCGATATCATTCCCAACCGCGAAGCGATTGCGCGTTATGGCCTGCGCGTGAGCGATTTGCACAACATCATCGAAGTGGCGGTAGGCGGCATGCCGGTTTCCACCGTGATCGACGGGCGCGCGCGCTATTCGGTAAACCTGCGCTACGCACAGGATTACCGCTCCAATCCCGAAGCACTTGGGGCCTTGTTAATTCCCGTAACGGCTACGGCGGCGGTGGCAGATCCCGCGCCGGGTTTTTCCGGCCAGGGTGCCGGGTCTTCTGTGCGCGGCGGGAACATGGGGGCCGGAGGAATGGGCGGTCAGGGAATGGGGGACATGGGCGGCGGCATGGCATCCACCACTGGCAGTGGGGCAATAACCGGCATGGGTAATACAGCGGCAGTAGATTGGATCGACCGCTGGCGGCAACCCGGCGCGGCGGTTCCCTTGAGTATGCTGGCGGAGATTCGCGTAGTCACCGGCCCACCGATGATCAAAAACGAAAACGGCATGCTGGTGGGTTATGTGTTCGCCGATTTTGACAGTACACAGCGAGACTTGGGCGGATGGGTAAAGGACGCGCGCGAATTGGTCGATGCGCAATTCACTGTGCCACCAGGATATCAACTGGAATGGACCGGCCAATATGAATTTATGGCCGACATGCAGGCACGCTTAAAAATTATCGTGCCGTTAACACTGGTGTTAATTATCGGGCTGCTCTACCTCGCCATGCGCGGTTGGGGGCAAACATTTTTGGTTTTGTTAAGCGTTCCCTTTGCCGTAGTTGGCAGCGTTTGGTTGATGACCGCGCTTGATTACAACTTGTCCACCGCCGTGTGGGTCGGACTGATTGCGGTGGCTGGCGTTGCTACCCAAACGAGTATTGTAGTGGTGGTTTATCTCGACCAGGCTTTGCGCGCGGCCTACGGCGAAAACCAATTAAAAAATACAGCGGATATCAACACCGCCGTGATTAGCGGAGCCTTGCGCGGGGTGCGCCCCATGACCATGACAGTGGCTACCACCGTGTTAGGTTTGCTGCCGCTATTGTGGGCAACCGGCGTTGGTGCTGACCTCTCTGCACGCACTGCTGCTCCGGTAGTTGGGGGAATGGTCGGTTGTTTATTCCTGGTGCTGCTGGTAATACCTGCGGCCTATACGATCTGGCGGCATTTTCAATGGCAGCATGGAAAACTGGATGCTGCGCTGGGCTCTACAGGCTAGTTTATAAGCGATGAAGCCCCTGATATTAATCCAATGAGAGATAAACAGATGGAACACCAGCACACGCATTCACACAGTGAACAACAGGCAAGCCATGAAACACTCAAAGATCCGGTTTGCGGTATGGCAGTCACCTCTGCATCAGCTCACCACTATGATCATCACGCCAAAACCTATTATTTTTGCAGCGCGAACTGCCAGACAAAATTCAAGAACGATCCCGGTAAGTACCTAACACTAACTGATGATACTTCTAGTACTGATTCCTCGCCAGCAAAGCCCGCTTCGGGTGCTATTTACACCTGCCCGATGCACCCGGAAATACGCCAGGAGCAACCGGGCAATTGCCCCAAATGTGGCATGACATTAGAGCCACTGTTGCCCGAACTCGATGAAGAAGAAAATCCGGAGTTGCGCGATTTCGCTCGCCGTTTTTGGTGGACATTGCCGCTAACGGTAGTTGTTACTATGCTGGCCATGTTTGGTCATCAGGCTCATTTGTTTGATGCGCCTACCCAAACTTGGATCGAACTCGTCCTGACAATACCCATCGTCTTATGGGCTGGAGCGCCTTTTTTTGTGCGCGGCTGGCAGTCAGTCATGAATCGCAGCCCCAACATGTGGACCTTAATAGGCTTGGGTACAGGTGCCGCGTTTGTTTACAGTCTGGTGGCAACGTTGGCCCCCAACGTATTCCCCGATTCCTTTGTAGCCATGGGTCGAGTCGCCGTTTATTTCGAGGCGGCAGCCGTCATTATTTCATTGACACTTTTAGGGCAACTGTTGGAATTAAAAGCCCGCTCGCAGACCTCGGCGGCGATCAAATCCTTACTCGGTTTAGCCCCGAAAACAGCGCGACGCATTCGCGACGATGGCAGTGAAGAAGATGTGCCACTGACACATGTCCATGTCGGTGACAAGTTGCGTGTTCGCCCCGGCGAAAAAGTACCCGTGGATGGTGTCGTTGTGGAAGGCAGCAGCGCTGTGGATGAATCCATGCTAACTGGCGAGCCGCTGCCAGTGATGAAACGCATGGGTGATAAAGTGATTGGCGCAACACTGAATACCAATGGTGCACTCACCATTGAATCTGAGCGCGTAGGGTCGGCTACCATGTTGGCGCAGATTGTCCAGATGGTGGCGCAAGCACAGCGATCCAAAGCACCGATGCAACGCATGGCGGATTCCGTCGCCGGTTATTTTGTCGTTGCGGTGGTCGCGATTGCCGTGCTGACCTTTTTTGCCTGGGGCCTGTTCGGCCCAGAACCGCGTTGGGTATTCGGATTAATTAATGCGGTAGCAGTACTGATTATCGCTTGCCCTTGCGCACTAGGGCTGGCTACACCTATGTCGATCATGGTGGCCACCGGGCGTGGTGCCACCCAAGGTGTACTGTTTCGGGACGCAGCCGCCATCGAAAACTTCCGCAAGATAGATACACTCATTATCGATAAAACGGGAACCTTGACTGAAGGGCGGCCTGCATTTGATCGTGCGGTACCTACGCAGGGATTTAGTGAAGACGATGTGTTGCGCCTTGCCGCAAGCCTTGATCAAGGCAGTGAGCATCCGCTGGCCGATGCCATTGTCCGCGCGGCGCGCGAGCGCAATCTCGCATTGGAAAAAGTCGAACAATTTGAATCGGGTTCTGGCATCGGAGTGTATGGAACCGTTTCGGGGCGCAAGCTGGCGCTGGGAAACACGGTGCTAATGGAGCAACAGGGTGTGGCTGTCGCACCGCTGGTACCCGATGCCGAAACGCTGCGTGGTGAAGGTGCCAGTGTTATGTACCTGGCAGTGGATGGGAAACTCGCGGGTCTGCTGGCGGTATCTGATCCTGTAAAACCCAGCACACCTGAAGCATTGGCAACGCTAAAAGCCGCTGGTTTGCGCATCATTATGGCGACGGGTGATGGCCTCACTACAGCCAAGGCTGTGGCGGCACGCTTGGGTATCGATGAAGTCTATGGCGAAGTAAAACCCGAGGACAAATTGCGCCTGGTTGAACGCTTGCAAGCTGAGGGCAAGGTTGTGGCCATGGCGGGCGATGGGATTAATGATGCACCCGCTTTGGCCAAAGCCGATGTGGGTATTGCCATGGGAACAGGCACTGACGTGGCCATGAACAGCGCGCAAGTTACGTTGGTGAAAGGCGATTTACGCGGTATTGCGGTAGCGCGGTTTTTATCGGAAGCCACCGTGGCCAATATGAAACAGAACCTGATGTTTGCCTTCTTATACAACGGTTTGGGAATTCCGATTGCTGCCGGAATACTGTTTCCCTGGACGGGCTGGCTGCTGTCGCCAATGATTGCAGCGCTGGCAATGAGCCTCAGCTCTGCATCGGTGATTGGAAATGCCCTAAGGTTGAAACGGGGAAAAATCTCTATCAACGATCAATAGACTCGGGGGAGTGAATTTTGAGGGTTTACCCCCTAATCCTGGATGACGTATTTTTCTATCGCCTGCATTGAGCTATGCTGACACCATGCGCCGCTATTCATTGTTATTTATCTTACTTCTGAGTTTCGTGATGCCCCTGCAAGTGGCGGCAGAAATTCTGCTGTCCGCTTCGCCGTGCCCTGAAGAGATGGCAATGGTGATGGATGAATCCGGTGATAATGAAACTATGCCTTGCTGCCCTGATGCGGATGAAGGTGATGCTATAAATTCCTGTGAAACCGCTAAATCCTGCCATCTCTGTAAAACACCGGTGCAGGTATATCTCTATACACCCGCGTCGTTTTTCTCTCTTTCAAGCTTGTCGGCACACACTAAAACTCGTCCATTGAATCTTGCTGTCTTCAATCCCGCCAGTATCTGGCGACCTCCGAACGCCTCCTGAGTTAATACGATTACACCTCGCTTGAACCGTTAAAGATACCGGGTGTTTAGGCGGGACGTTTTTTATCGTCTCTCAGGAATCATCTGAATGAATAATCTCTCTGTACGCTTGCTTGCAGCCGTTGGGTTAAGCACGTTGGTACTTGGCATTGCGATAGGTGTTGGTTGGCAGCACCTGCATAAATTCACCTCTACAGCGCCGCCTCAAAATAATGCTATTGAAGAGGCCAAACAGGAGCCGAAGGTGCTTTATTGGTATGACCCAATGGTGCCGGATCAACATTTTGATAAACCGGGTCCGTCGCCCTTTATGGATATGGACCTTGTCCCTAAGTACGCCGCTCAACCTGCGCAAGAACCGAAATCGGCCAAAGATGAACCACGTATTTTGTATTGGTACGATCCGATGGTGCCGGACCAGCATTTTGACAAACCGGGGCCATCGCCTTTTATGGATATGGAGCTGGTACCCAAATATGCGGCGCCATCAACCCAGGAACCGGGGCTTGCCGTCGATGCAGCTCTGGTGCAAAACCTCGGTATGCGCAAAGCCAAGGTGCAGCGTCTGCCAGTAGCCAACGAGCTGGAAGTGGTCGGGCAATTGCAATTTAACCAGCGCAACCAGGCGATACTGCAATTGCGCGCGGCAGGTTTTGTCGAAAAGGCCTGGCCACTGGCGGTGGGCGATCAGATCAGCGCCGGTCAGCCGATTGCTGAATTCCAGATACCCGAATGGCTGGATGCCCAAAATGAACTGCTCTCCCAACCCATTGGACAGAACCCGCATTTGTTGGCGACCTTGCGCGCACGCCTGCAATTACTCGGGATGCCCGATAGCCTGATTGCAAAGGTGGAAAAAACCCGCCAGCCGGAGACACGGGTAACCATCACGTCACCTATCGCTGGCGTGGTGGATATGCTGGAGGTGAAAACCGGTATGGCACTGGCCAGTGGCGCTATGCTGGCAAAGATTAACAATCTGGATAGCCTGTGGCTGGATGCCGCCATTCCCGAAGCGCAAACAACAGGTTTGCATCCAGGTGACAAGGCTATTTTCCATTCGGTTAATTCCGGCGATCCGGCACTGACCGGCACACTGGAGTACCTGTTGCCTTCGCTCAATGACAGCTCCCGCACATTGACGGCTCGTATCCTGCTCGACAACCCCAAAGGACACCTGAAACCCGGTACCAGTGGGCGTGTACTCCTACAATCCGGGACCGATGAAAGCGGATTGTTTGTGCCCACGGAGGCGGTAATCCGCACGGGAAAACGGATACTGGTGATGCTGGCCGAAGCGGGTGGCAAATTCCGCCCTGTGGAGGTTATCACTGGCCACGAGATGGGCAACCAGACCCTCATCCGCAAAGGTTTGGAGGAAAATCAGGAGATAGTGGTCAGCGGCCAGTTCCTGCTGGATTCCGAAGCTTCATTTTTGGGAATTGCACCAAAAACAACGGGAGGACACGACCATGATTAGCCGTTTGATTCATTGGTCTGTCGCCCACCGGGTATTGGTGCTGTTGGCCTCGCTGCTGCTCACCGGCTGGGGAGTCTGGGCAATTAAGTCTACCCCCATTGATGCCTTACCCGACCTGTCAGATGTGCAAGTGATTATCCGCACCAGTGTTGCGGGACAAGCCCCTGAAATCGTGGAAAACCAGGTGACTTACCCCTTGGCCAGCAAAATGCTGTCGGTACCCGGCGCCAAAACCGTGCGCGGTTATTCGATGTACGGCGATAGCTTTGTGTATGTGCTGTTTGAAGATGGTACTGACCTGTACTGGGCGCGTTCCCGTGTGCTGGAATCCCTGAGCCAAATGCAGGGGCAACTTCCCGCCAATGCCACACCGGCACTGGGACCGGATGCCACCGGTGTGGGCTGGATATTCCAATACGCCCTGGTCGATAAGACGGGCCAACACGATATTGCGCAATTGCGAGCGTTGCAGGATTGGTTCTTGCGTTTTGAACTGGCGCCCCTGCCGGATGTGGCGGAAGTTGCTGCTGTGGGCGGTATGGTCAAGCAATTCCAGGTGGTGCTCGACCCGCTTCGACTCGCCGCCCATAACCTGTCCCATGAGGCGGTGATTACCGCAGTGCAGCAGGCCAATCAGGAAACCGGTGGTGGTGTGCTGGAACTGGGTGAAGCCGAACTGATGGTCCGTGCCAGCGGTTATTTGCGCACGCTCGATGATTTCAAATCCATCCCGCTGAAGTTAGTCGATAACATCCCCGTTACCCTCGCTGACGTTGCCACGATCCAACTCGGGCCTGAAATGCGCCGGGGTATTGCGGAGCTGGACGGTGAAGGCGAAGTCACCGGCGGTATTGTGATCATGCGCTCGGGCGGAAATGCCCGCGCCACTATCGCCGCCGTAAAGGAAAAGCTCACGCAACTCCAACACAGCTTGCCTGCCGGGGTTGAGATCATCACCACCTACGACCGCAGCCTCCTGATTGATCGTGCCGTGGCCAACCTGAGCCACAAGCTGCTCGAAGAATTTCTGGTGGTAGCCTTAGTCTGCGCCTTGTTCCTCTGGCACTGGCGTTCTGCGCTGGTGGCGATTGTCGCCTTGCCACTGGGGGTATTGATCGCCTTTGTGGTGATGCACTATCAGGGGATCAATGCCAACATCATGTCGCTTGGGGGTATTGCAATTGCTATCGGGGCGATGGTGGATGCGGCCATCGTGATGATTGAAAACGCGCACAAGCACGTGGAGCGATGGCAGCAGCAACATCCCGACCAAGAGCTGACTGGCGAGCCGCGCTGGCAGGTATTGACCCAGGCGGCGGCCGAGGTGGGACCTGCACTATTTTTCTCGCTGCTCATTGTCACCCTCTCGTTTATTCCAGTATTTACACTCGAAGCGCAAGAGGGTCGGCTCTTTGGTCCACTCGCTTTTACCAAAACCTATGCCATGGCCGCTGCTGCCGGGCTTTCTATCACCCTGATCCCGGTACTCATGGGTTACTGGATTCGTGGCCGGATTCCGCAGGAACATCAAAATCCCATCAATCGCTGGCTGATCCGGGGCTATCGTCCACTGTTGACCGGAGTTTTGCGTCACCCGAAAAAAACGCTCGTTTTTGCATTGGCGATCTTGCTGAGTACCGCCTGGCCATTGAGCCAGCTGGGCAGTGAATTCCTGCCACCGCTGGATGAAGGCGATGTGCTCTACATGCCCAGTGCCTTGCCCGGATTGAGTGCGCAACAGGCCAGCCGTTTGCTGCAACAAACGGATCGCTTGATCAAAAGAGTACCGGAAGTAGAACGGGTATTTGGCAAGGCCGGACGCAGTAACAGCACTACCGATCCCGCGCCTCTGGAGATGTTTGAAACGACCATCCAGTTCAAGCCGCGCGACCAATGGCGACCCGGAATGACCCCGGAAAAACTCATGGCTGAACTGGACGCGCGGGTCAAAATACCGGGACTCGCTAATATCTGGATTCCGCCCATCCGCAACCGTATCGATATGCTGGCCACCGGTATCAAAAGCCCCATCGGCGTCAAGGTTGCTGGCCAGAACCTGGCCGACATTGACCAAGTCGCCAAACAGGTTGCGCAGGTTGCCAAAACCGTCCCCGGTATCTCCTCGGCAGTTGCCGAGCGCCTGGGTGGTGGGCGTTACCTTGATATCCAGTTCGACCGCGCTGCACTTGCGCGTTATGGCCTGAGCATCACGCAGGCGCAATTGGTCGTGAGTAGCCTGATTGGTGGCGACAACATTGGCGAAGTCACCGATGGCCGCGCACGATTCCCTATCAACCTGCGTTATCAGCGTGATTGGCGTGACAGCATCGGCAAGCTGCAAAACCTGCCCATCATCGCACCACTCGGCAGCCAAATCACGTTGGGTACGATTGCCACGATCAAGGTGACCGATGGTCCCAGTATGCTCAAAAGCGAAAATGCGCGTCCCACGAGTGTGGTTTACATTGATGTGCGTGACCGCGACCTGGGCTCGACGGTGAAAGATCTGCAACACACCATCAACCAACAGGTGACCTTGCTGCCGGGCACCAGTATCAGCTACGCAGGCCAGTTTGAATTTATGGAACGCGCTAATGCCCGCCTGCAATGGATAGTCCCGGCAACGCTCGTTATCGTTCTGGTGCTGTTATTCCTGACCTTTTCCCGTTTGGATGAAGCCCTGTTAATCATGGGCACCTTACCTTTTGCGTTAACCGGAGGCATTTGGCTGTTATACCTGATGGACTATGAGCTATCTGTTGCAACAGCCGTCGGGTTTATCGCACTGGCCGGAGTGTCCGCTGAATTCGGGGTTATTATGTTGCTCTACCTGAAACAGGCGTGGCAGCGGCGTATTGAAGCAGGCACAACCACGCAAGAGGATTTACTCGATGCCATTCGGGAAGGTGCCGTGTTGCGAATACGCCCCAAGATGATGACGGTTACAGTGATCGTTGCCGGTTTATTGCCGATATTTTTAGGCAGCGGTACAGGTTCGGAAATTATGAGCCGTATTGCAGCACCGATGGTGGGAGGAATGATTAGCGCCCCCTTGCTTTCGCTATTGGTATTGCCAGCGGCGTATTTGTTGGTGCAGCGTAAGAAGCATGACGTAAAAGAATAACCGATTACAAAATTCAATGATGCAATTGACCAATAGCACTAGATGATTATCTGGCGCTATTGCTAAAACAACTCAATTCCGAACCGTTTGCCAGCGTTGCAATAAACGCGCGCTGGCAATACAAATAACGCTAATGTAAATCAATGCTCCAACAACTCCTTCATGATGCCGCAATCTTTTACCGCTTGGTGAGCATCACATTTAGTTCGAAGTTCACCGAGCTGACGGCGTAATTCCTGAAGCTCAGCAAGGCGAATATCTACTTGCTGGATATGGCTATCGATAATCATATTTACACTGTTGCAGGTTTCGTTCGGAGTGCTGGAGTAGCCGATCAACTGGCGGATCTCCTCTAGCGTCAAGCCAAGGTTCCGGCACTGTTTAATGAAGAAAAGATCATGGGAGGCTGCTTCATCGTAAAAACGATAATTGCCTTCGGTACGAGGGGCTGTCGATAACAGTCCCTCGTGTTCGTAATAACGTATGGTTTGGACACTAAGGCCTGTAAGCTTTGCGAGCGCACCTATTTTCATACACAGTCCAGTATTGACTCTATAGTTACTGTAGACTTTATACTGTTCTGCGAATCAGAAATGATAGTGAAACTTATAGCGACGAAGACCCTCATAGTTGCTCGCTACGCAAGGCTGTCATTTTAGGCGCTAATTTTTATACTTTGGCAGACATCACTACAGACAATCGCTGGTTTGCTGCCATAATCCAGCCAATTTTTCTGGAACCAATAAGTAATCGTGAATTACGTCCTGCGTTATAAGTATTGGGCCTTGTTGTCCACACTGCTCTGGCTGATGGCTAGTTGGGCTGGTGTGCACGGGCACTATTGCTTTGATGGCCAGGAACCACCTATTTCCATTCATCTCGACAATATCGATACGCATGAGGAACATGATGCAGACAGTGCGCATGTTGATATGGATATCGATCTATCCCAATCAGTGGTCGCCAAACTGCTTAAATTCGATGCAACATTGGCGCTATTACTGGTTGCCGTGTTTGTGTTTTTGGTATTGCCTCGATCCGCATTTTTCTTCCCGGCTTCTCAAACCGCTCACCCACGCCGTATTATCGGTTTACGCCCGCCGCCGCGCGCGCCTCCCGTAACTCCAGTCTGATTACCCATAACGCCCCTTTTTTTTGACAGGGGTAATTCGTGTATTTCCATTGTGCGTCCACGTGCTGCGCCGGGAAATACCTATATGGCTGGAGCTTTCTATGCAATTTATCCATCGGGCATTAACCGTCTCGGTTATTGCCATTACCTGTAGTGCCTATGCTGCGCCCTCAGCTGCACAATCAACACTCACGTTGAGTGAGGCAGTCCGGGCAACCCTGCAACAAAATCCTCAACTGGCGGGCTATACCTTTAAGGTCAATGCCTTGGCCGGAGAAAAACAAACTGCCGCGCTGCGGCCCGAGTATCGCATCAGCGCTGATCTTGAGAATGTCGCAGGGTCCGGAGAATTTAGCGGTACCGATGCCAGCGAACTGACCATTTCATTGTCATCCGCTATTGAGTTGGGTGGTCAGCGCGATGCGCGCATGAATCTCGTTACCGCCCGCCAACAGCAACTGCAATCTACCCAACGCCTACTGACGTTGGATGTGATTACAGCGGTGACTCATCAATTCATTCAATTACTGGCTGCGCAAGAACAACTGGCGTTACAGGAAGAGGCGCACCAGTTAATCCAGCAAACCCTCAGCTCACTGACCAGGCAGGTTCAGGCAGGCGGTACGGCGGACAGTGAGCTCTTGCGCGGAAACGCCGCACTGGCGCGCTCCAAAATTGCCTTGCAACAAGCCCGACAAACAGTGAGTAGCGAGCGAGTCAAACTCAGCGCTTATTGGGCAGATTCCTCGCCGGATTTTACAGCGGTAAAAGCCGATCTTTATGCGGTTCCAACGGCAATGCCGTTGCCGACGTTGTTGGGCAAGCTGTCGGGCAATCCGGATTTGGAACAATTAACCAAAGAAGTAGATGTTCGCATAGCCGAAGTGCAACAAGCGCGTAGCGAACGACGCCCCTCCCTGGAATGGAATGCGGGCGTTCGTCGTCTTCAGGCTTCCGAGGATTCCGCTGTCGTGCTTGGCTTGAGCATGCCTTTAGGTGCAGGCAGTAGAGCCGGTGGCGCAATCACAACCGCTAATGCCAATCAACAAAGTGCTGAACTCGCACGAGACAGCGCGCGAGTGCAATTGGAGGCTCAACTCATCGCCACTTATGAGGCTAATCGGCAAGCAATTGATGAAGTCAATGTGTTGCGTGACGAGGCCCTTCCTTCGCTAAAAAAAGCCATGCGCAGTACCGCCGATGCATTTGACCGGGGGCGCTACAGCTATCTGGAATTAAACCTTGCGCAAAGCCAATTGCTGGATGCCCAGCAAGCCTTGGTAGAGGCCGCTGCCCGCATGCAGGAAACCCGTATTGAGTTGGAGCGAATGATTGGCTCCCCCCTGAACGAACAGAATTTTGAGGTTAACCCATGAAAACATCGAACAAACATCTAACGAAACCTTCATCCAAAAATTTGCTGAAATCCGCTCCGGGCGTGGTTTTAATTTTGGCACTGCTATTGGTGATGTTTTTGGCCGATATTTATATGGCCAGTGCAGCAACGAAGAGCGACGATCACCAACATCAAGAAGATGAACACACTGAAGAGTCGGGCTCTCATGGGCATGACCATGGGGAGGGCGAGAAGCACGAAGGGAAACACGAAGACGAAGAGCACGGACATGAAAGCAAACAGGAAGGTGGCGATGGTCATGGTCATGCGGAGAGTGGCGGACACGGCCACGAAGATGAAGAGGGAACCAGTCAAATTGAAGACACCATGGCACAAACTGTAGGTATTGTGACGGAACGCTCTGGAGAACAAACACTTCATCAAACCATTCTTACCTATGGGCGATTAACCACAGCTCCCGAACAAACCAGCCATGTGCGTGCACGATTTTCCGGTGTTGTAACGTCGGTACAGGTAACTATTGGTGAGACAGTGGCAGCCGGTGATCTTCTGGCTGAAGTTGAAGCCAACGAGAGTTTGAGGAAATACAGTATCCGCGCACCCATTGCCGGGATGATTGTGCAACGGCACGCTAATTCGGGCGAGGTGACAGGAGATCAAATACTGTTTTCAATTTCGAGCTTCGACAACTTGTGGGCCGAGTTGCGTATTTTCCCCTCTCAACGTTCCTCTGTTGCTATCGGGCAAGAAGTTTTTCTGAGCATAGGCGAGCAAAAAGTTAAAACAAAAATTGAGCACCTCCTCCCGGCAGGTGACGAGCAGCCGTATCTCATTGCGCGCGCAAAACTAAGCAACGACCTATCCATGCTCTCTCCAGGTTCAATGGCAGAAGGACGTATTGTTATCGATGAATTTAACGTAGACGTAGCGGTAAAAATAGATGCTCTGCAAATCCTGGGAGGGCGCACCGGGGTTTTTGTCAAACACGGTAATAAATACGAATTTATCCCCTTGATCGTGGGCCGAAAAGATGACAGCTATGCCGAGGTCATATCTGGCCTGAAACCAGATACAGAGTACGTAACCCGAAACAGCTATCTCATTAAAGCTGACATCGAAAAATCTGAAGCCGAGCACGAACACTAAGGGGTGTAGCATGATTGATTCACTACTACGCTTAGCCATCGAGCGGCGTTATCTGTTTTTAAGTTTTGTTTTATTAATCGTCGGCATCGGGTTTTGGAGTTACCAAAAACTCCCTATTGATGCGGTGCCCGACATCACCAATGTCCAGGTGCAAATTAATACCGCTGCACCAGGTTACTCGCCGTTAGAAGCCGAACAGCGGATTACCTACCCGATAGAAACCGCGTTGGCAGGGTTACCCAACCTGTCCTATACGCGGTCGTTATCCCGCTATGGTTTATCACAGGTTACCGTGGTGTTTGATGAAGGTACCGATATCTACTTTGCCCGGAACCTCATCAACACCAAACTGGGATCGATGAAAAGTGTGTTGCCCACCGGTATGGAACCCGAAATGGGACCCATCTCGACAGGTTTGGGTGAAATCTTTATGTATACCGTTCAAGCGGCTCCCGATGCGCGAACACAAGACGGTAAGCCTTACGATTCTACCGCCTTGCGTGAAATTCAAGACTGGATAATCAAACCCCAGTTGGCGCAGGTAAAGGGTGTGGTAGAGGTAAACAGTATTGGTGGCTATAACAAGCAATACCACATTACGCCAGATGTACAGAAACTCCTGCACTTCGGGGTGTCGATGGAAGATTTGGTTGAAGCGCTTGAATCCAATAATGATAACCGTGGTGCAGGTTACATCGAGCGCAATGGGCAACAATTACTGGTGCGCTCGCCCGGCCAATTGGGAACCTTGGATGACATCGCCAACGTCATTGTTGCGCAGCAGGATTCTGTTCCTGTCAAAATTAGTGATGTAGCAGAAATCGCTATCGGGAGAGAGCTTCGAACCGGTGCAGCAACCCAGGATGGTGTTGAAACCGTGCTGGGTACGGCCATGATGCTCATCGGAGAAAACTCACGCACGGTGGCGCGAGACGTAGCAGCACGGCTGATTGACATTCAAGCCTCACTCCCGGATGGCATTATTGCGACACCCGTTTATGATCGTACGGCTTTAGTTGATAAAGCCATTGCAACGGTCAGTAAAAACCTTCTGGAAGGCGCCTTATTGGTGATTGTGGTGCTTTTCCTGTTACTTGGAAATTTGCGCGCAGCACTGATTACAGCAGCAGTAATCCCGTTATCAATGCTTGCCACCATAACCGGCATGGTACACACCGGGGTGTCCGCAAACTTGATGAGCCTCGGGGCATTGGATTTCGGGATCATCGTCGATGGCACTGTGATTATCGTGGAAAACGCTATCCGACGTTTATCACACGCACAACGTGAAGGCGCTCTTGGCCTGCGCGAACGCTTGAACGTTGTTTTCGAAGCAACCTCTGAAGTTATTCGACCCAGTCTGTTTGGTGTCGCGATCATCACCGTTGTTTATATCCCGATTTTTTCCCTCACCGGTGTGGAAGGCAAAATGTTTCACCCTATGGCCGCAACGGTCGTGATGGCACTTGTCGCCGCAATGGTTCTATCCCTCACAGTTGTGCCAGCTGCGGTCGCGGTTTTTTTAAGCGGGAAAATCAGTGAACAAGAAGGTGTTGCTATTCGCAGTGCGAAGCAAATGTATAAGCCTTTATTGTTGCTGGCATTTAAATTCCGTTGGTTTGTGATTGGCGGTGCTACCGGTCTTGTCATCATTTGCACGTGGCTTGCCACAACGCTGGGATCCGAATTTATTCCGCAACTTAACGAAGGCGATATCGCGTTACATGCCATGCGAATCCCCGGTACCGGCCTCGAACAAGCGGTCGAAATGCAGGAAATTCTCGAACAGCGTATCAAGTCGTTTCCCGAGGTAGATAAGGTCTTTGCACGCATAGGTACTGCCGAAGTTGCGACCGACCCAATGCCCCCGAATGTTGCCGATAACTTCGTCATCTTGAAGCCTCGATCCGAATGGCCCAATCCCGATAAGACCAAAGAGCAGTTGGTGGAGGAAATGGAAAAATCGCTTGAGGAATTACCCGGTAATAATTATGAGTTCACCCAACCTATCCAAATGAGGTTCAACGAACTCATTTCAGGCGTCAGAGCCGACCTGGGTATCAAGGTGTTTGGTGATGACCTCGATCAACTGGTGCTGACCGCTAACGACATACTTGAAGCCTTGAGCCAGGTAGAGGGTGTGGCCGATGCGCGTGTTGAGCAAGTGACGGGATTGCCGACACTTTCAATTATTCCTAAGCGAAGCGCGTTGGGCCGCTATGGATTGAATGTGTCAACACTTCAAAACTGGGTCGCCGCTGCCGTTGGCGGTGAAAGTGCGGGCATATTGTATGAGGGTGATCGGCGCTTTGAACTCATCGTGCGATTACCTGAAGCTGTGCGGCGCGATGTCGAGAAGCTCAAGTTTCTCCCGGTGCCACTGCCTAACGGCGATTACGTTCCGCTCGCTGAAGTAGCAACTATCGATATTTCTCCGGCACCTGCACAAATTAGCAGGGAAAATGGCAAGCGCCGAGTGGTTGTGACCGCCAATGTACGGGGTCGCGATCTGGGTGGATTTGTGCAAGATGTTAAAGCGCAAATTGCTGCCAAGGTGGATATTCCCGCAGGGTATTGGCTGGATTACGGCGGAACGTTTGAGCAACTCGAATCAGCCAGTAAGCGCCTGTCTCTTGTGGTGCCACTGACGCTGCTGCTTATCATCGGCATTCTCGTTATGGCGTTTGGCTCGCTAAAAGACGCGTTAATTATTTTTAGTGGCGTGCCTTTGGCTCTCACGGGTGGAGTGCTGGCGCTAGCCATTCGAGATATGCCCATGTCCATATCGGCAGGTATTGGTTTTATTGCGCTTTCCGGGGTTGCCGTACTCAACGGCCTCGTCATGCTCGCTTTTATTCGCGATCTCTGGCATGAAAAAGGGGATTTGATGTTGGCTGTGACGGAAGGCGCACTTGTTCGCTTACGTCCGGTTCTGATGACCGCATTGGTAGCAAGTCTTGGTTTTGTACCCATGGCACTGAATACAGGAACCGGTGCAGAAGTCCAGCGTCCCTTGGCAACCGTTGTTATCGGCGGGATTATTTCATCGACGCTACTGACGTTGTTTGTGTTGCCCGTTTTATATCATTGGCTTCATAGCAAATTTAGCGCAACCCCTTCAAAGAAGTAATTTTCTCCGGAGGCTCAGCGTTTGGCGCTGATTGTGCCGATTAGATGAAAACCGATGACCGGGGCACATATTGCCCGGTCATCAACCGGTTTTTTCACAGGAGCTTTGACTATGACTACCTTTAAAAAATTAATTATTTTGCTATCGATTGGGATATTACTAAATGCCTGCCAATCATCATCAGTGATTTTGCCTCAAGTCGCGTTTGAGGATGGGGGACTTCGGCAACATCACTTGAGCCTTGTGAAAGCGGCGGCCAAATTTGATAAGGGAACCCTGACCTTGAGCGGTGGTGTTTGGCCCGAACACAAGCAAGTGCATGTGAAGTGCGGTCAAATACAATTTCAGGTATTCGACACTCAAGGCGTGTTATTAAAAACCATCGTCACTGATTATTCTCCCTGCCATCTTCACTTCAAGCCCAATACCCGTCGTACAGGATCTTTTTCAGTCGTGATCAATGACATACATCCGCAGGCATTAATTATTAAAGCGAGTTACCAAAAAATGCCGCATGAGGCTCACTGATTTTTTGTGATATGAACCTTCATTTTCTATCACTATTTTCAAGTAAAGGAAACGCTATGGAACATACACACGAATATGATGAACAGGGCAAACAACTATGTTGCACAGAAGAAGAAAAAATAAATAACAAAGCAGATGTGCTAATAAAAAATAGCCCCATGAAAAGCTGTTGTTGTGCCAGTGACGATCAAGATCAGCATGTCGATGATGATAGCCATGACCACGATCATGCCAGTGATGGCGGTAGCAATATAAAGCTATTTCTGCCTGCCGCAATGAGTTTGGTTGCACTGCTCATTGCGATAGTACTGGATAATTATTTTCCACAAACCTGGTTTACTGGCTGGTTGCGTATTGGCTGGTACGTTGCCGCCTATTTACCTGTAGGCCTGCCAGTGTTGAAAGAGGCCGTTGAAAGCATTGCGAAAGGTGAAGTATTTTCTGAATTTTTATTGATGAGCATTGCTACTATCGGTGCTTTTGCTATCGGTGAATATCCGGAAGGTGTTGCCGTGATGTTGTTTTATTCTATCGGTGAAGTGTTCCAGACCCTCGCCGTGAAACGCGCAAAAACCAACATTAAAACCCTGCTCGATCAACGCCCCGACGAAGTAACCGTGTTACGCAATAATCAAGCGATAACCCTGAAGGCAGAGACCGTTAGCATTGGCGATATTATACAACTCAAAGCAGGTGAAAAATTAGGATTGGATGGTGAACTCCTATCCGAGACCGCCTCATTTAATACCGCCGCCTTGACCGGCGAGAGCAAACCTGACACAAAAACCAAAGGTGATAGTGTGTTGGCGGGCATGATTAATCTCAATGCAGTGTCACAAGTCAAAGTAACCACTGCCTATACCGACAGCAAACTGTCCCGAATTTTAGAATTAGTGCAAAACGCTTCTGCACAGAAAGCGCCTACCGAATTATTTATCCGAAAATTCGCCAAAATATACACACCTATTGTGGTTACTTTGGCCGTTGCGATTTGTGTGGTCCCATATGTATTTGTGGAGACTTATGTATTCAGTGAGTGGTTGTACCGTGCGTTGATTTTCCTGGTGATCTCCTGTCCCTGTGCATTGGTCATTAGTATTCCACTGGGCTATTTCGGCGGCATAGGCGCAGCCAGTCGAAACGGTATTTTATTCAAAGGCAGTAACTTTTTGGACACCATTTCTACCATTCAAAACGTGGTGATGGATAAAACCGGCACCATGACGGAAGGTGTCTTTAAAGTACAGGAGGTCAACCTCAACCCTGAGTTCAATCGCGATGAAATCCTGAAAATGGTCAACGCACTAGAAAGCCAAAGTACGCATCCGGTAGCAACCGCCATTCATCAATTTGTAGGTGGTATCGACAGCAGCATTACATTGAACAATGTTGAAGAAATATCGGGTCATGGATTGAAAGCCGACGTGAATGGCAAAGCGTTACTGGTAGGTAATTTCAGGTTGCTCGATAAATTCGCCGTCGCCTACGATCTTGATCCGGCCACCATTGTGTATACCGTCATCGCTATTGCTTACGATCAAAAATTCGCAGGCTACATTACTATCGCCGACAGCATTAAAGAGGACGCGCAATTAACGATAGATACACTAAAAAAATTGGGCATCAACATTACCATGCTTAGCGGTGACAAAAGTTCAGTAGTGCAATTTGTCGCACAGAAATTAGGTATCGCGAATGCCTTTGGTGATTTACTACCAGAAGATAAAGTTAACAAAGTAAAAGAAATCAAAGCGCGAAATGAAACTGTTGCGTTCGTCGGTGATGGTGTTAATGACGCACCGGTCGTTGCCCTGAGCGATGTCGGTATAGCGATGGGCGGCCTTGGCAGCGATGCAACAATCGAAACAGCCGACGTTGTTATTCAAGATGATAAACCCAGCAAAATTCCCACCGCCATCGCCATCGGTAAACAAACCAAACGCATTGTTTGGCAAAATATTTCCCTCGCTTTCGGTGTAAAAGCCATCGTATTAATACTGGGGGCCGGTGGTTTGGCCACGATGTGGGAAGCGGTTTTTGCTGATGTCGGTGTAGCGCTGCTAGCGATTATGAATGCCGTGCGAATTCAGCGCATGAAGTTTTAAAATAAAGAGTGGCATCTCGGCGAGCTGATATAAATTCGCCATCGCCCCCCTAAACGTAGAGGCAAAAAATAAACGTGAATAATCAAAAAAGTTTCCTTAAACGCATTGCCAGCATTGGCGCAGTATTATTTCTGATTACAGGTTCTGTGTTTGCACAAACCACTACTTCGGGAGATGCAAAGCAGTTATGGCAACTGCTTGATTATGTTGCGGTCGATTACAGTGGAGCTGTCGCCGATGGTGTCATCATCAGCGAGGCGGAATACGCTGAAATGCTGGATTTTACAGAGAATGCAGGCACCTTTTTACAATCTCTCCCGGAACATGCTTCCAAACCAAATATTGCCGAGAAAATCGCCGAGTTGCGCGCAGCCGTCCTGCGTAAAGAGGCAAGCATCGAAGTCACTCGACTTGCGCATCAGGCAAATGCATCCTTGATAACCGCCTATCCGTTTCCAGTCGCTCCAGGAACTGTTCCCGACCTTACTCGCGGACAAACCCTTTATGCGATGCAATGTGCTGCATGCCATGGTGTGGACGGAAACGGTGACGGTCCGCTCGCCGAAAACCTGGAACCCAAGCCGATTGCATTTACGGACGCAGAACGTGCACGCACGCGAAGCTTGATGGCTTTGTATCAGGTGATTTCCCAAGGCGTGGAAGGTACATCAATGGTGAGTTTTAATGCACTTCCTGAAGAGGATCGATGGGCACTCGCATTCTATATTGGTACTCTTTCCTACGATGAATCCATGCGCAAACAAGGCAAGCATCTCTGGAATAACGATGGGGAAATAAAGGGGCTTTTCTCTGATTTGACCAAGCTAACAACAATCACGGAAGCGGCACTGGCCGAAACAATACCAGAAAATAAGGCTCGCTTTGTCACTGCATATCTGCGAAGCAATCCCGATGCCGTAGAAACACATAAACCGGTTGGTTTGGCATTAGCCCGATTGCGTCTTGCGGAAAGTCTGGCCGCTGCGCGAGCCGGAGATCGAAATCTCGCGACGCGTTTAAGCTTGTCAGCATATTTGGATGGTTTTGAGCCGCTTGAGCCAATAGTGAATACCCGCAACGGATCTTTGTTGATTGCCGTGGAAACCGCGATGCTCACCTATCGTTCGGCAGTCGCAAAAGGATCAATTGAGCAAGCGGAGGCGGCGGCAGTTCAATTGGAACAACTTTTTGTGCAAGTCGATGGGCTGATGCAGAAAGCTAAGGCTGACCCCACGACAACATTTGTTGGGGCGCTCACGATTCTCTTACGCGAAGGTATAGAAGCGTTGTTGATTGTGATCGGCATGATCACGTTCTTGAAAAAGACGGACAGGCCTGAAGTGCTTCGCCATGTCCATAGAGGATGGATAAGTGCCTTGCTTGCTGGCGTGCTGACGTGGGTCGTGGCAACTTATTTAATAGGCATTAGCGGTGCTAACCGTGAAGTGACCGAGGGAATTGGATCAGTACTCGCCGCAGTCGTATTGCTTAGCGTTGGATTGTGGATGCACCAGAAAAGTAGCGCCGGCAAATGGCAAGATTATTTGAAAGAAAAATTATCGATGGCAGTGTCGCAACGTTCAGCGTGGGCATTGTTTGCGCTGGCTTTTATCGCGGTGTATCGAGAGGTTTTTGAAACCGTGTTGTTTTATTCCGCACTGGCAGCAGATGGTAATAGCGGCGCATTGATAGCAGGTTTTTTCACAGCCTTATTGTTATTGGTTGTAATTGCGTGGGTATTGCTGCGCACAAGTGCACGTATGCCGTTAGGAACATTCTTCTCTGTCACATCCATTTTGGTCGTTGTGCTTGCAGTAGTGTTAATTGGCAAAGGTGTATCCGCTTTGCAAGAGGCCGGATGGTTAGGCGTAACGCTCATGAATATCCCGCGCGTGGAATGGCTCGGACTTTATCCGACGTTAGAGACATTTATATCACAGGTAATTGTTGCCCTAATCGCCCTGGGAGGCTTCGGTATTAGCTGGGTTAACACGCGCAACAATGCGGTAAAAAAGCGAAAATGAATTAATGGTCGATGAGGTTTGGGTGGCTGTGCGCTAGCCACTTGCCGTCCACTGTTCCTGGCACGCTCGTGTTAATTCCGTGAGGTCCACCGCCCCATGAGAAATGTCACCACACTGTGTGAGGCGTTAACAGCAACGCGTGCTTCCGTCACGGTGATCGGTGGTGGCTGCAAGCCCCGCCCATGTGCTGAACCGATATGAATTCGATAAGCACAAACACCTTCGACTATCACCGAGAACCCTTGCAAAATTTTTCGCTGGCCATAAGCTAACAGTGAATCAATATTCAAACCCAAATGTTCTTGCAGGACCCGCCATAAGGGAACTATGGATTGCTTTGAGGAAATCTCCAATCCAAAGGTCTCGATATAGGTTTTGCATAAGGCTTCGATGATGGAGCACGCCGTCGTGATGGCCGCGTGCGGGTCTGTGTGCAAGTGGGTAATCGCACGTGTGGATTCGGCTTCGATAGATGTAAAGTCGCCGCTGATAAAAAAATCGGCCAGCGTTTTGGTTGTCAATCCCGCGCCCGCCACCGTGACAACGCCGTTCAATTGATAACACAACAGGTTTTTCGCAAGACTGTCGTCAATGCAGGATTTTGCTGCACTGATCCTCTCATCCATGGATGGATCTGCATTCATCAGTGTTTGGATGCAAAGCCCCAACACACTCAGCGCGTCTACTCTCTCATCCTCATTACAGCGCTTGAACCACTGAATGCATTTCGTCGCCATATTTCCCTCAGGTGGTTCTCCAGGCGCACCAGCGGCCATGAACAGCAAATTGATTTTGGTATGGCTCATATAATACTGCGAGAGAACTGATGCTACGGTACTTATGACAGAGTAAGGAATGATCGCCACGGGTCAATACTCCTACTGTTGGTCATCAGGAGCTGGCGCGGGCGGCGTCCAAGGTAATTTCGGCCAACCTGAAGTTCCTTAGGCAATCAACGCTCCGTCGTAGTGAATCGTTGCTGCAAGGAGATGGTAAAAAATCGCAAGGCAAGTAAAGGTTCTGTCGTAATACTTTTGCATTTTTTCCGGTGAGTTCCCCAAAATATCTGCATGCGCTGCTTGATTGCGCAGCTTCGACCAATCCGTTGGCTAATATCTTAATCTGGTTCCGGCAAGAACATGTCAATGGATCATATGGATATGGATCATAAACATATGAAAATGACCGGAGACCAAGATTATGATTTCGCCCTGATGATGCGCATGCACCATATACAAGGTGTAAAAATGGCTCAGAAAGAAATCGATAAAGGTAGAGATCCGGATATGCGTGCTGCCGCTAAAAAAATAGTGGAAGCGCAGAAAAAAGAAATTGCTAAGTTTGATAAATGGCTTGCAGCGCATCCCCGGAAGTCAAAATAAATAACGATGCATCTACCCTATGAATATGGCGGGCTTTGTTCGTCGGAGTGCTTAGAATTGCTCTGGCGGGAGTCCGCTGCGCGCGTAACAGTGGCAGCACGGGTGGTGCAGTAAATCCGGCGATCCGATTTCGATTAGCGAACCGGATCCCGGAAATGTTTCAGCAACATTGAGATATATTCGTGTGATCACTCCTCCGCAATAGTCACTTCGTAATTCAATGCCTTAATAGCATTGGCTAGTTCATCCGTGGATTTTTTACTCTCGATATTCACCGTGCGTGCCGGTATATCAATTGCCAATTCCGCGTCGGAATTCCAGTGTCTTCACAGCATGGGTGATGTGTCTGGCACAGCTGCCACAGCTCATGCTTTTTACGAAAAAAGTAGTCATAGCCTTACTCCAAATCAGCTAACAAGGATCTTCAGTCTCAGGCTTCCTACAATCGTAAGGTCAAGCATTTATTTTCTTTCTCAAAAAAAACAGCGGAAGTGCTTGACCTTACCACGGGGGTAAGGTCGATACTGGATGTATTGAATTTGCGAGGAAGAACTCATGAACCCGTCAACTAACCCATCTGCGTCTTTTGATCTGCCTATCTAACATATTCTGGTGTCAGTCGGGCCTGAAATTGTGGATGTCTCAAAGTCAGTCACCATTATGAGTACATCAAGTCAGCAAAAGACCGATAGCGAATAAACCCCATAAGTGGCGAAGTAATTAACATGTGGATAACTTGCGAAGATAACATGCCAGAGGATATGGAGGTCGTTATTGCCTTGTATCTAGGATTTTGGCCCGAACGCGGCAACGGCGGTATTACCGATGCTTACGCTGTTGACGGTGTTTGGTTCAACCTTCCTGAAAACGTTGTCATCATTGGGTGGATGCCGATACCGGATACAACGCATTTGCCTATCGCAGAACACTATGTGGGTTCAAAGATTAATTCTAAGCCAAACCGCCTTCTTGGAATCGTTGAAACTGATTTACCTGAAATATCCGAGTGCATTTTTGAAGGGGACTATTCCAAGATAAAGCGATCATCTTGATTTACAAATTGTTACGTTTTTTTGAAACGTGCAACTGGATTGGAGCAATGTATCATGATGATCTTCGCAGCAAAATAACCTCCCAAGACGCTTAAAACGTCTTTGGATTTATTTACCTGAAATCAAATTATTTTCGTCCGCGCTTGCATTTGGCAGTAGAACTGCATTTCTGAATCGCTTTGCATCAGTCAACTTCTGTTCCAGATCCTGTATAAGTTCGTCGATCGAATCGCTGAATTCAGTAACCGGTTCCTCTGTCCAGCTTTCTATTAAGCCGGTCTCGTTGTTATAAAATGTTTCATGAAGAGCGAAACATTCCTTACTTCCGATAAGATGCCTATAAATACGGTTATTCCATGTCACTCATTTTTCCCTCTTGTTGGCATAACGTGTGGTGCAGATGCGAAATTTAGTTGTGTCTCAGTTTTTCCTGAATCAGCGGGGCTAGGTTTAAATGTGCTGGCTAAGTCCTCAGAGGTAGCAAAGCGCAATGCTTTAAAGCGCTCACCTGTTTTGGGGGAGCTGATTCTTCGAAACAGCTCATCAAAATTAATCTCATTGGAAGTCATTGTGAATTCCTCAGTTAAAATCACAATTTGTTTAATTAACAATAGGAAAATAAACTGCAATAATTACAGTTGGTTGGCCGGAACCGCCTGTGGGACTATGCTCCAAACCAGACGGGCGACCATCTTTCGAGTAGGCTACGAAGAAACTGATCGACTTTGAGAAAGTCATCTTCAGCCTGTTAGATCTACTTTAACCGATCTGTTAGAAATAAATAGGTAGCTACTCCGGGAAATAACAAAGATAAATGCGGGGGAACTAATTTTTTAATATGACTAAATTGTTGTTTTAATGCTATTAGTTATAGTCGTTGAACTACAAATGCAAGTGGTCGTGCCGAGGATTTAAGGATTGGCCTTCGTTTTCAAATTTCCATGCGTAAAGATCACCGCATATAGAAATTTAAATTGCTTCTGATAGAAGTCTATATGATACTTATTCGGCGGGGCGACTGACCGGATGAGATTGAGCGTCCCCCAGCGGGGAAACCCGTAGCCGCGCAAGGCGGTTCGAGGCGAAAGCCGAAGTGATTCTGGATACCCTAAAGGCACCTTTTTGGTGCCTTTTTTATTGGGATTCAATTCAGATGTATAGGGCGATAAGGTAACGTTGATCTTCTACCATCGCCATAAAAGGTATGCATCCTTCCACTCCAACTAAGCCTCGTTCAAGTGGGGCTGTCTTTAGCCTTTTGGCTAACGTATTCAGCAGGCTAGACCTTTGTTTTGATATACTCATCCAAAGCAGAGAGTTCAGGCATTTCGCCGACGATGAAAAAAATGGTCGCCCGTCTGATTTGGAGCATAGACCGGCAGGTGGTTCCGGCCAGTCTATTTGAAAAGCCGATAATTTTGGCTTTATGGTTGAAAAAGTTAAGTTTGAGGGAGGTACCGCAGTTCGGTTAGTAAATATTGGGATGTCTGCATTAGATTAAATAGTATCGCCAATTATTTTAATGATTATTTTTGTTTATTAAAGATCAATAAAATTAGTATCACTATTTATTTTAAAGCACAAAAATAGTCAGCTATATAAATCAATATCTTAGCTTTCTAAAAGTATCACTAATTATTTTACACCGACATTCCCTTTTTGGGAAGTATATATATACTTCCCAAAAAGGTATAGGGGTGCCCATGCGGGTCTTAGGAAGAGATAAATTAGACAAATGTAGCCGTAAACATGCCGATTCTAAGAAAGCGTTGGACGTATGGTTTGATGAGGTGGTACATGCGGAGTGGCAAACACCGCAGGATATTAAAAATCGCTATAGCAGCGCAGATTTTCTGGCGAATAACCTCGTCCTTTTCAATATAAAAGGAAATAGTTATCGGCTCGTCATCAAAGTCAGATACGAGCACGGCCTTGTGGTCATTGAATGGGTTGGTACTCATGCCGAGTACGATAAGAAGAGTTTTTAGGGGGCGAAGATGAATCACATTAGAATTATAAAAACTGACCAAGAGCATGAGCAGGCATTGGCCTATTTGATGTCGTTAATGGATAAAGAAATCGTGAAAGGAAGCGCAGAGGCTGATGAGTTTGATGTTTTGGCATTACTAATAGAACGTTATGAAGAAGATCGTTACCCGATAGACCCGCCTGATCCTATCGAAGCCATTAAATTTCGCATGGAGCAGCAAGGATTACGAAACAAAGATTTAATTCCTTACATTGGTTCTGCCTCTAAAGTGACCGAAGTGCTTAATGGTAAGCGCCCACTGAGCATAAATATGATTCGTAGATTGAGCGAAGGTTTAGGCATATCTGCTCAGGTACTTATTCGTGAAACTCAGAAAAAATCGATTGAAAATCCTGATATTGATTGGCTTGCTTTTCCTCTCGCCAAAATGCGCGAACGTGGGTATTTCGACGGATTCAATGGTAGCCTGCAAGAATTAAGGGAGTATGCTGCGGAACATCTCAGCTCATTTCTGTCATCTGTACGTTCAGGCTTTTCATTGCGTCCAGCGTTACTACGCACTAGTGCGCATTTACGCAGTAATAATAAAGAAATTAATACCTATGCACTCTGGGCATGGCAGGTACGTGTTTTACAAAAAGCCCAAGCAGAATCGTTGACAATCAAATATCAAGCAGGCGCTGTCAACTTAACTTGGATGCAAAAACTTGCACAATTATCGTGGTCTGAAAATGGCCCGATATTGGCAAAAGAATTTTTAAACCGTATTGGTATTCATTTAATTTTTGAACCACATTTACCGCAAACATATCTTGATGGTGCTGTATGTTTAACTGCGGATGGTAACCCTGTTGTTGCGCTAACCCTCCGCCATGACAAACTCGATAATTTTTGGTTTACTTTGATGCATGAGCTGGCTCACATTGCCCTGCATCTTGACGGATCCGATATTTGGTTTATTGATGATTTAGATGTCGTTAGTACCGAGCAAATTGAGCAAGAGGCAGATGTTCTTGCACAGGAGGCGTTAATACCTGCCGAGGATTTTAATTTGTTGACATCTAATGCCCCCAAAGACATTAACGCACTTGCAAGTAGGCTCAACATCTCTCCTTGTATTATCGCGGGGCGCATTCGTTTTGAAGCGGATAATCACCAACTTTTTGGCAAATTATTTCGAGATAAAATTAAGCCATTAATGATTTAGGATCAGGGAAGATCATCTGATGAAGAGTTGAATTAATGTCAACACAGACAGATATCGAAGAGTTACGCGTTGAAAATACTCGATTAATAAAATTACTTGAGCATCATGGTATTGAATGGCGTGTACCAGAAATAATAGAAGTCGAGCCAGAACCCATTCGTTTTATTGAAGCGGAACATTCCCCCATCGGCACCGCTGAAAAGGTAAATATTTTTCGCAAATTATTTTGCGGTCGAACAGATATTTATCCTGTTCGATGGGAAAGCAAAACAACAGGGAAATCCGGTTATGCCCCCGCCTGCGAAAATGAGTGGGTGCCTAGAGTTTGTGAAAAGCCCCGCATCAAATGTTCAGATTGTAGCAATCGCAAATTAGCGCCTCTAACCGATGCGGTGGTTTACGACCATCTTGCGGGTAAACAAACTATCGGTGTATTCCCCCTGCTAAGTGATGACTCATGTTACTTTCTTGCGGTTGATTTTGACGAGCAAGACTGGAAAGAAGATGCAAATGCATTTATGCGGTCATGCGCGGAATTAAATATTCCGGCTGCACTCGAAATTTCACGTTCTGGTAATGGTGCTCATGTATGGATATTCTTTGCTGATCGAGTGGCCGCCCGTGATGCTCGTCGCTTGGGAACCGCAATTATTAGCCATACCTGCACACGCACACGACAATTAAAACTGAATTCATACGATAGGCTTTTCCCCAACCAAGACACTATGCCAAAGGGTGGCTTTGGAAACTTAATTGCATTACCTCTACAGAAAACGCCTCGTGCGCACGGTCGCAGTGTTTTTGTTGATGAAAACTTTAATCTTTATGCCGATCAATGGTTATTCTTATCTTCAATAAAGCCAATGTCACCCTATGACATTGAGCCTGTTATTTTTACAGCTACAGGAAATGCACATCCGTTAGACGTTACTTTTATCGATGAAGAGGATCAAAAAGAGCCTTGGAAGCGCGAAAAAAGTCGCAGCAATAAAATTCCTGGCGTTATGCCAAAATTGTTAAAGCTGACGCTGGCCAATTTAATCTATATTGAAAAACAAGATTTACCTCAGCCGCTGGCGAATAGAATTATTCGTTTAGCAGCGTTTCAAAACCCAGAATTCTATAAGGCGCAAGCAATGCGTCTTCCTGTGTGGGATAAGCCGAGAGTCATTAGCTGTGCTGAAAACTGTCCGCTGCATATCGCATTGCCCCGTGGTTGTTTAGATGCCCTTGAAAATCTACTTAGTGAAAATAAAATTCGATGTGAACTTCAAGACGAGCGATATAAAGGCGAGCTGATTAATACACAGTTTTCAGGTGTGCTACGTACAGATCAGGAAGTAGCTGTTTCGGCAATGTTAAAGCACGATGTAGGTGTGCTTTGTGCACCAACTGCTTTTGGCAAAACAGTTACCGCTGCTGCGATCATTGCTAAGCGCGGTGTTAATACATTAATCCTTGTGCACAGAACAGAATTATTAAAACAGTGGCAAGAGCGATTGCAATCCTTTCTTACGAATGAAAAAGGTGCGGTAGGAAAAGACGTTGTTGGAGTCATAGGCGGCGGGAAAAATAAACCTACAGGGAAAATAGATATTGCCGTTATGCAGTCTATTTCTCGCCAAGGTGAAATTAATCCCATTGTCGAAAAATATGGTCAGGTTATCGTGGATGAATGCCATCATATTGGTGCCTTCTCTTTCGATGCAATATTAAAGCAAGTAAAGGCTAAATATGTTTTAGGCTTAACCGCCACACCGATTCGGCGCGATGGTCAACAGCCTATTATTTTTATGCAATGCGGCCCAATTCGCCATACTGCTACTAAATCCGAAAATGCGCCGAACGATTTAGAGGTAATACCAATATCCTCACACAGCCGCATTGAGCTACCGCAAGATGCAGGTATTCAAGATGTATTTCGTCATCTGACCAATGACGCTGAGCGAACAGAAAAAATTGTTACCGAAACATTAAATGCTTTTAATCTTGGGCGAAAGGTATTGGTATTAACAGAAAGAACTGAGCACTTGGATATTATTTCCGGTGCTCTAGCCGAAAGAGTACCTGCTTACTTTTTCCTTCATGGCCGTATGTCCAAAAAACAACGCGCGACTACTATTTCAGAATTGGAGGCTTTACCTCCGGACGAGCCGCGCGTTTTATTGGCCACAGGAAAGTTGGTGGGAGAAGGCTTCGATCACCCACCACTAGATACTCTGGTATTAGCAATGCCTGTTTCTTGGAAAGGTACTCTGCAACAATACGCAGGAAGGCTCCACCGCGAACATGCCAGTAAAACCGATGTTAAAATTATTGATGTGGTGGATAATGGTCATCCTGCCTTACTTCGAATGTGGGATAAACGGCTGCGCGGATACAGAGCTATGGGCTATCGAATAGCTCAAACACAAGAATCAGGAATAGTTTAGAATTATTTTGTTACTTTTTCCGTTTTAGGAAATTTCGCGTTAGAAAATCAATTTAAAACTATTTTGTCATTCTTGGTGCAAAAATGGTGAAAAAAGGCCAATTTCTATGTCTTTTTGTTTACAACTATTTTGTTACACCACAGCAGTTTGCCATATACACTTAGGAAAATTGCCGAATTTCAGTGAGGCTAGCATGCAATATAGTGAGTTTACTCCCGAAAAAGCCAATAAAGGTGTATCTGCCCGGGTTATGGCGCGGGTGGGTTCCATCCTTCATATCGGTCTTAAAACCCCATTAGATGTAGTGCGAGTTAGCCGCGAAGGCATTGTTACTTCGGCGGTGGATTTGTTGGTCGATCAAGGGTTTAACCGGCGCGATCTGGATTGGATCATTCCGCTGCGTACGCTCACCCATCGCCGTGAAAAAGGCCAAAAACTGACTACCGATGAAACCGAGCGCTGGTTACGTGCAGCAAAAATATCGGCCTTGGCGCAAGAGGTTGTAGGCGCAGACAAAGCCATGGCCTGGCTAAACAAACCGCGCAAAATATTTGATGGTTTGTCCGCCATGGAGCTGATAAAAACTGAGCCGGGTGCGAGTTTGGTTGAAGAAACCCTTATCCAATTAGATGAAGGCTACTTTTGATGACGGCTATTTCGGCTTAATCGAATGTTTTAAGGGAATCATCACGCCATGAAGTTATGGAGAATCAGCAACTACGCCGATTTACAGGGAAAAGGTGGCTTGAAAGCCTCCGGCCGCTGGCACAATCGCGGTATCCCAATTGTCTATCTATCCGAAAGCCCATCGTTGGCAATGTTAGAAGTTTTAGTACATTTTGAGTTGGATCTCAACGAAGTCCCCGCTAACTACCAATTGCTGGAAGTGGATTACAACCAGCGCACCGGAATGTCCCACCTGCACAGAAATGCGCTGCCCGACGCTTGGCAAGAGGATCTCGAATTCACCCGCGCCATAGGTGATGAATGGTTAATCAGCAGCAGCTCACTATTCTTGCGCGTACCCAGTGCGGTAGTGCCGCACAGCTTCAACTATTTGTTTAATCCACGTCATGTCGCTGCTGCCAATGCAGAAATTATTAGTGTCAGGCATTATCCGTTTGATGCGCGGCTTTTGCTGTAGACCTTTTTCAGTCTTACCCCTGCAATCCCGATACTTCGTTGTATAAACCGACAAGATGCTCAATCGTTAAATCGAGTATCGGCCGCGTTAATCCATGGCAATTGTGCGTAATGGAAACCGAGATGGGCTGGACACCACAGGTGGCGTGGGAAGTGATAGATGCCAGTGGTAATAATCACAGGACGCACTTCTCATCGACGATGCTATAGTGAGCGCTAACTTTATTTAGCAATTGTGGGTGTTTTCGCTGTTATGCCTGAGGTTATTCCCTTTTTATTGCGCAGACCTAAAGCCATGGCGTTGGCGGTATTCTTAGTCTGCCTCAGTCTTTCGGCGCTGATAATTTGGCAGTTTGAGCAAAATCAGCGTCATGCAACGCGCGCTGATGTGGAAAATATTGCGCAGAATCATGCTTTTTTGGTGCGTGATAGTCTCAATCAGGCGCTTACACTCAACTATTCCATCGCTGCGATGATCCGTTTGGGCCATGGTTCGACCGAGCGATTTGACGACGCGGCCCGTGAATTGTTGCCTTATTTTGATAGCGTCTCCCATATTAGCTTGTCGCCCAATGGCATCATCACTCAGGTTTATCCTCTTTTAGGCAACGAAAAATCCCTCGGTTTTAATCAGCTCGCGGACACCATCCAAAATAAAGAAGCCATTCGGGCGCGCGATTCCGGCAAGTTAACTCTGGCTGGACCGGTGCAATTGGTGCAAGGCGGGATGGGCGCGATTGCGCGCTTGCCGATTTATTTGGTTGATCAGAACGAAACCACGTTTTGGGGATTTAGCAATGTCACGATTCGCATAAATCGATTACTAAAGGCCGCTAATCTCTCTCAGTTGGATGCACAGGGCATGGCTTATAAGCTCTGGCGAATAAATCCAGAAACCGGTGAACAGGACATAATTGCAGTTAACTCACCGGAGTATTTGATCGATCCGGTTGATAAATCGTTCGAGGTTCCCAACGGCAGTTGGACGCTCAGTGTCACACCGATTACGGGCTGGACTAAACGCTGGCAATTAGCGGGTGAAATACTTATCGGCCTGGTATTGAGCTTGTTGCTGGCCTACCAGAGCTGGTTGATGGTGATGTTGCAGCGTCGTCGATTGTATTTGCAAGACGCGGTCACCGAACAGACGCGCGAGCTGCTCAACGCACGCGCGCACTTGCAGGCAACTCTCGATGCAATTCCTGATTTATTGTTTGAAGTTGATGGCAATGGAATTATTCACAATTACCACACCAATCAACCTGATTTGCTCACCGTAGAACCGATAAAATTTTTGGGTCAAAGTTTTCATTTATTTTTGCCAGAGGAGGCCTGCACTATTATTCATGCCGCGCTTGATGAAGCCACTGAAAAAGGCATGTCTTCTGGTAAATGTTATTCGCTGACGTTGCCGCGCGGTTTTGCTACTTTTGAATTATCTGTTTCGCGAAAAATTGATGAGCAAGACGGGGTAGCGCGTTTTGTCATTCTGAGCCGCGATATCACCCAGCGCAAAGAGAGCGAAGAGCGCATCAATAAACTCGCGTTTTTCGATCCTCTTACGCAATTACCTAATCGTCGCCTGTTGCAAGATCGTTTGGAACATGCGATTGCTACTAGTTTGCGGCAAGGCAAACTCGGCGCACTTTTGTATATTGATCTCGACGATTTTAAAACGCTCAACGATAACCGCGGCCATCACATCGGCGATCTCTTACTAATTGCCGTTGCTGAACGGCTGCGGCTTGCGGTGCGCACGCAGGATACAGTTGCACGTTTGGGCGGCGACGAATTTCTAGTGGTATTTGAAGGTCTTGATAAGGATCACGATAACGCCGCATTGCATGTTCAACAAATCGCTGAGAAAATTTTGGCCAGCTTGAATTGTGTTTATCAACTGGAGGGACAGGAATACTTTAATTCGCCCAGTATCGGTATTTGTTTATTTGGCGATAAACCGGTACAGATAGAAGAATTACTAAAACAAGCCGACCAAGCTATGTATCACGCCAAAGCCGCAGGGCGTAATACTTTGCGTTTTTTTGATCCGGAAATGCAAACTCTTGCTGCGCAACGTTTTGCGCTGCAAAACGAAATTCGCGATGCGCTACAGCAGCAACAGTTCCAACTGTATTATCAGCCGCAGATTAATCACAATGGCACAGTGGTCGGTGCAGAAGCCTTGATTCGCTGGTTACATCCACAGCGTGGCATGATCCCGCCATTGGATTTTATTCCTATCGCCGAAGAGTCCGGTTTGATCTTACCTATGGGGAATTGGATTTTTGCTGCGGCCTGCGCGCAATTAGTTGAATGGGATAAATCACCCACGACAGCCGATATTGTTCTCTCGATCAACGTTAGCGCCCGCCAATTTCAGCATCCGCAATTTGTTGAACAGCTATTGGAGATTATTCAGCGAAGTGGAGCAGCACCCTACAAATTAAAACTCGAGCTCACCGAGAGTATGTTGGTTGCTAATCAGCAAGAAATTATCACTAAAATGAAGGCGCTAAAAAGCCACGGAATTAAATTTTCTCTCGATGATTTTGGCACAGGTTATTCATCGCTTTCCTATTTAAAACGCCTGCCAATCAGCGAATTAAAAATCGATAAATCTTTTGTTAATGATATTCTTATTGACCCCAATGATGCTGCTATCGCGCGTATGATTATTCGTCTCGCGCAGAGCATGGAACTCACTGTTATTGCCGAAGGCGTAGAAACCAAAGAGCAGCGCGATTGGTTAGAAAAAGAAGGCTGTTTAAAATACCAAGGCTATTATTTTGGCCGCCCGGTACCGGTAGATAAGTTTGCGGTAGCGCCCTAATGAATAGGTTAACCCCCCTGCCTGGCGGAGTTTACTGACGCTGCCTTGTCTCCGCGCCGCGCTTGCGCAAAAAAGTGTTAAGTCCTGAAATTAGCCTGTAAATGAGAGAAGTTACTATTTGTAATCCTTTAAGATAAGCCTTGACACTCACCAACCCGATGAGGGCTTATGCAGCGCTTTCTCTTAACTACCTGTTTATTACTGCCATTGTTGGCGGCTTGGCCTTCTGTTCAGGCTCAATCTAACGAGGTGCAGGTGGTTACTCATCGCTTGCAGAGCAGCGCGCTTAGCAGTGAGCTAGAGCTGAGTGGCACGGTGCAGGCGCTGCGCGATTCCCGGCTCTCGGTGGCGGTTCATGCGCTGGTCAAAGACCTGCAGGTAGACTTGGGCAGCCGGGTTAAAAAGGGCGATCTGCTACTGACGTTGGACGATAGCATCGTTAAACAAGAACATCAGCGCGCTCTGGCGCAGCTGGCCGCCGCTGAAACCAGCGCGATCGAAGCCAATCGCCTGCGCGATGAAGCTCTGCGTTTGCGCGAGCAGAGCCATATCGCCCAAAGTGAGGTGAGCGCCCGGGAAAGTGCGGCCACTCTGGCGAAAGCAAGGGTACAAGAAGCCCGTGCTGCTGCCGCTATCGCCGCCGAACAACTGGCTAAACACCAACTCAAAGCGCCCTTTGATGGGGTGATCAGCGCCCGCTGGACCGATGTGGGGCAATGGCTCAACCCCGGCGATCAGGTATTTACTCTGGTGTCGATGGACTCGGTGCGCCTGGATGTTCAGCTGCCGCAGGAGCATCTGACCAGTATCGAGCATCTGCAAAGTGTGCAGATTATCCCCGATGCCCACCCCAACCTGCAGCTTGCCGCGGGCATCGACACTCTGGTGCCGGTGGGCGATGCCTCGCGCAGCTTCCTGCTGCGCCTTGCCGCAACTGAAACCTCAACCGCACTTGTGCCCGGCGCCTCTGCCCGCGCCCAGCTGCGCTTCCAGCAGACTAAAACCGCCGTCTTGTTGCCGCGCGATGCCCTGCTGCGCAATGCTGATGGCAACTTCAGTGTATTTGTAGTGGAAAACGGCACCGCCCAGCGCCGCACCATTGCTTTGGGCAGCAGCAACCGCACGGGCTATTTTGTCGAGCAAGGAGTGCAGGCTGGTGAGCAGGTGGTGATCCGTGGCAATGAACTGCTCAGCGATGGCCAGTCAGTCACTGTGGTAGATGCTCCGGCAACCAGCGCGCAGGGGCAGACCAATGATTGAAAAATGGGTTGTGCAGGGGCGCCTGCTGAGCGTTATCGTCTTGATTGTGTGTGTGCTCGGCCTTGCCGCCGCACTGCGTATGCCGGTGCAGATGATTCCCAATCTGGACACCCGCATCATCACCGTTGAAACCGGTTGGCCAGGTGCTACCCCGCAAGATATTGAAAACGAAATTCTGCTCGAACAGGAGCGCTACCTGCGCTCGCTGCCCAATCTGAGCCGCATGGAGTCCTCCGCCCGAATGGGCGAAGCGGTGATCGAGCTGGAATTTCCCATCGGGGTCGAGGCCAATGAGGCGCTGATCCGGGTCTCCAATGCCCTGAGCCAAGTGGCCAACTACCCCGAAAATGTGGATCAACCGCGCCTGTACAGCGAGTCATTTTCCGAAAATGCCTTTATGTACTTCGCCGTTCTGCCCCAGCTGGGCAACCCGCGCCAGCTGGATATGGACATGATTAGCGACTTTATCGATGACAATCTGCGCCCGCGCATGGAGCGGGTCGCGGGGGTGTCGCAGGTGGAGATGAACAATACCCTGCGCCAGATTCAAATTCAGGTTGACCCCGCCCGTCTTGCCCAGCGCAACCTGAGCCTGGAGGATGTCAGCAACGCCATTCGCGCGCGCAACCGCGATGTGTCGGCCGGTGATATCAACGAGGGCAAACGCCGCTATTTGCTGCGCACCACCAGCCGGTTTGAAGATATCGATGACCTGCAAAACCTGATTGTGAGCCACAGCGAGGGCAGTAATATCCGCCTGCGCGACCTTGCCGAGGTGCGGCTGGATCACTACGAAAAGCGCGGTTACGCCATCGTTAATGGCGAGGAGGCGCTGACCCTATCGGTCAAGCGCCAGCAGGGTTCCAACGTGATCGATATCAAACGGGCGATGCTGGCCGAGATCGACCAACTGCGGGTTGATCTGCTCGAACCCAATGGCCTGCGCATCATGATGATTGGCGACGACGTGCGCTATGTAGAGGCCTCAGTGAGCAATGTGTTTGTCAACTTGTGCCTGGGCGCCTTGCTCGCCACATTGGTGATGTACCTGTTCCTGCGCTCGGGGCGCGCCACTCTTATCTGCCTTATGGGCATTCCGGTGTGTACCATCGCCGCTTTTATTGGGCTCGCCACTTTTGAGCGCACCATTAACGTGATCTCCCTCGCCGGTATCGCCTTTGCGATTGGCATGACGCTGGATAACAGCATTGTGGTATTGGAGAGCATTGAGCAGGCGCGGCGGCGCGGCTTGGATCGGATCGAGGCCGCCGTCACCGGTGTGCGCGAAGTCTGGAGCGCGGTAATTGCCTCTAGTTCAACCACGGTGCTGGTCTTTGCCCCGGTGCTGTTTGTCACCGACGAAGCGGGCCAGCTCTATTCCGATATCGCCCTGGCCATTTCCGCGGCCATTATCGCCTCTATGTTGTTTGCTCTGTTTGTGGTGCCTGCCGCCAGCGCCGCCATTGGCGGGCGCATGAATATGGGCGAAGGTTCAAAGCGCGAAACCGCGATTCTCAATTTCACCGATTGGCTCTCCTGTACTCGCAAGCGCCGCTACCTCACCATGGGCATTGCCCTGTTCAGCAGCCTCGGCCTGGCGACAGTGCTCATGCCCGCAGCCGAGTATTTGCCCGAAGGCGAAGAGCCCAAGGCCTTTACCCGAATGTTTGCGCCACCGGGTTACAACATCGAAGAGATGCACAAAATCGGCACCGAAATCCAAGCCGAGTTGAATACCGCCTCGGCGGAGGGCTACCAGGCTGAAGACGGCGCTATTCCACAGCTCAAGTACTACCTCCTGCGCATCGGTGCCGGGCAGCTTTGGCTGATGAGCGAACCGCGCGACCCCGCCAATATAGATGTGATGATGACCGCGCTGGTGGAACGCTTTGAGCGCTACCCCGGCATGCGCGGCTTTTCATCGCGCGGTTCGATCATTTCCAGCAATCAGGGCGGCACTCGCGCGGTGGAGTTAAACATCACCGGCGCTGATCTGGCGGAGTTATACACCACCGCGCGCCACGTCATGCGCCGGGCGGACGAGGTATTTGAACAGCCGCGGCTCGATTCATCGCCCTCGTCGCTGTCCCTCGACCAGCCGCTGATTGAAATCCGCCCGCGCTGGGAGCGTTTGGCCGAACTCGGGTTTAGTGCCGAGACCTTTGGCTTTGTTGTCGCCGCCTACAGCGACGGCGCCTTTGTGGGAGAGTTTATCGATGGCGACGACAAGATCGATATGTTCCTGTTCAGCACCGCCGGCAACCGCCAACAGCTCAACCAACTGGCGCAAGTGCCCATCAGCACACCCAACGGGCAGGTCTTGCCACTTGCGGCACTGGCGGAATTGCGCGAAACGGTAGACAGCGAAGCCCTGCGCCGGATCAATGGCCAGCGCACCGTATCCGTGTACATCATCCCTGCCGATGATGTCGCGCTGGAAACCGCCGTAGAAAAGGTGCGTAGCGAATTGATCCCCGCCATGAAGGGTGCCGGTGAATTGCCCAGCCGGGTCACGCTGAGTATTACCGGCGCCGCCGATGACCTGGCCTCAACCCGCGCCTCGCTGCTGAGTAATTTTGCGGTAGCACTGGTGCTGATTTATTTGTTACTGGTGGCGATCTTTTCCCACTGGGGCTACCCACTGCTAATTATGACTACAGTGCCCCTGGGCATCGCCGGTGGTTTGGTCGGTTTGGTTGCCACCAACGGCGTTAGTGCGCTGCTGGCAACCGTCGGTTTGGTGGGCAACCATCAAGCATTCGACATGATTACCATGCTTGGTTTTGTAATTCTGTTAGGCACAGTGGTCAACAACCCAATCCTGATTGTGGAGCAAACCCGGCGCAATCTGGATGAACGCCACCTACCCATCGCCGACGCCGTACACCAAGCCGTCGCCACCCGCCTGCGCCCCATCCTTATGTCCACCGCCACCACCATCTTCGGCCTGTTGCCTCTCGTTCTCATTCCCGGCGCAGGCACCGAGTTGTATCGCGGTGTAGGCATAGTTGTACTCTGCGGCCTAGCCGCCTCCATGTTGCTAACCCTGAGCTTCCTACCCTGTTTGTTAATAGAAGTATTAAACCCAGAAGCCGCATGGCGAGAAAAATTTTTACACTTGCTGCCGCGCAAAAAACTTACCAGCAAATAAAAAAACGGGCAGAGGTTTACAACCCCTGCCCGTTTTTTTAAACACTCAAAGAAGCCGACTTTTATATTTCGCCCAAAAGCCTGAGTCAGCATTCACCGCACATGACATTGCCTCCGATTGCGACTTACAGCGTTCACGTGACCGATTGATAATAAACTAACATTTAAATCAAAAAATACGGTGCCTGACGCAAGCCGCCGAACTTCGCAAATCGGCCAAAAGCGGACGGTCATTAAATTTTACTCTTCCCCTTAAATGATAATCACGCAGGAGGAATAGCAATAGCTCGGCTGATAAGCATTAACTGTTGAGCAAGTTTATCTGGTGTCGTGGCATATACACCCGTCAGCCAGTCGCTCAATAAAGAGAGTTGCGTTGCGGCTAGCGCCTGTGCAATAGCGGATATAGGGACATAGCGATTTTGTGAAGGTGAAGACATGTTATGCATTTGCCCGATAATTATCTGGCTAAGGCATCGACTGACATGTTTACGTGTACCACCTGTAAATATAGGGCGAGCAAAACTTCTGTTCTGCCAAAAATGCTCCAGCACCCCCTGTACATCCAACACCTTGCTTGGAGGTAGCATCGCAGAGGCCAAAACAGTCATCGGCCAGTGCAAACTTGCATAGAGCAGTTCATCTTTGTTTTTATAATGTTCATAAAACGTCGAGCGTCCCACATCAGCCTTGGCAATGATG